>CAWUXP010000227.1:0-21914 GCA_963926495.1 Candidatus Ilumatobacter herschelensis
TGCCGGTGGTAAACGGGATCTGCAGTTCGCCTGCAGCCTCAAGGGTGGCAAGGCGGCGCGCGGGCACCTTGTCTGGCGCGTTGCGGTGCGCTTCGAGGTCGGGGTTGATCGACTCGATCATCATCCCCTGGCTCGGGCTCAACGGTCGCAACTGCTCGAGTTCGGCTTTGGTGAGTGCTCCGCAGTTGGCGTGCGGGAGGAGCCCAGTTTCGGCGATAACCAGCTTGGCCATTTCGGCGACGTAGTGGACCGTGGAGTCGTACCCTCGCTCACGGAGCCAGTCACGGGCGACCTCGTAGCGATCTTCCGGCCGTTCCCCCAGCGTGAACAACGCTTCGTGGCAGCCCTGCCGAGCACCTTGCTTGGCAATCTTCAGAACGTCTTCGGGGTCGAGGTACAGCTTCTCGACCCGGGCCGGCGGCTGCGCGAAGGTGCAGTAGCCGCAGGTGTCGTTGCACAGGAAAGTCAGCGGGATGAACACCTTCGGGCTGTAGGTGATGCGGTTCCCGAACGCCTCGTCGCGGCGGGCCGAGGCGAGTGCGAGCAGGTCGGGCAGCGATTCGTTCAACAGTGGATGATTCATGTGGTCTCCAGGAAAAAGCAGGGGTCTCAGTGAGTAACGGCGTTGCCGGGTCGGCTCGCAATGGCCGACTGGGTGAAGGTCTCGTCGCAGTGCCAGCAAACAAATGCTTGGTCAAGCGGTTCGCCGCAGGCCTCGTGCACGAGCACGGTGGGCGGCTCATCGTGGTTGATCCACTCGTCGCCCCAGCGCATCAGCGCAACCAGGGTCGGCGACAGAGCAGCACCCATCGGGGTGAGCCGGTACTCGTAACGCGGCGGGCGTTCGCAGTACAGACGGCGTTCAAGTACACCGGCCACGACCAGCCTTTTCAGACGTTCGGTGAGGACAGGACGAGCGATGTCGAGGTCACGGCGGAAATCATCGAACCGTCTGACTCCACGAAACGCGTCGCGCATGATCAGAATGGTCCAACGGTCACCGAGTATGTCGAGGCTCGCCTGAATCGAGCACGCTCGATCGGCGTTGTTCTCGGTGTCTGCCATAGCCCCACCATAAGCGAGTTCGGAATCAAAACCAAGTCGGTCCGTTTCCCGAACCAACTCTGGGCCGGTACCCAAGCAAACCTCTGCGCCCTAGAGGCCAGCGGATAGGCCACCGTGAATCGAGCCACACCATGTCAACTCCACCCACTGCACCAACACATGTGCGCACGAGATCCACGTTCTCGCAATGGGCAGAACCGAGGCAACTACGATGTGCAATGTGTGCGGGCAATGCGACGGTGACTTTCAGAAATCAGCGCTGAGCCGGCGGGCGTTCATCGCCGGGGGCCTCGCCGCCGGAACCGGCGGCGTGCTCGGCGTCGCGACGCTCGCGAGCGGGTCGACACAAGCAAGAGGGGCGCCACTCTCCGCCGCGATCACCGTTGCTCCGGGCCTGGACATCTTGCCCCGAGATGCTTGGGGCGCCGATCTCGCACCAAAGGGCCCAATGGGCCCGGAAGATGTTCAATTCCTACTGGTCCATCACACGTTCTCCCCGAACAACTACAGGGGGACCCAACGCGACCTCATCCGCGTTGCCTATGCGTTCCACACCGGACCGGCGAAGCGCTGGAACGATGTTGCCTACAACTTCTTCATCGGCCAAGACGGCACCGTGTGGGAAGGTCGCGCCGGCTCCCTCGACGGCCCGGTCGAGGCATCAGCTTCCGGCGGCAGCCAGGGCTTCGGTCAACTCGTGTGCCTGCTCGGCGACTTCACTGACCTCACTCCTCCCCCTGCGATGCAGGACAGCCTCGTCCGCCTCCTGGCCCATCTGGCGCACCGTTACGACCTCAGCACGTGGAAGGACGCTCAAGCACAGTTCATCTCTCGCGGGTCCGACAAGTGGCAAGCCGGCAGCTTTGTCGAGACCCCGACGATCTCCGGCCACCGCGACATGACCTACACGGCATGCCCTGGCGAAGCCGCATACCGCCTGCTGCCAGAGTGGCGGCGGCGCGTCCATCCACTCGTTCAGGCAGCTCGCGCACGGCCAGGCCTACAGCGCGCTGAGCGGCTTCGCCTCGAAGCCCCCTGATCAGCGGCGGCAACCGACGGGTCGGTGCCAGCCCGCACCACCTTCTCGACATGGAGCTCGAGGCGGTCGCATCCAATCAATCACGCATCGCCAGCATCGGAGATCAAACACACGATCGTTGTCTGAAGCTTTCTCGAACGTATGTGTCGTAAAGTATGCTATGAACCGGCGAGTTGGAGTGTGAGGTCAACGACACTGTTGGCGTTCTCAATTCCCAGCATGCGGCGTTGGTTGATCGGGTAGTTGTCCTGTTAGCCGATGAGCGGTTGTGGGCTGGCGAAGGGATGACGTCGATGTCGGCTTGGGTTGCGTGGCGCGCCGGGATGTCGCCCGCATTAGCCCGATCAATCGTGGCGATTGCCGAACGTGTCGCCGAATTGCCTGCCTCGATCGAGGCCTTCCGGCGCGGCGAACTTTCACTCGACCAGATGGTTACAAGCGCCCGGAACGCGCCGGCGTGGGCCGCTGTGCAGTCCCGTGATGACGCGAGCGTGATGACGGTCACTCAGTTGCGTCATGTCCTACGGAAATATCCGTTCCCGGTACTCGATGATGACGGCCGCGAACTCCCGGATGAGCCTCCCGCGACCGCGGACGCTGCGTCCGGCCATGCTGCGTCCGGCGATGGCGGCTCGGTTGATACGCCCGAGGACGAACCCGATACCGATGCCGAGGCCAAGGAGTCGTCTGAGTCCGATGCGGGGATGATCGTGCAAGCGGCACTCGATGAAGCCCGCGACCGGCTGTTCCCGGGCGGCGACGTCGGTGCCGGGCTTGTCGAGGCGCTGGTCGAAATGGCCCAAAGTTCGCTCGACACGGTTGCTGACCAGGCTCGTTGTTCACGGTTCCGGGTCAACCTGTTCATCAACACCGACCGCGACGAGCGGGGTATGGCCGACGCCACCGGCTGGAACGTGCCTGACGCGATCCGCCGCTACCTCACCTATAACGGCACCGTCGCCCCAGTGTTCTTAGAGAACGGGCTGCCGGTATCGGTCGGCCGTACCCAGTACGTCGTACCAGCCCGCGCCCGCACCGTCCTTGGGCATCGCGATCATGGCGTGTGTCGGGTTCCTGGCTGTGATGCGACGCTCGGCCTCGAATTCCGCAACCAACACTCCCGCCTGATCGCACCATCAGGTGCTGCACCGACCGTGCCGCCAGGGCCGCCGCCGAAACCGGCAACCGTGGATGCCTATCCCGACGGCGGCCAGATGAATGGATACCGGGCAGATCTACTTCAACCCGCCTCGCACCTACTACGACGACCTACGCCTCCGGCTCGGAACCAGCAATGACTACCTCGCCAAAATCCAACCACAAGGCCTCCGTTAACCGAAGTGGGCCACCTGGCATCCGTTAACCGGAAGTGTCGTTACAGAACGGGCCGTCGGGGCGCTCAGGCGTTCCGCGCAGCGACCCATGCAGCGACATGATCGAGTGCCTCAGGGTTGGCGAGCGAATCGCGTGACGCTGCCTTGTCGGCTGGCATGCCCAGCAGCATCCGCTTGATCGGCACCTCAAGCTTCTTGCCCGACAGCGTGCGTGGCACAGCAGGCAGGGCGGCGATCTCGTCGGGGACATGACGCGGCGACAGCTCCGACCGGAGCGCTCGCTTGATCCGGTCGGCCAGGTCGTCGTCGAGTTCGTAGCCGGCAGCGGTCGCGACCAGCAGGATCAGCTCGCCTGGCCCGCCCTCGTCATCTTCGAGGTGGACGACAGCACTGTCAGCAATCTCAGCCATCGAGTCGACAATCACGTAAAAATCTGCAGTTCCCAGGCGAACGCCACCGCGATTCAAGGTGGCGTCGGACCGACCAGTGATCTGGCATGCCCCGTCGTCGAAGAAGGTGATCCAGTCGCCGTGATGCCAGACACCCGGATAGGTGTCGAAATACGTGCTCCGGTACCGGTCGCCCGACTCGTCACCCCAGAGGCCGATCGGCATCGACGGCATCGGTGCCACGATGACAAGTTCGCCCGTCTCGTTCGGAGCGCACCGTTTACCAGTCGGCGTGAAGGCCTGCACGTCGCAGCCCAGCATGCGAGCACCAATCTCACCCGCCCTGATCGGTAGGGTCGGCGCCGTGCCGACGAAGGCCGTACACACGTCGGTACCACCGCTCATCGAACCGGTCTGGATGTGGCTGCCAACCGCATCGGGAATCCATTCGAAACCTTCGACCGGCAGCGGGGCCCCGGTGGAACCGAGGTGCCGCACACGCGACAGGTCAACAAGATCCCCGGGACGAATGCCCTCTTTCCGACACGCCATAATGAATGGCGCGCTCACACCAAGAACGTCGACCTGCTCATCAGCAGCGATGCGCCACAGCGCCAACAGGTCAGGGGCGGCAGGATCACCGTCGAACAGGACGATCGTCGACCCGGTCAGCAGCCCCGAAATCAGAAAGTTCCACATCATCCAACCGGTTGTCGTGAACCACATCACGCGATCCCCCGGCTGCAGGCCGTAGTGCAACGACCAGGCCTTCGCATGTTCCAGCACGATCCCGCCGTGTCCGTGCACAATCGGCTTCGGCAAGCCGGTCGTACCCGATGAGAATAGGACGTACAACGGGTGATCGAACGGAACCGCCTCGAACACCAGCGGCGCATAGTCGCCAAGCAGGTCATCCCAAGCGCAGACACGCGCATCGGATGGAATGTCGACCGCTGGCCGGAGATAGCCGATGTGCACGATGTGCTCAAGGGACGGCAAGGCTGCGGCGATCTGATCGACGTGCGCTCGGCGATCGACGCCCTTAGTCCCGTACATGTATCCGTCGACGGCAATCAACACCTTCGGCTCGATCTGTGCCCAGCGGTCGGTCACCGCACGCACCCCAAACTCGGGCGCGCACGAACTCCAGATCGCGCCGAGGCTCGCCGTGGCCAGGAACGCGACCAACGTCTCGGAAATGTTCGGGCTGAATGCAACCACCCGATCTCCACGGCCGACGCCCCGTTCAACGAGGCCTGCACGACAGCGTGCAACCTGATCGACCAGCTGCGCCCACGTGATTTCGCGACGGTCGCGACTCTGGGACAGCTCGATGAGCGCCGTCTCGTCAGGCTGCTCGGAGGCCCATGCCAGCATCCGCTCGGCGTAGTTGAGCGTGCCGCCGGGGAACCACGTCACATCCGGCATAACGCCAGCAACCAAAGACGCGCTGGGCTCGGCGTGCCAGCGGATGCACTGCCAGCTCGCGACCGCCGCCCAAAACGGCCCGGGTTCGCCGAGCGACCAGTCGAGCAATGCGGCGTAGTTCGCGCAGCTCGGCCCGCCGAGCCCAACAACGTGTTCGGCTAAGTCGGAGAGCGAACTGTGCGCCCAAGCGTCCTCTGCCGGCCGCCATGTGAGGGCACCGCGTTCAATCGACTCGTTCGTCATAGCAGAGATGTTGCCACTCTCAGCCACGACGAAGAAACTGTCGGGCGAGAAGCTTTCAGACCGAGCGATCCGGTCGCGGCGCTGTCGGTCTGGAATCATGGGGACATGACTGGTCGCCCCCGCTCCGCTGTTGCTGCTCTCCCCGGATACAAGCCCGGCCGTTCGGCCGCCGCAGCCGCCGCCGAACACGGGATTACTGATGCCATCAAGATGGCATCGAACGAGCTTCCGTACGGTCCGCTCCCTTCCGTTGCTGGCGCCATCAGCGCTGGGATCGAACACATCGGTCTGTACGCCGACCACCGTGCCACGGCCTTGCGCGAGGAGCTTGCCGAGTTCGTCGGGGTCGACACCGAGCAGGTCACAATCGGCGCCGGCTCAGCAGGCATCCTGCAACAGTTACTTCTCAGCTACGTCGGCTCCGGCGATCAGGTCGCGATGTGTTGGCCGTCATTCGAGGCGTATCCACTGTTCGCCGCGCTCGTCGAAGCCGAGGAAGTGCGCGTGCCGCTGGTCGACGAAACGTTTGACCTCATCGCGCTAGCTGCGGCGATCACTGTGCAAACAAAGCTCGTGTTCGTCACGAACCCGAACAACCCGACCGGCACAATCGTGCCGACGGCCGACATCGCCGAGTTCCTCCGAACCGTTCCGGAGACGTGTCTGGTGATCCTCGACGAGGCGTACTCAGAGTTCGTGACCGACGAACGTGTCACCGACTCGACCGCACTGCTGGCCGCACACTCGAATCTGGTGATTACCCGAACCTTCAGCAAGGCACATGGCCTCGCCGGGCTGCGCGTCGGCTACGCGCTTGGTCATCCCGAGGTAATCGGGATGATCGACCGCACGCTCGTCCCGTTTGCCATCAACGAACTAGCGCAGCGCGCCGCTCGGGCGAGCTTGGCCGCGGCCGACGAGATGCGGGTTCGGGTTGCCGAAGTGGTCAGCGAACGCACTCGGGTCGTGGAGTCGCTGCGCTCAAAAGGTTGGGAACTCCCTGACCCACAGGGCAACTTCGTGTGGCTCCCGGTGCTCAGCGACGCCGCTGCACTCGGCGTCGACCTCGAGCGCCAAGGCGTGGTCACAAGGGCGTTCGCCGATGTCGGCGTGCGCGTCACCATCGCCAGCGCTGAGTGGAACGATCGTTTCCTCGCAGCGCTTGCAACGGTTCGGCCGCGCTAGCCCAGAGGCCGCGCTCGTGGAGACTGCCATTGCTGGACGGTAGTTGCTGACCACATCCCCAGCGGCCCAAACGGCACAGGGCCGAAAGGAGCGGTCCGGACTACTTCTCGTTCAGCGACGATTCTGAGGTGACGTTCAGCGCGGCGCGATTGCCAAGAATACAAGCACGGACAAGCGCTCCGAACATCAGGGCGATACCGACGAGCAAGATCATCGGCAGCAAGTCCGTCGTCGAAGCGAGCACTCCGGCCACGACACCGGTAACGCCAAGAATGACGGCGGCCGTCTGTATCCCCGCTCGAGCGGCACGGTTCCCCGCGACCCAGGCCTCATGCGATGCCATCGTGGCCCGAGTTCGTAGCCCGGCCCAGCGATTCGGCCCGATAGCGCCCGTTGCGGCTCGGGCTGAAACGATCCACATGACGACCGCACCGACGATCGGCAGCACGCTCAGTGGTGCCGCGCCGAGAATCGGCGACTCATCGACGGCCAACATATGCGAGGTTGTGTTCACGACGGCGACACTAACTGGGCCTGCGGGCGCTCAGAACGTTCCAGCGACTCAGCCTTGACACCGCTCCTGATCCGACAATACGTGCACAAGCGAATGATCTACAACGCTCGAGGTTTGCCTCGACTGGGGGCACCCAAACGTTGTCTGACAAGGCCCTCGGTCAGAGGACGGCGCGCAGGTTGCCGGCGGCGGTCTCGGGTGTGAGGTCGCGTTGGAGGTTGGCAAGCAGTTCGTAGCTCGCTGGAATCTTGGCCACGTCGGCCGAACGGAGCAACGGTGGGTAGTAGTGCGCGTGCAGCTGCCAGTCGGCCTCGAGGCCACGCGGCGCGGTGTGCCACCCCGAGCAGTACGGAAACGGCGTGTTGAACAACCGGTCAAAGCCTGACAGCATCGTCTTGAGGGCATCAGCGAGGCCCGCTGCCTCGTCCGCCGTCACGTCGAGTAGCGATGCCACAGGGCGGCGCGGCAGCACGATGGTCTCGTATGGCCAATAGGCCCAGTATGGGACCGCCACAACCCAGTGGTCGTTGACGTGAATGATTCGGTCTCCAGCGGCCAGCTCACTCTCGACATAATCAACGAGCAAATGGCTCCCGTGCTGGGCCCGGTAGGAACGCTGTGCAGCAACCTCGGCGACGATCTCATTCGGCAGGAAGTTCGATGCCCAGATTTGTCCGTGGGGATGCGGGTTGGACGATCCTGAGATTGCGCCTCGCGTCTCAAAGATCTGTACATACTCGTAGCGGTCGAGTAGCTCGGCAAGCTCGCTCTTCCAGAGGTCGATCACGACGCCGATTTCGGCCAGGTCCATCGTGGCGAGCGTCTTGCCGTGATCCGGCGAGAAACAGATGACTCGACACTCGCCGTCGCCGGTCGCTGACTGATACAGACCACCCGACACGTCGCTGGCAGCGCTGTCCGGCAACGGAACATCGGGAAGCAGCGCTGCGAAGTCGTTCTGGAACACGAACGTCGACAAATAGTCAGGGTTCGATAGCCCGCTGGCACGTTCGTTGCCCGGGCACAGGTAGCAGCTCGGGTCGTACCCGGCGGGCCGCTCGACGGTGGCACCATCGGTATGGCCCTGCCAGGGACGCTTGGTGCGCTGCGGCGACACGACCACCCACTGTCCGCTCAGCGCGTTGCGTCGACGGTGCGGGTGCATAGACGGATCGAACGTGTCGGGCACAACTCGAAACTTAGCGACTCGGCAGTCAGAGCCCACGAATGTCGGGGTTAAACGCCTGTTGAGCGTGTCGCGGCGCCGATATCCCCGCCGCAGACAGCAGGCGAATAATGCGCTGCCGATGCCCATGGCGCGAGGTGAGCCAACATGCCCCCCCGATCCGGGTCGAGCCGCTGCGCCTCGCCGGTGAACGCAGAGTTGGCACGATACAGGTCGGTGCACGACAGGGCTGCAACAGCCTCCAGCGTCGGTGGCAGCACCAGTTCGCACGCGCTAGCGGCAGGCTCGCCATACCTATGACGCATTCGATTCCGGCTCTTTGACGCCTCGTCGGTGATGTCACCCGAGTTATCCCACGACAGATGTATCGATCCGGGGCCATCGGGTTTCAGCTCGGACTTGGCAAAGCTCGTTGCCGCCTTCGAATGCGTTGGGTCGTTGGAGGCGCGGGGATGTGGCGACCGTTGCGGTCAGGCGCCGACGAGTTCGCGCCAGGACGCGGGGTACTTCGCGGCAGCTGCCTCTGGCGTGAGCTGCAGTGTTGAGTCCGGCACCATGTCGGCGACTTCGCGCGCCTCGGTGTAGTGATGGGCAACGTGTCGCAGGCCAGCGAAAAGCTGCGCTCGCAACTCGATCAGTTCAGCCGGCGGCTGCTCGTCGAAGTAGCCCCAGATCGTAAACGCCAGTTTGACGTCGTGTACGACGGGTGCGCGTGAGAACAAAGAAGCTCGCCCGAGCGCGATGCCGAGGCAACCTCGCACAGCATCGTCAAGGTGCTCACCTGGCTGCAGTTGGATCTGGGGAGCGAGCCGCGCTGCGATGCGCAGCGCGAACCCCTGGTCGGGGCCATGATTACCGCGGCGTGGCCCAGACGGCTGGAACCCGGCGATCTCGGCCGGGCGATCCGGCATCCAGCTCGCGGGAACGTAGTCGGGCGACGCGTAGCCACGTGCGCGATCGGTCGGTACTACAGGGCTGAACTTCGGAGCTGCCATCGATGCCTTTCTACAGGATCTGGTAGGCAAAGCGATGCGTCGGTCGGCCCAGCGGTCAGAGTGCCGACAGATGAAGGTGCAGCTGCTCAACGATGAGGTCATGCATCTGTGCGGCGTCGAAGCCGCAGCCAACGTGCATGTACTCAAACAAATGGAACTGCAACGGCAGCGTCGCTGCGGTGGTCACTATGGCCCAATCTCGGTGTCCAAGTAATTCAAGTTCGGTGTCGAACTGTGCAGCAAACTGTTGACGCAGCGATTCACGCCCGTATTCGAAGATCTCCCGCACCATGGGATCGGTACCATCCAGGACAAGCGCCACCCGTGCCAGCGGGGCAAATCGGAAATAAAGCGCCAGGCGCTGCGCACAAAAATACTCGACGCGATCAGCGAGATCGCCGTCAATCGGCGGCGGAGGAACGAGATGCGGCGTCTCTTCCAGGAGCCATCTTTCGAGCGCAGCGCGAATCAACTCCTCACGCGTTGCGAAGTATCGGTACACCGACCGCAACGACACCGAGACTCGCTCGGCGACGTCTTCGATTGCCGGCATGACCTCGCCTTCCGCGAACATCTGGATCGTGGCCTCAAGCACAGCATCACGATTACGCAGCCGCCGGTCAATCCGTCCGTCAGTGCGGATCTCCACGGATTCAGGCATCATCAGTTCTGAAGTCATCGCAGCACCACGAGGAGAATCCGGAGCTGCCGCACGAGCAGGTAGCCCATCTCGTCGACGTTGCCATCGAACGACATGCTGAGGTATTCGAACGAGTCGAATTGAAATGCCAGTTCGGCCGCCACCACGGCTTGCGTCAACGCCTGGCCCTCGAGCGTTGCGAACTCAGGCGCAAAGTGATCAAGGAATTGTTGGCGGAACAAAAGCCGACCAGCTTCGAACTCTTCACTACCCAGGTCGAGTGACTGGGCGACCTTGCGGGCTGCACGTGTAATCGGTGCGAGCACGGCGAACACTGCGAGACGGTGCTTGACGAACCTATCAATCCGGTCGTCGAGTGAGCCCTCACCAATATCGGCGAGCTCCATTTGCGGCTCGATACGAGCCATGAGATGCCACATTGCGGCACGGACCAACTCGTCGCGATGGTGGAAATACCGGTAGATCGACCGTGATGACACACCCGAGATGTCCGAGACCTCATCGACGGCCGGTTCAGTGTTCCCAGCCTCGAACAGAACGACCACTGCATCGAGAACGGCGATGCGATTGCGTTGGCGTCGAGCGACGCGACCATCAACCGTCGCCACCTCTTCAAGTGTCGTCACCATTTCGTCAAGTGTCGCCACCTGAACATTCGACTCGCTAGTCAGCATGGCTGCCTCTCCACTCATAGTTTTTTACCCAGAACCCATGCGTCAAACATTCGCCACATCATGGATGATCACGTTACAGGTCACCAAGGGTGGTGGCAATTCACAGACTGTGAATTTTTGTCACAAGTTGTGTGTGCGGGTCACTGAATGTGACCGTTGGTGTGAAGCAGTCCGTATATCAGCGTGTCTTCCAGGGCACGCCAAGATGCCTCAATGATGTTTGCACTGACACCGATCGTCGTCCAGTCCTGCTCACCATTTGTTGCCGACAGCAGCACACGTGTGGTCGCCCCGGTGGCGCTGCCTCCATCCAGGATCCGGACCTTGTAGTCGGTGAGATGAATTCGACTGAGCTGGGGAAATGCTTCGCCTACGGCAGAACGAAATGCCGTATCGAGGGCATTGACCGGGCCGTTCCCCTCAGCGATCGACACGCGCCGCTCGGCAGCGTCGCCGTGACCCAGCCAGAGCTTGACCGTGGCTTCGGTGCTGAATGGGCCGCCGCGCACCTCGTCGGTAATGACGCGCATCGACTCAATCTCGAAAAAGTCAGGAACACTGCCGATAGCCCGCCGCATCAGGAGTTCGAGCGAAGCGTCAGCCGCCTCGAAGTGGTATCCGTCGTGCTCCAGCCGCTTGAGATTATCGATCACCTGGTTAATCTGAGTTCCGTCAATTTTTAGGCCCAGTTCGTCAGCCTTCATCTGGATCGTTGCCCGGCCGGCCATTTCGGACACGACAAAGCGGGTACCGTTGCCGACGGCGCCCGGGTCGATGTGCTCATAGGCATCTTTCGCACGGGCAATCGCTGAGACATGCAGCCCAGCCTTGTGCGCGAATGCTGATGAACCGACGTAGGGAGCTTGCGGGTTGACTGCCCGATTCAACGTCTCAGCCACATGATGGCTGACCGACGTGAGGCGCGCGAGACGACCCTCGGGAAGACACTGATAACCCCGCTTGAGCTGGAGGTTCGGGATGACTGTGGTCAGGTTGGTGTTGCCGGTCCGCTCCCCCAGGCCGTTCAACGTTCCCTGCACGTGACCAGCACCGGCCTCGACCGCCGCCATAGAATTCGCCACAGCACAACCCGTGTCGTCGTGACAATGGATGCCGATCGTTGCGTCGTTACCGACGTGCGCCTTAATGCCAGAAACAATCGCCGACACCTCGTCGGGAAGGGTGCCGCCGTTCGTGTCGCACAGCACGAGGTGGGATGCTCCATTGACCACGGCGGCTTCGATAGCCCGCAATGCGAATTCGGGGTTGGACTTGTAGCCGTCGAAGAAGTGCTCCAGGTCGACCAGCACGCTGCGTCCTTCACCGTGCAGGAACCGGACGCTGTCGGCGATCATCGCGACACCTTCATCGAGCGTCGTCTGCATTGCTTCGACTACCTGATACTCAGAACTCTTGGCAACAATGCACACTGCAGCGGTGTTCGCCTCGATGAGGTTCCGCAGCGTCGAGTCCTCATCGGTCCTACCACGAGGCCGACGGGTCGAACCGAATGCAACCAGTGTCGACGTGCTGAGTTTCAGCTCAGTCATAGCTCGTGCAAAGAACTCGATGTCCTTCGGGTTCGCCCCGGGCCAGCCGCCTTCGATGTAATGGACGCCGAGGTGATCGAGTTGCTCTGCAATTCGGAGCTTGTCGTCGACTGTCGCCGACACTCCTTCGACCTGCAAGCCATCGCGCAGGGTCGTGTCAAAAATTTCCACGTGTCGCATAGTGCACTCAGCATACGGGCACCCCCGAAACCGCAAATTCCATGCCTGCAAGATGTGGACAGGGTGTGCACGAATGGTGTGGAAGCGGTGGATGAACGACCAAATTCTGGGGGTAACAAGAAATGTTCGGGGATAACCCTGTGTCTTTCGCAAAACCCCTTGACGAGTGATTTCGCCCGGTCTTTACTGGAGAACGTTCCGGAGAGCGCACACCAACCGGGGCGGTGAGGATGGGGCTTCGGCCCAAGCCCACACTGTCGACGAGGTGCAGCGGAGTCGGAACAGGACAGAGCTCACAGCCATCTCAGACCGAGTTCGTACTGCACCTTCGGGTGAAACACGGACAACGGGGAGTCGGCACCGAGATCGGGTAACCGGTCGAGGTGTGAGGTCAGACCGGGTCGCCAGGTGCCTTCGGGGATCAGGCGAAGACGGAGACCTGCAGGGTCGTTCGGGAAACCGATCGGGTCAGCGAGGCAATCGAACTGGATGTCGACCTTCGGGTCGGCACACAGCAGCGGCGCAATGGTGCAGAACCGAACGACCAGGGAACACCCCAACTGAACCTTGGACTGACAGATCTGCTTTGGCACCAATTTTGATGGCACGGGTAACCGGGTCAGCGTGGAACGGTGACAAATCGGGTGCGGTCCGGCTTGCCGGACGTCACCCGAAAACGGGCATCGCCCGCCACACCGCTCTTCCGATTTCGGTCGGAGGAAACGGTGAGACGGGCGATGTGAACAGGTCAAGAGGAAGGCTAACGCCCGACGAACGACCAGTGGTGGATCTGTCCATCTGAGGAGCCCCGGAAGGTGCGCCGACTTCGGTCTGGCAGCGCTGACCGGGGCTCCTCTGCTTTTCGGGCCATGTTCCCCCACTCCTTTACCCTGACCCCGAGCTCTGTTCTAGCCCTGGCACATCTTGCTACGTTCTGGAAATGACTCCGAACATCGGCATGTGCTTCGACCGCTCACTTCCCGCTGCGGCAGTCATCGAGTTTGCCGAGTCGCTCGAGCAGGGTGGCGTCGATCAACTCTGGGTGATCGAAGACTGCTTCTTCACCGCCGGCGTGTCCCTCGCTGCGACTGCGCTCGCTCGGACCAACCGCCTGCAGGTGGGCCTCGGCATCCTTCCCGCAGTGGCCCGCAATGCCGCCGTGACAGCAATGGAGATCGCCACGCTGGCTGCGCTCGCCCCTGGCCGCTTGATCGCCGGGATCGGGCATGGCGTGCAGGAGTGGATGGAGCAGATGGGTGCCCGCCCCTCCTCGCCACTCACCACCCTCGAAGAGGTGTTGACGACAGTGCAGCGACTCCTCCGAGGCGAAACCGTGAACTTCGAAGGTCAGCATGTGACGATGCGCAACGTCACCCTCGATCAACCGCCAACAATCATTCCCCCTGTGCTCGCTGGGGTGCGTGGGCCAAAGTCGCTGACCATGGCCGGCCGTGTGTGCAATGGCGTCGTTCTCGCCGACGCCGCTGGCCCAACCTACGTCCGGGAGACGATTCGAAATGCTGGCTCCCCCGACAGCTTCCGGGTGTCAGTCTTCAGCGCACTGTGCCTCACTCCGACGGCTCGCGAGGCTTATCAACTAATGACGCCATACATGTCGTTCCAGCTCACTGCGCAACACCCATCGATCCGAGCACACCCACATTTCGACGAGATGGTCGAGCGGTTCACCATCAAGGGCGATGCTGCCATTGCCGACTTTCCTGCCGAGTGGTGGACCGAGGTGGGCGCAATCGGCGACCACGACGCAGTGCTCGGCCACATCGAAGCATTGGGCGACGCTGGGGCGACCGACGTCGCGCTGCTCCTTAGTCCAACACTCGAGTTAGCCCGCGAAGACCTCGCCACAGTCAGCAAGATCAGCGCAGCCTTGCCAAGGTAAGTGAGGCAGAGGGCACAGAGGCAGTAGGGGCGCGCCGGTCAGCACGCGCAGGAGGAGCGCCCGGTCGAGCGCAAGCGAGTCGGGCCGGTCGGCCCGAGAAAAGAGCTCAAGGCGACGCAGCCGCCACACCGTCGTCAGACGGTGAGCTCGCACCAATCCAGGTACTTCGGGTTCTGGCGGCGCACCGTGGCGAGATAGGCCTCTGACATCGCGAGAGTCATCGGACCGGGGCATGGAATCTCGCGGTCATCGACCGAGTTGATCGAGCTCACTTCAGCTGCGGTGCCGCAGACAAAGGCTTCGTCGGCGATGTAGAGGTCGCTGCGAGCAATGTTGTCGACTTGGACTTCGAACCCGAGATCTTTGGCAAGTGTCGCCACGGTGCTCTGCGTAATTCCTTCGAGCGCACCAGCCGACAACGGCGGGGTCAGCAGCTTGCCGTGACGGGCAACGAAGATGTTCTCACCGGTGCATTCGGCAACAAGGCCGTTCGGCGCAAGCATGATTGCTTCGTCGTAACCCGCCTTGAGCGCTTCGACCTTCGCGAGCGACGAGTTGACGTAGTTGCCAACCGTCTTTGCTGCGGGCGGCATCGTGTTGTGGTCGTGACGCGTCCACGAAGAGATCTTCATCCGCACGCCCTTGGTGACCGCTTCGTCACCGAGTAGCGCGCCCCACGGCCAGCACGCAATAGCGACGTCGGTCGAGCAGGGCAGGGTGTTCAAGCCCATTTCGCCATAGCCGAGATATGCCAACGGACGCACGTAGCACGAGTCGAGCCCGGTCGAGGCAACGGTGTCCTTGGTGGCTTGGACAAGTTCATCGACCGTGTACGGGATCGCGAAGCCGAGGATCTTGGCCGAATCGAAGAGGCGTTTAATGTGCTCAGTGAGGCGGAAGATCGATGGGCCGTCGTCGGTTGCGTACGCGCGGATGCCTTCGAATACGCCAGTGCCATAGTGGAGGGTATGGGTGAGCACGTGGACTTGGGCCTTGTCCCAGTCGACGAGCTCGCCGTTCATCCAGATCTTCGGTGTGGGTGTGATTGGCATGAGATCAGTTTCCCACGCGAGCAGCGATCGCGTCACCAACGTCTGTGGTGCTGCCAGTAACCGGTTGAGCGCAGGCCGCACGAATGCGGTCGGCGGCGGCGCCCTCGTCGAGGAAGTCGAGCATGAGCGCAGCGGACAGAATTGCGGCGGTCGGGTTGGCCTTGTTCTGGCCGGCGATGTCGGGGGCCGAACCGTGCACGGGCTCGAACATCGACGGTCCGGTGCGAGCCGGGTTGAGGTTGGCCGACGACGCGAGGCCGATGCCACCGGACACCGCGCCGCCAAGGTCGGTGAGGATATCGCCGAAGAGGTTGTCGGTAACGATCACGTCATAGCGGTGCGGGTCTTGGACGAAGTAGATGCAAGCAGCATCCACGTGGTTGTAGGCGGTGCCGACGTGCGGGTGCTCGGCAGCAACCGCGTCGAAGGTGCGCTGCCAGAGATCGCCAGCGAACGACAGCACGTTGGTCTTGTGGACCAGGGTGACGTGCTTGCGCACACGGGTGGCAGCCAACTCAAAGGCGTAACGGATGCACCGCTCGACACCGAAACGCGTGTTGACCGAGCCTTGAGTGGCCACTTCGTTGGGTGTGCCGACGCGTAGTGCGCCGCCTTCGCCGACGTAGGGGCCCTCAGTGTTTTCGCGGATGACGATGAAGTCGTGCTGGGCGGTGCCACCTGGCGCGGTGCCGAGGAACGGGCGCTGGTTGATGTACAGGTCCAGTTCGAAGCGCATTTTTAGCAGCAGCCCGCGTTCAATCACACCCGGCTTCACGTCGGGGTGGCCGACCGCTCCGAGCAGGATGCTGTCGAACGGCCGAAGCGCGTCGAGGGTCTCGTCGCTCAGGATTTCGCCGTCACGCAGGTACCGATCGCCACCCAGATCGAACTCGGTCGTGGCGATGTCCACGCCTGCGGCGCGGATGACCTTGATGGCTTCGGCGGTGACATCGGGTCCGATCCCGTCGCCACCGATCACGGCAATGTTGTGCGTCATAAGGTGCCGAGGCTACCCGCACCCTCTCACCGGTTCCGATTGGGAGCGGGTTCGCAATGATCTGACCGTTGCGTTCCGACCAATCTGACCGTTGCGAATGGTCAGCCCTGTTTCGCAACCTCTCGCAATCGGATCCGGCTCGCTATCGTCTGTGAAATGGCTGGAGCGAAGTTGTCCAAGTCCGCCCTCGAGCGTTTGCAGGCGGAGTTTCACGATCTCACCACGCGCGGGCGGATCGAAGTTGCCGACAAGATCGAACGGGCGCGAGAAGAAGGCGATCTCAAGGAGAACGCTGGCTATCACGCTGCCAAGGATGAGCAGGGCCACATGGAAGGTCGCATCCGTCAGCTTGAGTACCTGATCGACGAACCCGAGATCGTCGAGAACCAGGTCTACGCGATCGTGTACGACGGTGACTCCGACGACATGGCCGAGCGCTACATGATTGGCAACATGGAAGAAAAGATCGAGGGCGCCGATGTCATCAGCTCCACGTCGCCTCTCGGCGCAGCGCTCAACGGATCATCTCCCGGCGATTCAATCACATACGACGCACCGAACGGTTCGATGACCGTCAAGGTCCTGAGCGTCGATTCCGTTTGAGGCAGACGCCTGCGAGGGACGGTGCGAAGGACGACAAGACGAACGACGACGCGACACCCAACCCAGCAGCCAACGCTGACAGTCCGCTCGACGGTCCTGAGGTCGCTCCCGTCATCGACGTCCCGAAACCCAACTTCCCACCCGGCAAGTTCGTCCATCTCCCTGACCGCGGCGATCTGCTTGTTCGCGATTTCGGCGGGCCACCCGACGCACCGACGATCATGCTGCTCCACGGGTGGACGGCGTCGGCTGACCTGAACTGGTTCCGCTGCTACGAAGGCCTCGGCCAGCACTACCGCGTCGTGGCCTTCGACCATCGAGGCCACGGCTCCGGTATTCGTTCCAAGAAGTCGTTCCGACTCGAAGATTGTGCCGACGATGCCGTCGACGTGGCAACTGCCCTCGGCATCGACACGTTCATCCCCGTCGGCTACTCGATGGGCGGCCCAATCGCTCAGCTGATCTGGAGGCGCCACCCCGACCGAACCACCGGGCTCGTCCTCTGCGCCACAGCACCCTTCTTCTCGAACCGCCGGCCAGAGCGGCTGTCGTTCCTCGGCCTGGCAGGCCTCGCCGCGCTTGCTAAGTACACGCCTGACCAGGCACGGGAATGGTTGACCGAGCAGCTGTACCTACAGCGCCGCGCCGAAACGTGGGAGCCCTGGGCAATCGAAGAAGCCTCGAGCCACGACTGGCGGATGCTGCTCGAAGCAGGCAGGGCGATCGGCCGATTTTCATCCGCTGACTGGATCGGCGAGGTCGACGTCCCCACTGCCGTCCTCATCACGATGAACGACCCGGTGATCCCGCTGGCCAGGCAGGTCAAACTGTTCGAATTGATCGGGCAGGCTGAGGCATTTCGCGTCGATGGCGGCCATGATGCCGTCGTGGCCCAAGCCGACCAGTTCGTTCCGACGTTGTTGCGTGCACTCGATTCGGTCAGTCGCCGAGCGATTGCTGCGACACGCGCATCATGAAGTGGCGTACCCCGCTCGCCGTTGTCGCACTCGGCACTACAGCAGTCGTCATCTCTCGCCGGCTCGACGCAGCTGAGTTGGGTCGATCGCGGGCCGGCCGAAATGCTCGACTCGTTCGCATGGGTGCCAAAGTGGGCGGCACCTATGCGTCAACTGCGGCTCGCAAGACCTTTGCCTCGACCGAGCGCCGCGAAGAACTCGACCGCAAACGCGAGTTCAAAACGGCGCAGCAGGTCGCCGACGAGTTGGGCCAGATGAAGGGCGCCCTGATGAAGCTCGGCCAGATGGCCAGCTATCTCGACGATGGGCTCCCCGAACCACTGCGAATGGCCCTCGCCCAGCTCCAGTCGAACGCTCCGCCAATGTCAACTGCTCTTGCGATTGCCACGGTGGAAGCCGAGCTTGGTAAGCCGATCACCGAGCTCTTCGTCGAGTTCGACCCCGAACCCATCGCTGCAGCCTCGATTGGACAGGTCCACCGAGCGATCATCAAGGATCCCAAGTCAGGCCAGGAACGCGCTGTGGCCGTCAAGGTGCAGTACCCGGGCGTTGACCAGGCAATCGTTTCTGACCTGAAGAACGCCGATCTGCTCGGTGCGCTTCTCAAGCAGGGCTTCAGCGGCCTCGATCCGACCGAGATGGTCGACGAGATCAAAATCCGCCTTGCAGAAGAAGTCGATTACGAGCTCGAAGCACGCAATCAGCAACAATTCGCCAAGTACTACGCGGGCCACCCGTACTTTCGGATTCCGCCAGTCGTGCCCGAGTTCAGCACCAAGCGGGTGCTCACCTCGGAGCTGGTCGAGGGGTTTGGCTGGGCCGAGCTACTGACGCGGCCGCAGGCCGAGCGCGACCATGCCGGTGAAGTGATCTTCCGCTTCGTCTTCCGCAGCTTGTACCGGATGGGCGCCTTCAATGGCGACCCACATCCGGGCAACTACCTGTTCCATGACGACGGCACCGTGACATTCCTCGACTTCGGACTGGTCAAGCACTTCACCCACGACGAGTTGGACACTTTTGCGTCCATGGTCGAGGCTGCAGCGGTCAAACATGACGCTGCGGAGTTCCGACGCATCGTCGAAGAAGCCGGAATGTTGCAACCCGGAGCGCCCGTGGACACCGACGAGGTCGGCGAGTATTTCTCGCTCTTCTACGACACCGTCGCCAACGACGCCGAGATGACCTGGACACGCGAGTATGCAAACAAGATCGTGCGTCACACGTTCGACCGTGACAGCCCGATCAGCCAGTACGCCACGGTGCCACGAGCATTCGTCTTCATTCAACGCATCAACCTGGGCCTCTATGCACTCTTGGGCGAGCTCAACGCAACGGGCAACTATCGGCGCATCGCATCAGAGCTGTGGCCGTTCGTTGACGCCGGCCCAGACTCGCCCATCGGCCAAGCCGAAACGGCGTGGCTGGCCACCCGCTGGGCTGCGCGATGATTGCGGAAATGACACGCACCATCTTGGCCAACGGCACGATCTTCGACGGCACAGGCGCCGCACCGACCGCTGGCGACATTGCGATTGAAGATGGACGAATCGTCGACATCGGAACCAGCCTCGCTGGCGACGAACTAGTCGACTGCACCGGTCATCTCGTCACTCCTGGCCTGTTCGACTGTCACGTGCACTTCATGGCTGACGGTGATTTCAGTCCGAATACGTACCTCGGAACGCCGTTCTCGATGAACTACTTCCAGGCTGCCGAGCGGATGCAACGCACACTGGCATGTGGCATCACGAGCGTGCGCGAGGCAGGCGGTACCGACCTCGGGGTGAAGCAAGCTCAAGAGCATGGTCTCATCCCCGGGCCGCGCATGCAGCTCTCGATCACGATCCTCTCCCAGACCGGTGGCCACGGCGATAGCTGGGAAGTCTGCGGCGCGCACATGCCAGGGATGACGGACGAGCACCCGGGTCGTCCGCACAACATCGTCGATGGTCCTGACGAAATGCGCAAGAAGGTTCGCGAGCTGATCAGGGCGGGCGCCGACGTCATCAAGGTCTGCACGTCTGGCGGCGTCATTTCGCCTCGAGACGATCCGCAGCACCCGCATTTCATGCCCGACGAACTCGAGGTGCTCGTCGCCGAGGCGACTGCTGCACACCGATTCGTGATGGCCCACGCGCAAGCAACCGAGGGCATCAAGAATGCTGTGCGAGCAGGCATTCGCTCGATCGAGCACGGCATCTACCTCGACGACGAAGCGATCCAGATGATGCTCGATGCAGGGACCTACCTCGTGCCGACCCTCACCGCCCCGCTCGGCGTGCTCGAGGCCAAGGATCGCGGGGTCGACCTCCCGGAAGTGATCCTCGACAAAGCCCGAGCTGTGGTCGACGTGCACCGCGATTCAATCCGACGCGCCATCGATGCCGGCGTCAAGATCGCGATGGGGACCGACTCCGGCGTGACCCCGCACGGTCAAAACCTGCGCGAGTTGGCGCTGATGGCTGACCTCGGCATGTCCCCGACTGCCGTCCTCGAATCAACCACCCGGATCGCTGCAGAACTAATGGGTGTTGACGCCAAGCTCGGCACGCTCGAAGTCGGCAAAATCGCCGATGTCGCCGTGTTCTCAGGCACCGACCTCGACGTGAGCGACATGCGACCGCGCGTCGCACAGGTTTTCCAGGGCGGTAAACGGGTCGCCTGACCCAGCGAGATGGACTCAGGGTGACTTCGTGCGGCCGTCCGTCAGAACCGGCCCCGACGCTTCGATCAGTAGGCGCCAAACAGGTCGACGATGAGTACTGCGTCGACGCCGGCGGGCAGACCGACCTGAGGGTTGCCACTTTCACCGAAACCAAGTGCCGGCGGGAAGGTGATTGCACGTCGACCACCGACCTTCATACCGGGCATGCCTTGCGCGATGGCCGCGAACTGACCCTCGGTCATCGGGATCTGAATCGGTTCGCTGGTCCAGGTACTGTCGAGCTGCACGCCGTTGTCGGCACGGAACAGCACAAGGTTGAACACCGCTGTCTGGCCTTCTTCGAGGACCGCTCCGTCGCCTTCGATCAGATCTTCGAAAGACAAATCGGTTGCACCCTCGGACGGTTCGACACCCATCTCCGTCGGTGCCGCAGATGCATCCGGGGCCTTAATAACCGAGCGGACGTCGATGACGAATGTGAGTGGCTCGTTCTCGCGGATCACGTCACTCCGCGCCGTCTCGCCGTATGCCTGAGCGCTGGGGATGTCGAGCTGGAGGCGGGCACCGGTTTGTGCGCCGAGGAGCCCGTCGTTCCATCCCTGGATGACCTGTGCCTGGCCGAGCGGGCCGACCGCGAAGGGCGTGCCGCGGTCGTAGCTGTTGTCGAACTCGACGCCATCGAGCGCCCGCACCCCGATGTAGTCGACAATCACCGTGTCGCCGGCTTCTGCGATCGGGCCGTCGCCTTCGATCAGCACGGTCACGTCGAGTACTTCAACGTCGACGCCGGGGACATCAATGTCGGTCGGCTTGTCGGCGCTCGCTTCGCTCAGCGGCGGCACATCGGCGTCAGAGGTTGGAGCGGCATCGCCAGATGAATCAACCTCGTCAGCGACCGTCTGTTCGGTAGCGACCGAATCATCTGCGGGCGCAGCCGAATTGGACCCGCTGCAACCAGCAATGGCAAGTGCGGCAATAACAATGAAGGGAACCGTGCGACGCATGGCCCGCACGCTACCGGCGCGCGTCCGCCCGAATGGGTCAACCTCAACCCGCACCCCGCCCAGTTGACGCGTCAGACTGAGGCGATGCACGTTTCTCACCCGTCAGCAATCGGTGCCGGGATGCTCTTCACCGGCGCCGGCATCGCCCACTTTACGAAGCCCGACTTCTTCGAAGCAATCGTGCCCGACTGGTTTCCGGATGCATCACTCGCCAACCGGGTAAGCGGGTTAGCCGAGTTGGCCTTCGGGCTCGGGATGTTCTACCCGAGG
>CAWUXP010000228.1:0-3993 GCA_963926495.1 Candidatus Ilumatobacter herschelensis
CCGTGACGGCCCTCGCGGCGCACCGGGATGCCGCCAAGTGAGCGCATCAGCCAATTCATCGGCCCACGGAACAGTTGGTGCTTGCCCAGAAAGTTGACTGATCTCCCTTGGCTCCACGTCGCCATCAGCAATGCCGGAAGATCCCAGTTGGTGGTGTGCGGCGCCGAAAGCATGACATATTTCTTCGCTTCGGGGGCAGGGCCGACCGACGTCCAGCCCATCAGCTTCAGAACCAATAGTGCGAATCGCCGCTTCACGTTGAACCAATCTCGTCACCGGCGCGCTTGTTCGAGCCGGGCCCAGTATCGCACGAAGGGGGTGCGAGTGACCCCGCAACCTGGCGACTCCCTGTCGGGCGTTTCGGCACCGGGTCGCTACAGCTTCGGCGTCGCAACTACCTTTGGGGCATGGAAGCACGCGCCGACCGACAAGTCTCCCATCGCAGTTTCGTGAGCTACATCGACAAGTCACGCGAGTACTACTCCGCTTCCGGCTTCGAGCAGCCCTACCGGTGGGCGGCGTTCGACGAGGTGCCATTCAGCCCGCACACGAAGCCGCTTGCCGAGTGCAACGTTGCGGTGGTGACCACCACCTTCCTGCACCATCACGACTCTGCACATGGCGCACCGGCCACAAACAAGCAGGTCTATGCCCACCCGGTCATCGACGTACCCGACAGGATGTTTACCAACGACCTGTCGTGGGACAAGCAGGCAACACACACTGACGACACGGAGAGTTTCCTTCCCCTCAACGCGCTGCAGCAACTCGCCGACAACGGCACGATCGGTTCGCTCAACCACCGATTCTTCGGCGTGCCGACCGAGTACAGCCAACGCAAGACCGGCGTCGACGCCGACCAGATCGGCACGTGGTGTGCGCAAGACGGAGTCGACATTGCGCTGCTCGTTCCGCTTTGACCGGTGTGCCATCAGACCGTGAGTCTGGTTTCCCGTCATCTCGAAGCACAGGGCATCACCACCATCGTGGTCGGCAGCGCCCGTGACATCGTCGAGGAATGCGGCGTCGCCCGGATGCTCTTCGTCGACTTTCCACTCGGCAATCCGTGCGGCCAGCCCAGCGATCGCGACATGCAACAGTCGATCATGTCGTTGGCGCTCGACGTCGCGGCGACTGCAATTGCCCCGCGCACCACGGTCCAAGCACCGGTGCGGTGGGGAACCGACGACTGGCGCGCCGCCTACATGCGTGTCGACGACTCAAACATCGCCGCACTGCGTGCCGCCGGCGAAAAGCGGCGAGCCGCACAGGCTGCCGATTCAGGAAAGGGCTGACCAATGGGCCGACTCGACAACAAGGTGGCACTGATCACCGGCGGCGCACGCGGCCAGGGTGCAGCCGAGGCTGAACTGTTTGCCGACGAGGGCGCAACGGTCTACATCACCGATGTGCTCGACGACGTCGGCGCCGCAACCGCCGAGCAACTCGGTGACGCCGTCACCTACCTGCATCACGATGTCACGAGCGAAGGCGACTGGGCTGGCGTGGTCGGTGGCATCATCGAAGAGCACGGCCGCATCGACGTCCTCGTGAACAACGCCGGCATCTTCGAACCGAAGCCGATTGCCGAAACGTCACTCGACGACTGGAACCGCACGATCCTGATTAACCAGACCGGGGTGTTCCTCGGGCTGCGCGCGGCAGGCCTCAAGATGCGTGATCACGGCTCGGGCAGCATCATCAACATTTCGTCGATCGCCGGCCTGGGCGGTGCGAGCATGGCGCACGCCTACGCAGCCAGCAAATGGGCCGTCCGTGGCATGACGAAATCGGCAGCCCTCGAGTTTGCCGCTGACGGCGTACGCGTCAACTCGGTCCATCCGGGCATCATCGACACCGACATGTTCAAGGAGTTTGGTGGCAACACCGAGCGCATCATCGCCGCCATCCCGATGGGCCGCGTCGCCAGTGCTCGGGAGGTCGGCACGCTCGTTCTGTTTCTTGCGTCGGACGAGGCGTCCTACTGCACTGGCCAAGAGTTTGTGGTCGACGGCGGTTTCAAGGCCTGACCCGTCAGGGCTCGTTTGTCGTGGGAACCCACGACGCAACAAGCCGATCGGGTTTGCGGAAAATCAAGCCACTCGGCGCAGTGCTGGCCTCGGCGTCAAGCACCAGGCCGGGGCAACCGTCAAGGACAGCGTTGAGCGCTGCAACCGTTTCGAGTCGCGCGAGATGCAGGCCGATACACGCATGCGGCCCTTGTACGAAGGTGACGTGCTGGCGGATGTTAGATCGGCCGAGCCGAAACACATCGGGATCGTCAAACACGTCACCATCACGGTTCGCACCGAGCAGCGAGATGCTGACGAGGTCGCCTTTCGGGATCTGAGCGCGACCGATCTCGACGTCAGTCGTGGTGTAGCGATCGACAACAGCGGCGGCTGGTTCGAGCCGCAAGGACTCCTCGATTGCCGCGGCAACGAGCGTCCGGTCGGCCCGCACCTGAGCAAGTAGATCGGGCTGCTGCAACAGATGCCAAAGCAGGTTGGCGGTCATTGCCTCCGACGTCTCGATTGCACCGAACATCAACACAATCGTTGCCGAGCCGAGTTCGTCGTCACGCAATCCTCCGTGTGCCTGCACATCGCGCAGCAGTGCATGAGTACCCCGCTCGATGGTCGCTGTTACCCGATCGCTGATCTCGCCAACTGCGCTCCGGCAGGTATCAGGAATCAGATCGCCTCGCGTGACGCCGACAATGGCATCGGAGATGTCGGTGTACCAGCCGAGCACTTCGTCTGGGCTGACCCCATCCAATCCCAGGAACCGCGTGATCGTGTTGACGGCGAGCGGGCCGGCCACAGCAGAACGCAGCTCAGCTCGCCCGTCGGCACCGATTGCAGCAACAAGTCGAGCGGCTTCGTCGGAGAGAAACTCGTCGAACTGGTCGCGTACCATTGCCGGTCTGAACGACGGCGCAAAGGGTGCCCGATGGCGGTCATGTTCGGCGCCCTCGACCGAGAGCATGCTCGGGCCAAGAACGGCGGCTGTCGAGAATCGGGGGTCGTCGACGGTGAAGCGCTCGGCATCACGCATCGCTTCTACGGCCAAGAGACGCGACGTGATGAACCAGCCGTTGAATGCCGGAATCCATGACACCGGCTCGGCAGCGCGTAGGCGAGCGAGCGCCTGGTACGGGTTGTTCTGTAGTTCGTCGAGAGTGATCGATGCACCGACGGGGAACTGCGTCTCGCGTGTCGTGGTCATCGGCTCTACTCCCTCAGTAGCCATGGGACAGGAGGTACTTCGTAGTGTTCGTGAGCATGACACGCCGAACCGTTCACGACATGGTCAACGAAGCCAAGGCCGAGATCGAAGAGTTGACAGTCGAGCAGGTCGCCGCCGAGATCGAGGCTGGCACGGCGGTGGTCATCGACATCCGTGACATTCGTGAACGTGTCGAGAAGGGTGCGATTCCTGGCGCGATCTCGGCGCCGCGCGGCATGCTCGAGTTCTGGTTCGACCCCGAGAGCCCGTACCACCAAGACCGCTACCAGCCCGAGAACCGCTACATCTTCTACTGCGCGGCCGGCTGGCGTTCGGCTCTCGCCACCAAGGTCATCGGCGAGCTCGGCTTCGACAACGTTGCTCACCTCGAATCGGGCTTCGCCGGTTGGGCCGAGTCTGGCCAGGAGGTCGCCGACATCGCCTCGACCTCGAAGTGGGTCAAGCGCGACTGACCAAGTGGGTCAAGCTCATCTTGAGTGAGCGGCAACGGCCGGTTCAGTCGGTCGGAAAAACGATGACGCTGCGCGCCACGTTGCCCTGTTTCATGTCTTCGAAGCCCTCGTTGATCTCGTCGAGGGTGATTGTCTTCGAGACCATCTCGTCGAGCTTGAGGCGACCTGCCATGTACATCTCGATGTAGCGGGGCATGTCGGTGCGGAACTGGTTCGACCCCATGTTCGAACCGGTCAGTGTCTTCTCGTACAGCAGCTCAACGCCATGAATTTCGATCTTGGTGCCGACCGG
>CAWUXP010000229.1:0-3888 GCA_963926495.1 Candidatus Ilumatobacter herschelensis
CCATCCGCATGGGTCGCAGTCGCCCAAGACATTCGAAATCGCTGGCGCGAAGCGCCGCTGAGAACAGGACACAGAACAATGGCAACAGTACCCCTGACCCAAACCACCGGCCGTCGCAAGCGCGCCGTCGCCCGTGCCCAGCTTCGGCCCGGCACCGGCCAGTTCCTGATCAACGGCAAGGCACTCGACGTGTACTTCCCGACCGCCGCCTCGCGGATGGTCGTCACGGAAGCCCTCACGGTCACCGAGACCACCGAGTCCTACGACGTGTCGGCGAGCATCCATGGCGGCGGCATTAGCGGCCAGGCCGGCGCACTGCGCATGGCCATTGCCCGTTCGCTGCTCGAACTTGATCCCGAGAGCCGCGGCACGCTGAAGTCTGCTGGCCTGCTGACTCGTGACTCCCGTAAGAAGGAGTCCAAGAAGTACGGCCTCAAGAAGGCTCGTAAGGCACCTCAGTTCACCAAGCGCTGATCGCAGCCGGGCGATGAAATTTGGTACCGATGGCGTCCGTGGCGCCGCGAATACCGAACTCACCGCCGATTTCGCATTGAACCTGGGTCGCGCTGCGGCCCAGGTTCTTTCGCGTTTGGGGGCAGGTTCAGATGACCCGGCTTTGACCGACGGAGCGCCACGCGACATCGTGGTGCTCGGGGGCGATACCCGTGAGTCCACCCCGATGTTCCGCGCCGCTCTTGCGGCTGGGTTCGCCGCCGAGGGCGTCGACGTCATCGACATGGTGACTGCAACGACGCCATTGGTTGCATTCGAAGCGCAACGCCTCGGTGTGATGGGAGCAGTCATCTCGGCCTCCCACAACCCGTTCGGGGACAATGGCATCAAGCTCTTCGCACCCGGTGGCACGAAGCTCCCCGACGACGTCGAAGCACAGATCGAAACAGCGCTCGGGGTGCTCGGCGAACCGGGAACCTCAATCGGCCGGATCGGTGTTCATCACGACGCGACGCACTACGCCCAGCATGTGCTCGACATGCTCGGCGGGCGTGACCTCAGCGGCATCAAGGTCGTCCTCGATACGGCCAACGGCGCCGGAACTGCTGTGGCGCCTGACGTACTGCGCGCATCGGGTGCCGAGGTGATCGTCATCGCCAACGAGCCTGACGGACGCAACATCAATGCCGGGTGCGGTGCGACCTATCCGGAATTCGTCGCAGCCGCAGTCGTTGAGCATGGCGCCGACATGGGTGTTGCCCTCGACGGTGATGCTGACCGACTGATCGCAGTCGATCACATGGGAACTGTCGTCGACGGTGACCACATCATTGCCATCTGCGCTGCCGATCTGCGAGCACGCGGTCAACTCGCCAACGACACCGTGGTTGTCACGGTGATGACTAATCTGGGGTTTCGTCTTGCGATGGAAGCCGCAGGCATTCACGTGGTCGAGACCGGCGTCGGCGACCGTTATGTCCTCGAAGCACTCGGAGCGGGCGGCTACTCGCTCGGTGGTGAGCAGAGTGGACACGTGATCTTCGCCGACCATGCCACGACCGGCGACGGGCTACTCACCGCAGTGGCATTGGTCGACATCGTCAAGCGGTCCGGAACCACACTCGAAGCAATCGCCTCGCAAGCTATGACGTCGCTCCCGCAGGTGCTTGTCAACGTCCGGGTGGGCGAACGGGTCCCAGATGTGGCGGTTCGCCTCGCTGACGAGATTGCTGTTGTCGAGGCCGAGCTCGGTGCAACCGGGCGAGTCCTCGTGCGGGCGAGCGGAACGGAACCGCTGATCCGTGTCATGGTCGAAGCAGCAACGGCCGAGCGCGCCCAGGCTGCTGCCGATCAACTTGCAGCAGCTGCCCGGTCACGTTTCGGCTGAGCGGTCACGTTTCGGCTGAGCGGTCAGACTGTGCCAGGCACAGTGTGACCGGCTACCGGCGTTGGCCCTCGGTAGCCTGAATGGCCTATGTGCGGCATCATCGGCATCGTTAGTCGTCCACCCACTCGTCAGACGCCGACGGCCGATCAAATCTTGGATGGTCTCGACGCAGCGCTCGCCGCTCGTCCCGACGCACGAGCGGTCGCCCATGAGGCCGATGCGGTTGACTCGATGCTCAAGGGGCTCCCGGGCGTGCTCGCGCTCGCAGGCCAGGTCGATCTCGTCGCGTCGATCACGAGCCGGACCGATCAGCTCATGGCTTTCGCAGCTGAGATCGAGTCGAGCCTCGACACCAACGCCGCCGGCCTCGACGCCGACGCGCTCGAGCGGGCCAGCGCTGATCTGATCACGCTGAAGGATTCGGTGTGGACGATTACCAACGACCGTCTGCGGACTGTTCGCGAAGTTGCGGCGCTTGCCGGCCCGGCGGCGTCGACCTCGTCGCTCTCCGGTTACCTGGTCGTCCAGCAGGCGTTCTCATCGATCGATCGGCTCGAAGTCCGCGGCCGCGATTCTGCTGGCGTGCACCTCTATGTGTGGGGTCACGACATCGAAGCCGCAGCGTTGGCGACGCTGCTCGTGGAGCGCGGCACCGACCCACTGTTTCAGTCAAAATCCGTCGAGGCGTCGGGCAACTCGCTGTCGTTCGTTTACAAGGCCGCTGCTGAGATCGGCGAACTCGGTGACAACACTGCTGCACTCCGGGCTGACCTCGCAGGTGATGCACTGCTCCGCCGTGCCCTCCAGTCCCCGGATGCGCGCGTTGCGCTGCTTGGCCACACCCGTTGGGCGAGCGTCGGCATCATCTCCGAGCCGAACGCTCACCCGGTCAATTCGGCCGAGCAGGAGATGCCCGGCGGCGCCGAAGCT
This sequence comes from Candidatus Ilumatobacter herschelensis, assembly GCA_963926495.1. Classification (GTDB taxonomy): domain Bacteria; phylum Actinomycetota; class Acidimicrobiia; order Acidimicrobiales; family Ilumatobacteraceae; genus Ilumatobacter_A; species Ilumatobacter_A herschelensis. The sequence continues at coordinate 2,771 of CAWUXP010000229.1, forward strand.
CCCTACGTCGTCGCAGCGCTCAATGGTGACGTCGACAATCACGCCGACCTGCGCGCCGCGCACAACCTCCGCATCGCCACGCCGATCACCACCGACGCCAAGGTGATCCCGATGCTGATGTCACGACATCTCGGCGAAGGCGTTGCGCCGGTCGAATCGTTCCGGCGGACGGTGGCCGCATTCGAAGGCTCCATTGCGATCGGTGTCGCTACGGCCAGTGCACCGTCGACGCTCTTCCTTGCATTGCGTGGCAGTGGCCAAGGTCTGTACATCGGGCTCGGCGATGACTGCTTCATCGTGGCGAGCGAGCCGTACGGAGTCGTCGAGGAAACCCATCGCTACGTTCGGATGGACGGCGAGCAGGGCGGCGAGATCGTGATGCTCGATGGTGCAGCTGCCGGCGACCTCGACGGAATCACCCGACTGTCCTACGACGGCAGCGAGTTGCCGCTGAACGATGCCGACATCGCCCACGCGGAAGTGACCACACGCGACATCGACCGCGGCGATGCCCCGCACTTCCTGCTCAAGGAGATCACCGAGTCGCCCAACAGCTTCGCCAAGACGCTGCGTGGCAAGATCGTCGGTGAGAGCGATGCGTTGCGTGCGGTCGTTGGTGAGCGTGCACTTCCTGCCGTGATCCGCGACCGGCTCGCCGACGGCACGATTACTCGCATCCGCGTGATCGGCCAGGGCACCGCAGCGGTCGCCGGCCAGAGCACAGCAGCCATTCTCGATGAGCTCACCGGCTCGGCTCTCGATGTCGATGCGATCACCGCGACCGAGTTGTCCGGTTTCCACATGCGGCTCGACATGAGCGACACGCTGGCAATCGCAGTCAGCCAGTCCGGAACGACCACCGATACGAATCGCACCGTCGACCTCCTGCGCGGTCGCGGTGCCATGGTGATCGGCATTGTCAACCGGCGCGGGTCCGACCTGACCGACAAGGCCGACGGTGTTCTTTACACCTCGGACGGACGCGACGTCGAGATGTCGGTGGCGTCGACCAAGGCCTTCTACGCGCAGGTCGCGGCTGGCGCCGTGCTGTCATGTGCAATCGCCGAAGCCGCGTCGCTGGGCGAGCCGAAACGCCGCCACCAGCTACTCACAGCGCT
>CAWUXP010000230.1:0-10941 GCA_963926495.1 Candidatus Ilumatobacter herschelensis
GAGGTTGACCGACATCACACGGCGCCAGTCTTCGCTGGTCATCTCGAGAAAGCTTGGCGACGTGCCGCTGACCCCGGCGTTAACGAACACCGCGTCGATCCGGCCGAGTGCATCGACAGTCTCCTGCATCGACTCGATCACAGCATCCTCGTCACTGACATCGCAGACGATCGACAACAGTTCGACGTCATAGTCACTCAAAACGTCGAGAGCCCGTTCGTTCTTCTCCGCGTTGGTCCCCCAGATCGCGACGTCTGCGCCATGCGCCGCGAGCCCTTCAGCCATACCGAGGCCGATGCCGCTGTTCCCTCCGGTGATCAGAGCAACGCGGCCGGTGAGATCGAATGGAGAATCGCTGGACATATGAGGACTGTAGGGCGTGTCAGAAAGCACGGCGCAATGCAGCCGAGCTCGAGTGCGAAGCACGACCTTCGTGAGTGGCCAGATATCGTCATCTCAATGGCCCTGGATCGAATTCGGAATCCCACTGATCTTCGGGAACTGTCATATCCCGAAATCGACAGCCTCGCCGACGAGATCCGCGACTTCATCGTCGGTGCCGTCTCCGAAACAGGGGGCCACCTCGGCTCCAACCTCGGTGTTGTCGAGTTGACATTGGCGTTGCACCGCGTCTTCCAATCGCCGACCGATGCCATTCTCTGGGACACCGGCCACCAGGCCTATGTGCACAAGATCGTTACGGGACGCCAAGCACAGTTCGAACAGCTCCGCCAGGTCGGCGGGCTCTCGGGCTACCCGAGCCGCGAAGAGTCGGAGCACGACTACGTCGAAAACAGTCATGCGTCGACGATCCTCTCCTACGCGTACGGCATGGCCGTCGCCCGCGACGCCGGCGCTAACCCGCATCGCCACATCGTTGCTGTCATCGGTGACGGCTCCATGACCGGCGGCATGGCGTACGAGGCTCTCAACAACATCGGTCACGGCAGCAAGCGCGTCATCATCGTCTTGAACGACAATGGCCGCTCGTATGCGCCAACCGTGTCCAACCTCTCGGCGAGCATGCAGAGCCACGACGAGCAATCAGCACATCCCTCTCACCCCAGCCAGCCGACGTTCACCGACCGGGTCACCGGCAAGCTCAGCCACGCACTGACCGACATTCGCCTCAACCCGGTGTACGTCCGCCGCCAGCGACGTATCGAGAACTATCTGCAGAGCCTGCCGCTTGTCGGCAACCAGGCCGGAGCCGCCATGGACGCCTTCAAGGCTGGCGTACGCGAGTTTCTGCAGCCTCCATCGTTCTTTGAGGCGCTGGGCGTTCGCTACGTCGGTCCGTTCGACGGCCACAACGTCGAAGAAATGGAGCACGCTCTCCACAACGCAATTCAGTTGAGCGAAGACGGTCCGATTCTCGTCCACATGCTGACGCAGAAGGGCCGTGGCTACTCTCCGGCCGAAGACGACAACGAGAAGCATCTCCACGATGCACCGATCTTCGACCCAGCCGTCGGCCCACCGAAGGCCGTCTCCACCGGCTATACCCAGGCATTTTCTGAAGCGGTCATCAAAGAGGCCGAAGCTGACGATCGCATCGTCGCAATCACTGCAGCAATGCCAGGTCCGACCGGTTTGATCCCGTTCCAAGAGCGGTTTCCCGATCGGTTTTTCGACGTCGGCATCGCCGAGCAGCACGCCGTCACCGGCGCAGCGGGCATGGCAATGGGCGGGCTGCGACCAATCGTTGCCATCTACTCGACATTCCTTAACAGGGCCTGGGACCAGGTCGTCTACGACGTTGCACTACACCGCCTTCCCGTCGTGTTCTGCCTCGACCGGTCAGGTATCACCGGCCCTGACGGCGCAAGTCACCACGGAGTGTACGACATGGCTCTCCTCTCGAAGGTTCCGGGTATGCGCGTCTTGGCCCCGTCGAGTGCCCAGGAACTCGCGCAGATGTTGCACGACGCCGTCAACCTCTCCGATGAGGGCCCTGTCGCCATTCGCTATGCACGAGGCGCCGCTCGCCAGGTGACCGAGCACGAGGTCGGCTCCGGCCTACTCGCTCGATCGGTCGTCGCGCCCGACGACGCTGACGTGTGTGTTGTCGCTGTGGGCAAGATGCTCGAAACCGCCGAGCAAGCTGCGGCCCAGCTCGCCGAATCTGGTACACCGGTCACTGTCTGGGATGCCCGCTGCTGTGCCCCGCTTGACCCGGCAATGATTGCCGATGCGGCCCGCCACTCACGTGTCATCACAATCGAAGACGGCATTCGCGCTGGCGGCATCGGCATGTCGATCGCAGATGAAATTACATCTATCGATCCCTCGACAGTCGTCGAGGTGCTCGGCATCCCAACCAAGTTCGTCCCGCACGACCCCAAGTCGGCAAACCTGCACACCAAATTTGGACTCGACGTCGACGGTCTCGTCGCAGCGCTACGACGCGACTGAGGCACCGAGTCGGCCAGCCGCTGATTGAACGCGTAGCATTATGTTATGACCTGGCTTGCTGCTGACACGTGCGAAATCGATGAGTTCATTGCGCTTGTCGAGCAATCTGCTGACCTGACCGACTACCCACACGCTGCATCGATCGAGCGCGGCACCGTGGTCTACGACAGTTCGTCACTGCGCGAGATAACGCGGTCGCCTGGCGGCCGACGCGCCGTCATGAGCGAACTGGCCGACGTCCTCCTCAACGGGCCTGGCATCGTGGTCTTCCGCGGCGCATTCGAACAGCCCATAGTCGATGCTGCATCAGCGGCGTTCTTCGAACTCATCGCTAAAGAGAAGGCGAACGCCATCGGCGGCGGCGACCACTTCGCCAAGCCGGGGGCCAACGACCGAGTCTGGAATGCCCTCGAAAAGTTGGCGCTGCACGACCCACAGGTCTTTGTCGACTACTACAGCAACGATCTTGTCGACCTGATCAGTACCGCATGGTTGGGACCTGCGTACCAGGTCACGTCCCAGGTCAACGTGGTCAACCCGGGTGGCGCAGCGCAGGAGCCGCACCGCGACTACCACCTTGGCTTTATGACCAACGAGGAAGCGGCAAGCTTCCCCGCACACGTCCACCGCCTCTCCCCCTTGATGACGCTGCAGGGCGCTGTGGCGCACTGCGACATGCCACTCGAGACCGGGCCGACAATGTATCTGCCGCACTCGCAAAAGTACGAGGCCGGCTACCTCGCCTGGCGCCGTGACGATTTCAAGGCGTACTTTGCCGACCACCACGTGCAGCTCGCGCTGCAACTTGGCGACGCGGTGTTCTTCAACCCCGCGCTGTTTCACGGGGCCGGCACAAACGTCACGTCGGACGTCCTCCGCATCGCCAACCTGTTGCAAGTCGGCACCGCAATGGGCCGCACGCTCGAAACCGTCGATCGTGGAGCCATGCTCGATGCGCTCTACCCCGTCTTCCTCGATCGCGTTGCAGGCGGCGCCAACCGAGCGCTCGTCGACTGCGCTGTTGCCGCTTCAGCCGAGGGCTACCCGTTCCCGTGTAATCTCGATATCGACAAGCCGATTGGTGGGCTCACTCCACCGTCCGATGCCGACCGAGTCCGCAGTGCCCTCGACGCCGGCACGTCAGCCGCCGACTTCGCCGCCGTGCTCGCTGCTCGGCGTTCATGACCGTCGAGCCAATCTGTACCAAACGACTCCTGCTTCGTCCTGTCCGGCGTATCGACAACAGCGACGACTGGCTGTAGGGCATTGCTCGCGAGCAGCACACCGCATGGACCACGTCGCCGCGCCATGCCGCAGGCGACGTGCGACTCGTCGAAATCGCTCAACGCTTCTCGGGCGCAAAATACTGTCGGGCAATGCGTGGAATCTTCTTGCTGATTTCCGCTATCAGCCTGATTGCAGCCGGCTGTGCGGGCGAGCCTGCAGCCACCATCGACGCAGCCACGAGCGTCACCGAAGTCGTGCAGATTGGGGCTTCCGCTGACAGCAAGTCAATTCCGACGCGCAACCCGAGGCTCCAGGATCAACCACGCCGAGCTCATCGGGCACGACGGTCCAGACTCCTACCGGCACGTCGGCTGCATCGGGAGCGAACGCAGCAACACCTACTTTGTCATCGTCGAGAACCCTGGCCGGCGCACAGTGCGTTCAACCACCGTGGTCCTCTGATCTTCGCCGCTCGTTGATCGCTACCAACCGTTCAAAACGCGGGCGGACCAGGTCGGCAATGATTGTTGACCGTTGGTCGGCCGGGGCCTGCACTGCTTCGCCCCACAGCGCGCGGCCCACCATGAAGCCAGAGCAACCGGCGTCCGATGCCACCGTGAACTGATCGGCGAAGTCGTCGAAAGTCCCGCCCCCGGACAGCATTGCCCAGGGGATGGCGCCGACAATCTCGGTGACCTCAGCACACGCGTCGGGCGACCCCGGATAGGGCAGTTTGAGGAGATCGGGGCCGAGCGCAGCGAATCGACGTGCCGTCTCGACGACAACGCGAGGTCGATCCTCTGGTGAGTCCAGGTCGTAAAACAGCGGTTCCATTGCCAGCGGGAGCCCGACTCGCCGGCAATCGGCAAGGATGCCTGCAGCCACCGCTTCCTGCGCTCGGGCGAGCGGTTGGTCGGGATGGTACGACTGCAGGAGCTTCGCCGACGCCGCACCCGACGCAGCAGCCTGTTCGACAGACCAGCCGTCGAGGACTGTCGTCACGCCGGCGCCCGGGTCATCAAGGTAGCCCTGCGACTCAAGTGCTGCCAGGAAACCAACGCCGTCAGGCAGCGCCCCCGCGTCGAGAACCTGGGGGATTGAGTACTCGGGTTCGAGCATCACGCCCGTGGCAAGGTCGGCAATCGTGCTGACCAGTTCGATCTTCAGCGCCGTGATCTCTGCGGCGGTCAACGAGTCGGGGTCATCCGGTCGAAGAAATTGACGGAGCGAGTCGCGATGATCAATCGCAAGGATCGAGAACTTCCCATCGGCATTCGACAGGTCGCACAACGCCACTGTCAGCCCTCTGCTGCTGAGCCGGCAGAGTCAGGGGGGCGAACAACGGGGAGTTCCCATGCCGCATGGTCCCAGTCATCCTGGATCCACGTGTGTGCTTCGTCGAAGCACGGCGGTGTCGTGCGCTCGTCGTCGTACAGCTCTCCGGCAAGGTAGTTGAGGAACATCATGTGCGAGCTCGGGCAGGCGACCGACGAGTGGTAGCCCTTCGTCACGAGCACGGCTTCACCATTGCGGGCGGTGAACAGCTCGTCGAAGTTCTCTTCATCGGTCCAGTTGCGCTGCATCACGAAGCCGTTGTCCGGCTGGGTGCGGAAGTAATACACCTCTTCGAGATATGGCGAGCCGTCGCGACCGTCGTGGCGGTGTGGCGCCCAGCCAGACCATGTCCCACGAGGGACATACACCTCGTACAAGATGAGCCGTTCGGCCTTGATTGGTGGTGCAAGCACGTGGTTGACGTGGCGGTACGCAGCCCCACCGCCGCGCAGCTCCTGCTTCATCTCACTCGGCTCGATCAGCCGCGTCGGGTACTTGCCGACTGCTTCAGCAGACCCGATCGAGAACTCAAACCCACCAACGGCGGCGACGACTTCGATTGCGTCGCCGGGGGTCACGTAGACGATGTGCGGCATCTCGTCGAACACCGAGGTCCGACTGATCTCGAACGTCTGGCCGCCAGCGCGCACAGTTCCAGCGCCGCGGAGCGGAACAATCGCCGTTTCTTGACCATCACGCTGGTCGATGTGTGTATCACCGTCGTCAAGCTCAATGACCGCGAAGCTCAGGAAGTCCCAGCCCGAGTTTTCCGGCGTGATGTCGATCCGCACCGTGCCGTCGAGGTTGCGCGCCCGGTGATGGCTCGTGTCGGTTTCACGCATCGGGCCAACGGGACGGGCGTGGCGGAGCGGCTGGCCCGAGTGGGACCTCTGATCAGGTGCGAATTCAGAAGCAGACTCGGTCATGAGTGGTTCTCCTGGGTGTCGATCTCGCGAATGGCAACGGGACGGTTTTCCTGCATCGAACGCAGGGCTGCCTTGCCAATCACCAGCGGCGCACGACCATCGGCCCCTGACGCCGGGCTCTCAGCGCCAGCACCTGCGCGCACGTAGGCCAGGAAAGCAGCCCACTGGTCGAGGTAGCTGCGCGCGTAGCGCTCGAGAAAAAAGTTCTGCAGCGGCGGCTGACGGAACCCCTCATCGGTGGCAATGACCGCATTGAAGTCGTGGTGGTTGTTCGACGCAGCCTTCCCCTTGCTGCCGAATGCTTCGACCCGCTGGTCGTAGCCGTACGCCGCGCGGCGGCTGTTATCGATCGTGGTTATCACTCCGTTGGCGTGGGTCAACAGGACGACTGCAGTGTCGACGTCACCAGCCTCGCCGATCGCTGGGTCGACCCTGACGGCACCCTTCGCATACACCTCAACCACGTCACTCCCAGTGACATAGCGAGCCATATCGAAGTCGTGGATCGTCATGTCATTGAAGATGCCGCCCGAGACCTTGATGTACTCGATTGGTGGCGGGCCCGGATCACGGCTGATGATGTTGACGAGGTGGACATCGCCGACCGCGCCGTGTTTGACCGCATCGGCCACGGCCTTATGGCTCGGGTCGTAACGCCGATTGAAACCAACTTGCAGTGGCACACCCGCAGCGGCAACCGCAGCCAGGCCACGGTCAACTTCGGCAATGTCGAGCGAAATCGGCTTCTCGCAGAAGATCGCCTTACCCGCCTCGGCAGCAGCAACCATTGCGTCGACGTGCGTGTCGGTACTCGTGCAGATCGCGACGGCATCGACGTCGTCCGCAGTGACTGCATCAGCAAGCGACGTCGCGACGCGCGCACCGATGTCAGCGCCAACTGCCTGCGCCGACGCATTAACCACGTCGAACACAACACTCACCGATGCGCCAGGCACCTGGCGAGCCAGCATCTCCGCGTGCATCTTGCCGATCCGCCCGCAACCGAGCACCGCAAATCTTGTCGTCATGTTCTGTCTCTCTTCGTCGGTCGGTCTGCTGAAAAATGATCAAGTGAAGGCCGCCTAGCGGACTTCACCCATCATCGTTCCGGGGGTTGGATGATGATGTGGCCGTTGACGGTGATCACCGTGTGCACCGCGATGGGTTCCTTGACCGGCTTGCGGCACGGCGCACCGGTCGATAGGTCGAATCGGCCGTTGTGCTTTGGGCATTCGATCTGTGGGCCGTTGGGCCCGTCGATGACCGCTCCGCCAGCGAGGTGAACTTGACCATGGGTACAGATGCCGTCGACGACGCACACCCTGCCATCGTCGGTGCGCACCACCGCGAACGTCCGTTCACGGACGTCGACACGAGTGACCGAACCGACCGAGATCTGTGCGATGGGGCCGAGGTCGAATGACCCATCAGGGCGGACCGAGCCGATCGAACCGACCTCAGCCGGAGCAGTCGGCACGTCGGGGATAAGGCGAGTCTTGAGTTCGTGGTACGGATCATCGCGCTGCCGCTTCAATTCGCCGATGATCTCGCGGTAGGCGTGCAGACAGTTCGGGCTCGGTTCGGGCAGCGCATGCTTGATTTCGGCGTGCAATGCAGGCAAGCGGTAGTAAGGAACCGCCGGGAAGATGTGGTGCTCGACGTGGTAGTTCATGTTGAGATACAGGAACCGGAACACTGGGTTCATGTACACCGTTCGGCTGTTCGCTCGATGGTCAAGCACGTCTTCTTGCAGGCCCAGATGCTGCGTCGTACCGAAGAAGAGAACGAGCCACGCTCCGAAAATTGTGGGCGCTCCGACCAGCAAGATCGGCAGCCAACTCTGGGTCCCAACTGCGAGCCCGATGACTGCTGCATGGACGACCACGCTCAACCGCGCTTCCCACACGACCTTGCCACGATCGTTCGCAGGAACGAGTTCGATGGCGACAGGATCAATTTTACCGAAGGCGTGCTGGATGATCCGCCAAAACATGGCCGGCTGGTTTCGAAGGCCGGTGTAGTTCTGTGCAAGGCGGAACAGTGACGGTGGCCGAGTGAGCTGAATCTCCGGATCACGACCGACGATGATCGTGTCGCTGTGGTGACGGAAATGGGACCATCGCCAAAGTGTCGGCCCACGCCACAACATCAACGATGCCAACTGATACATCGCGCCGTTGACTCGCTCGTTCGAGCACGCAGTCCCGTGGCCGAACTCGTGCCAACGGGCATCGGCTGCGCCGTACAAGGCGCCGTAGACGACAAACAGCGAGATCGACCAGTAACTCGGGAATGCCACCGCTGCAGCCACACCGACGCCGCCGAGCAAGGCGAGCCACAACACAGCATCGCCAATCGCCCGCCGGTTAGTTCGCTCAGTGAGCTCACGCATCCGGTCAGGGCCGACGTACGGACGGAACCATTGGGCATCAACGAGGCCAACTTCGGCCGCGCGCTGTGCCTCCGCGCCGACGACCGAATAGTCGCGTGCTGTGCGATCAAGCATGTCAGTCATGATTCAAGTGTTATCGGTGCAGTCAGCCGGACGTCAAGTCAGGCCCTACGCTGCGCGGCCTTCCCGGCAACAACCGCATGGTGGGCATCGACAACTTCAGTACGATATGACGTCTCGGGAACCCCAACTTCCCAGTACGTGCCACCCTCGGTCCACTCATAGGGGTGGGTCTGCAGTGCAATCACATACGTGCGATCTGATGCACGGGCCCTGGCCATTGCTGCTTCGAGTTCGGTGACCGTACGCACGGTCTCGCTGTTGCAGCCCTGTGCCTTCGCCAGCATCTCGAAGTCGACGCGGACCTCGGTGTTCTGCCCCTTGCAGTCGTCGAGCAGGTTGTTGAACGGCACGCCGCCCTGGTTTATCTGCAGCCGGTTGATCACCGCATACCCTCCGTTATCGCAGATAATGACAATCATCTTGTGGCCACTGATCACCGAGCTGTAGAGATCGGAGTTCATCATCATCGTCGAGCCGTCGCCGACGAACACGATGACCTCGCGGTCGGGCATCGCCATTTTTGCGCCCCAGCCGCCAGCGATCTCGTAGCCCATGCAGCTGAACCCGTATTCGCAATCGAAGCTGTTGATCTCATCGGCACGCCACCCGTTGTTGACCTCGCCAGGGAATCCACCGGCGGCCGCGAGCACGTAGTCGCCAGGCGCCTTGTTGCGGTCAACGGCACCGACCACTTGGGCATACGTGACAGGCTCGCCGTCTGCGACTGCTGCATCGTTGGGTGCAGCGATCTTGTCAATATAGGCGTGATAGACGGCACGTTCGACCGTTACACGTTCGCTCCAACTGTCATCGGCTCGCCAGTCACCGAGTGCTTGGCCAAGTTCAGCAAGGCCTTCACGAGCATCGGCGACAAGCGGCATCGAGCGGCGCTTGCGCGCATCGAAGCGGGCGGCGTTCAGTCCGATGAGTGTTACGTCAGGGTTCTGGAACAACGTCCACGACCCGGTGGTGAAATCTTCCATTCGGCTGCCCACAGCGAGAACGACATCGGCATCAGCCGCGAGGTTGTTGGCCGATTCACACCCGGTGACGCCGATGGGGCCGGCGTTGAGCTCGTGCGTTGCGACGACGCTGGCCTTTCCGGCGACCGTCTCGACCACGGGGATGTTGTGGCGCTCAGCAAACGCCAGCAGTTCGGCTTCGGCGAACGAGTAGTGCACGCCGCCGCCGGCAAGGATCAGCGGCTGCTTTGCCGCGCGCAAGGCTGCGGTCGCTGCGGCGAGTTGACCGCGGTCGGGGCGGGCTCTGACGATCGCGTGATGCTTCGGCGCGAGGAACTCGTCGGGCACGTCGAGCGCCATTGCCTGTACGTCTTGTGGCAGACCGAAGAACGCCGGGCCGCAATCGGCCGGGTCAAGCATCGTGTCGATGCCCTGCGGCAGCGAAGTGAGGATCTGGTCGGGCATGGTGATCCGGTCCCAGTAGCGAGCAACCGGTCGGAACGCATCGTTCACTGTCGTCGACGGCACCCCGTAGTGCTCGACCTGCTGCAGCACCGGGTCGGGCGTCCGCGACGCAAATGAGTCGCCAGCGATCAGCAGCAGAGGAATACGGTTCGAGTGCGCAACACCGGCGGCGGTGACCATGTTGGTCGCCCCCGGGCCGATCGACGACGTAGCCGCCATGATCTGGCGACGGCGCATCGCTTTATTAAACGCAGTGGCGGCGAGCGCCATGCCCTGTTCGTTCTGCCCGCGCCACGTCGGCAGCTCGGCCTTGTGTTCTTCGAGCGCGTGGCCGAGGCACGTGACGTTGCCGTGCCCAAAGATGCCATAGATACCCGGAAAAAGCTGCGCAGTGCTGCCATCACCGAGTTCGGTCGTCTGGGCAATGAGGTGCCCGACGATCGCTTGTGCGACCGTCAATCGTTGTGTCCCCATGAGGGTCTCCTTCGACAGGTTTCAGTTGGGGTCAGACCCCAACTGAAACTCAGGTGGATGCGATGTTGGTGACGTCTTCCCACTTCTCACTCTTCCAAGAGCGGAGCAGGGCGTCTTGAACGCTGACATAGTCGATGGCTTCACTGAAGCCAGGGGTGTGTTGGCGACCGGCTGCGACCGACGACAAGAACTCGAAGTCCTCAATCACCTTGAGGTCTTCGTAACCGATCGAGTTGGCATCACCGGGCACAAAGTGGCCGTGGTACGGATACCTGTCGCCCGCGTACACCGTGGTGTAACCGCGGGCCTTGTCGCCAACGAGGTTGAGTTGGAGCTCATTCATTGTCTCAAGGTTCCACTTCAGTGAACCCTTGGTGCCGTAGATCTCAAAGGCGCACTGGCTCTCGGGGCCAACGATCGTGCGGCTTGCCTCAAACGTGCCCCTCGCGCCGCTCTCGAACTGCACAAGGGCGCCGAAGTAGTCCTCGTTCTCGACGGGACCGGTCGGATCGCCTGGCTGACCGGCGTCGTAGTGGGTGCCGCCTGCCTTCGGCAGCGGCCGGTCGGGAATGTACGTGTGGCCTGTGCCGACGACCTTCTTGATCGGGCCGACCAGCATGTG
>CAWUXP010000231.1:0-9338 GCA_963926495.1 Candidatus Ilumatobacter herschelensis
GCAGTTCCTCACGCTTGGTGGACAGCATCCGCAACCCTGCAACGAGCTTGCGCCGTGTGTCGGCGGGGTCGATCACGTCGTCGATGTAGCCGCGCTCGGCTGCCGCGTACGGGTTGGCGTACTTCTCGGTGTATTCCGCAATCAGCTCGGCGCGTCGTTCGGCCGGGTTGGCGGCTTGCTGCAATTCGCGGCGGTACACGATTTCGACGGCACCCTGTGGGCCCATGACCGCGAGCTCGGCGGTGGGCCATGCGAACGCGAGGTCGGAACCGATCGACTTCGAATCCATAACGACGTAGGCGCCGCCGTATGCCTTGCGGGTGATGATCGAGATGCGCGGGACGGTGGCCTCGCAGTAGGCGTAGAGAAGCTTGGCGCCATGGCGGATGATGCCGCCGTATTCCTGGTCGACGCCGGGCAAGAAGCCGGGGACGTCAACGAATGTGATGAGCGGAATGTTGAATGCGTCGCAGGTCCGCACGAATCGGGCGGCCTTCTCGGCTGACTCGATGTCGAGAACACCGGCGAGAACCTTCGGCTGGTTGCCAACGATTCCGACCGGCTTGCCGTCGATTCGGGAGAAGCCGCAGATGATCGACTTCGCGAAGTGCGGGAAGTACTCGAAGAATTCGCCGTCGTCGACGCAGCTCCGAACGACCTCGGTCATGTCGTACGGCAGGTTCGGTGAGGCGGGAAGAATGTCGCGCAGTTCGGGGCAATCGCGATCGGGGTCGTCGGTCGGCTCATCAGCCGGGGGCTCTTCAAGATTGTTGGCCGGGAGGAACGAGAGCAGAAAGCGCACGTCGTCGAGGCAAGACTTCTCGTCGTCCGCCACGAAAGTGGCGACGCCAGACTTCGAGGCGTGGCTCATTGCGCCACCGAGTTCTTCGAGCGTGACGTCTTCGCCGGTTACCGTCTTGACGACGTCAGGGCCGGTGATGAACATGTGGCTGGTCTCGCGGACCATGAAGATGAAGTCGGTCATTGCGGGGCTGTAGACGGCGCCGCCGGCACACGGCCCGAGGATCACCGAAATCTGCGGCACAACGCCGGAGGCCTGGACGTTGCGATGGAAGATACCGCCGTAGCTGGCGAGGCTGACGACGCCCTCCTGGATGCGGGCGCCCGCACCGTCGTTGAGGCCGATCAGCGGAGCGCCGACCTTGAGTGACAAATCCATCAGCTTGTGGATCTTTTCGGCGAACACTTCACCGAGTGCGCCTCCGAAGACGGTGAAGTCTTGCGAGAACACGAAGACCTTGCGGCCGTCGACGGTGCCCCAGCCGGTGATCACGCCATCGGTGTAGGGCCGTTCCTCGAGGCCTGACGCCTGAGCACGGTGCCGGGCCAGCTGGTCGAGTTCGTGGAAGGAGCCGTCATCGAGGAAGTAGTCGATCCGCTCACGAGCGAGCATCTTGCCCTTCTCGTGCTGGCGGTCGATCGACCGCTGAGATCCAGCGTTGTAGGCCTCCTTGCGACGCTCGGCCAATTGATCGAGTTTCTCCTGCATGCTCACTCCCGCAACATACCCCCGGAGGGGCCGCGAGATGAACCGCTGGGCGCGCGAGAATTGCTTTGTGATCGTCGACCTTCCCGTCACCCGCCGGGTCCAGCCGATGTTGGCGAAACTGGCATGCGAAATTCCGGACGGAGACGACCGGCTGTTTGAGCCGAAGATGGGACGCCTTGAGATGCATCATCTTGAGCGACGGCGTCGACATCGAGTTGATCGCCTGGCAGCGGAAACACCTGCTGCGTTTGTGGCATTCGACGTGTTAGCGCTTGACGATCGGTCGTTGCTGCTCGGGGTGTTTGGTGCCGAGTGCAGCTCACCAACGACACAACCGTCTGAACGGCCTGAAGCGTCCCTACCGGTTGCCAGGCCGGTTGCCAGGCCGGGAATTTCTCTCAGGTCAGCCGCCGGCGAGGGTTGTGGAGGTCTCGATCGGAACCAGGATCGGTTCCGGAACCGTGATCGACGTGGTCGGTGCAGCGCCGGTCTCGTCGAGGATCGAGATCAGCACTGGGTCGCTTTGCACGACGCCAGCCGCGGTTTGTGCATTGATCTGGAGCAGCCATTCGCCGGGCACCATGATCGGGAGGCCGACTGATTCGCTGCGGGTGGCAACGCCAGCGCCTGGCAGCGGCACTGGCTGAACGATGGCCCCGGTGACGGTGTTGTACGGCGGGGTAAGCATTACTTCAAGCCCGGTGAGGCCTTCAGCCGGCGAAATTACCGTAACTTCGAGGCCACTGTTGCCGACGCTGTTGCGAGTCAGTTTGACCATGACGTCGAGGTCAGCTTCGGGAACGAGAACGGTCTGTGAGATCGCATAGTCGATACTTGGTTCGGCGCTGACGTTTGCCGGGGTGAGTGAGAGCAGCCAAGAGCTTACGAGCAACGTGACGAGCCCAATCGCAGCTTCGGTTCCGAAAGCACGACGGAGGCGGTTGGCCATCGGCACGGTCAATTCGTGGGCCCGAAGGAGGCGTTTTTGAGCGAATTGGCGTGCGGACAGGCCAATGAAGACCATCGCTGCAACCAGCACAACCTTGAAGACGGTCCAGAGGCCATGACCGCTGCCAAACAGGTCGCCGCCGTCGAGTCGCAGCATCTGGGCAAGGCCGGTTCCGATCGTGACGACGATGGCGATGACTGACACCCGTGCAAACCCGCGCACCGCATGAACGAGGTCTTCGTCGCCGGGCCCGGAAACTACGACTCGTGTCAGCAGGATCACGCCGCCGACCCAGATCGCCATCGCCAGTGCGTGGGCGATACCAAGCAGCACGCCGACAGCTGCGAGAGACCCGTCGACTCGACCGACACCGATCATCGCAACGGCCAGTGCGGGGATACCGAGCGCGGCGACCTGCGTGACCGGGTCGATGACGCGGTCGGGGCGAAAGGCGACCCACGCCGAGGCGATAACGAAGATCAATCGGAACAGCGCAGCGCGTCCGGCCCAGCCTGCGCCCAAGAGGTCGAACCACGCGCCCGGGCTGAAACCCGAACTCAGCGAACTTCCCGTTACTGCTGCAGCAGCGGCCGAGGTGAAGAGCAAGGTGCCGATCAGTGCAAGAACCCATGCGGCGCGCATGAAACGAACGGTGATCAGGTATTCGACGCCTTCTGGCCAAGCCGCAGCGATGAGGATCAATGCGCCGAATACGACAGCGATGCCGAGCGTCGACAGCACGCGGCCAAGCCACAACGGGCCCTTGCCTGCCTCGACACGGTTGAGCGCAACCGTTTTAGCTTCGATGTCGTCGCCGGAAGTTGTTGTCAGAGTCGTCGCGGCCGGCGTCGAACCGTCGGCGGATCCGACGCTCGAGGTCGTGGGATCGTCGTCAGCCGCCGTGGTGGTTGCGGCGGGTTCGGCGTCGACCGTGAACGAGATCAACGAGCTGCCGTTTGGCTCGCCGTCGGTATCGCTGACGCGCCATGTGGCGACGCAGAGGCCACGCGGAAGCGCCTCGGGAATCTCGACTGTCATCACCCGCGAGTTGCCGCTCAGTGCCGGTGCGGGCAGATTGATTGCTTCGGTGTTGCACTCGAGCGAAACGATGCGTAGCTCGCCGATCTCCTCGGTGAAGTTGATGACGATCTGTGTCGGTGAGGTGGCGAGCGTGGTGCCGTCAGCGGGCTCAGACGTGACGACCTCGTTCTGGGCGTGGGCGACGCCGGGGAGCAACGTCAGCAGACCGATCAGGACGGCGGCGGAGATTGCCGCGATCGCCGACATCGGCCGGTTGGTACGCAGGCTGGCCAAGCGGCCGCCAGTGGGAACAGATGTGCGCTCACTCACAGTGTGCCGAGGCTACTGCCACCTCGCCGCCAACTGGGTGAGGCTCGCCGGGACGACGAAGTACCGACATCATGATGCGCCGGGTCCAGCGGCTCGGCAGGAATCGACGTCCATCGCCGCAGCGAGGTCGTCGCGGCCGAGGGTGAGCTGCAGGATCGCCGTCTGAACCTCACCGAAAGCGGCTCCGTCATCGACTGATGTCGAGGCCAGCAAGGTCCACTGCCGAGCCTGATCGTCGGTGTTCTGAATGAAGGCGCGGTGATCGTCGTCGAGATCGGCTGGGACCTGCAGTGCCCGTATGGCGTTTGCCTCACCGGTTAAAATTGTGGACACTTGCTTGGCAAACGCGGCCGTGGTCGCAGCATCGACCGGGTCGGAGAGTGCAGCCTGCTGCTGGTCGGTCTGTTCGCAAACGGCGCCGAGTTCAGAACGGTACGTCGCCGGGTCGACTTGTACGAGTGGCTCGGGTACACATGCCGCTGTGGTGGCCGTGAGCACAGCGATAACGAACCCGAAGGTGACGCTGGTACGGGAGCCGCGAACCGCGGGCGGAGTCGACATTGACCGAACCCTACGTCGCACACGATGGCGGAGGTGCGCGGATCCTCTATCGTGATCGCAATGGCCACTCAGTCGCTGTACCGCCGATATCGGCCCCGTCGCTTCAGCGAAGTCAGGGGTCAAGACCACGTCGTCAAGGCACTTCGCAATGCGGTTGTAGAGGGCCGCGAGGGGCAGGCATACCTGTTCTCCGGTCCACGCGGAACAGGTAAAACAACCTCAGCGCGCATCCTGGCCAAGGTCCTCAACTGCACCAACGTTCAAGAGGGCGAGCCGTGCTGCGAGTGTGAGTCGTGCCTGTCGGTCGAACGCGGCACGAGCTACGACGTGCACGAACTCGACGCGGCCAGCAACAACGGCGTCGATGCAATGCGCGACCTGATTGATAAGGCATCGCTCGGAACGCCGGGTCGCCACAAGGTCTACATCCTCGACGAAGTCCACATGCTTACCAAGCCAGCCGAAGCAGCACTGCTCAAAACGCTCGAAGAGCCGCCGCCGCACGTGGTGTTCGTCTTGGCAACCACTGACCCGCAGAAGATGTCCGACACCATTCGGAGCCGCACGCAGCACTTGCAGTTCCACCTGCTGCCAGCAGACACGTTGCAGCAACACGTGCGTTGGGTCGCTGAAGACGCCGGCCTGGTTGTCTCGGACGCTGCAATCGAACAGGTTCTCGCTCAAGGTGGCGGCTCAGCGCGCGACACATTGTCGGCCCTCGAATTGGTCGCGAGTACCGGTGGCGAAGGTGCCGAGACGGTACCCCTCGGTGAGTTCGTCGAATCGATGATCGAGCGTGACGCCGGTCGAGCGCTGACGATGGCGGCTGGGGCCATCGGCCTCGGACGCGACCCGCGGACGCTCACCGAAGAACTCATCGGCTATCTCCGCAACGGGTTCCTCTCGATCATGGCGCCGGATCTTGTCCAGTTGCCGTCGCTGAATATTTCGACGTTGTCTGACCAGGCCCAGCGGCTCGGGGCTGCCGGACTCGTCCGCGGGATCGAGCAGCTCGGCGAAGCGCTGACTGAGATGCGCCACGCACCCGACCCGAGGGTCCTGCTCGACGTCGCCATCGTGAAACTCACCTCTGACGCCGCTGCGTCCGGAGATGCTGGTGCGGCTCTCGGGGCTTTGACGGCGCGCGTTGCAAAGCTGGAGAGGCAGATCGCCGAGGGCATCCCTGCTGCTGCCGCGCCGAGCGCGGCGCCGCCGGCTGCGGCTGCAACTGCTCCGCCAGCTGATGCTGCGTCGCCGACCGACCCGAAGACTGGTCGCGCCCAACTCGGCGGCCGCGCCCGTCGGTCTGCCGTTCCGGCATCTCAACCCGCGGCATCTCAACCCGCGGCTGAGCCCGCCCCGGTCGCTGCCGAACCGGCGCCCGCTGCCCAGTCGGTCGAACCGCAATCTGCTCCGGCCTCGGCTACACCAATCCCGGAGCCAGCGGCCGCCGAGCCTGCGACCGCGCCGCTTCCAGCCGAACCGACCCCCGAGCCCGCGCCGGCAACCCCGGCTGGCGGTGTCATGCATCGGGCGGTCTGGGAAGACGACGTCAAGCCGGGCTTACGCGGGATGGCTCGTGCGGTGTTCTCCCCGGCGGCCTATGTCTCGAACACCGAGAGCCAGCTCACGCTGTCGCTTCCGAACCCGGTACACCGCGAGAAGTGTGAACAACACAGAGACGCGGTCGAAAGCGCGTTGGCAGCTGCTGCAGGCGCGCCGGTCGTACTCGAACTGGTCCTCGGTGGCGGAGACGATGGTGAATCGCGTGACCCGACTCCTGGTGGAGCGCCTGCCCAGGCTTCGTCGCCTTCCCCGCAACAGCAAGCGTCCGCTCCGGTCGCATCGAATGAGTCCACCGGTCAATCACCCGAATCGACGGGTGGCGCCACGGTTGCCCCGTCGCCCTCGGCCGAGTCCCCGCGTAAGGCGGCCGAACGTCGACTGGCCGAAGCCGCCGCAGCTGGCGTGTCGCCGTTTCCGGAAGACGACGTGAATTTCGAGCCGTTGGTCGTTGACCTTGAGTCGTTTCCGGCCGACGACGAGATCGACGTACACGACTTGGTCGATGCGCCGCCCGAAACAGTCAAGACCCCGATCGACCGGCTGGCCGAAGCGTTCCCCGGCTCCGAACTTGTCGACGATACGTACTGACCACTGACTCATGAGTAGCACCACTTACACCGCCCCGGTCCAAGCCTTGATCGACGAGTTTGGGCGCCTTCCCGGCATCGGCCCGAAGTCGGCTCAACGGATTGCGTTCCACCTCCTCAAGGTTCCTGCGGACGATGTCGCAAGGTTGACGCACGCCATCACCGACGCAAAAGCACGTGTCCGCTTCTGCGAGCGGTGTTTCAACGTTGCTGACGACACGCTCTGCCCGATTTGCAAAGACGGCGGCCGTGACACCCACGTTCTTTGTGTTGTCGAAGAGTCGCGCGACGTCGTCGCCGTCGAAAAGACTGGCGAGTTCCGTGGTCGGTACCACGTGCTGCTCGGCGCCATGTCGCCGTTGGAGGGCATTGGGCCGGAGCAGTTGAAGATTCGTGAACTGCTGACTCGGCTCGACCCTGAAGGGATCACCGAGGTGATCTTGTGTACGAACCCGAACACCGAAGGTGAGGTCACTGCCATGTACCTCGGTCGGCTGTTGAAGCCGCTCGGCATCACGGTGACACGGATCGCCAGCGGCCTGCCTGTCGGCGGTGACTTGGAGTACGCCGATGAGTTGACGCTCGGCCGGGCGCTTGAAGGCCGACGGGCCGTTGACTGAACGGCTGACTCTCGCTCTGATCGAGTGATACTTGAGCCGAAAAAGTCCGAAAGCACCAGTACGGAGAGTCGGAGGCGGGCCGACTCATCAGTACTGATGCTCTCGATTGTGGTTTCCTTTCAAAAATACTGAGAGGAAAGAATATTCTGGGGCACCGCCTCAATGAGTTGGTATCGGGCGGACAAGCCAACTCGGTTCGCCGGCACCCCAGATTTTGAAGAGCGCTCCGTGCGAGATTCCCTCGTCAGTTTTGCTCAATCGATTCGTATTTGCGTCGCTCAATGTACGGATCGAAGGATCCAGCGTCAAGTCGCAGTCCAAATAAATCTCACCAAGTGTCGTAATATCGGCTGTCAACATACCTGGAGTGACATGAATCACCATTCGTGGCAGCCGGGCTGACTATTAGGCGTGTTCAGGCGCAGTCGACGCCATTACCGGTGAGACCGTGCCGTTGTCGTTGGCTGGACGCTTGCCGAAAGCGACGAACGCCGCAGACCCGAGCGGACTGCGGCGTTTGTCGAGTGCCGCGAGCGATGTGCTTGCGAGATATCAGAGGGTACGCAGAATGGCTGCGTCGCCCTGGCCACCACCACCCCAGAGCGAGGCCACGCCGACGCCACCGCCACGACGCTTGAGCTCGTGGAGCAGTGTGAGTGCCAGGCGGTTGCCGCTCATGCCAATCGGGTGGCCGAGTGCGATTGCGCCGCCGTTGACGTTCACCTTGTTGAGGTCGATCCCGAGTTCGGCCGTCGATGCGATACCGACAGCGGCGAAGGCCTCGTTCAGCTCGAAGAGGTCGAGATCGGCAATGGCAATGCCGGCCTTCTCGGCGGCAAGCATCGCGGCTCGGCTGGGTTGATGCAGGAGTGAGGCGCTGTCTGGGCCAGCGACCATGCCGTACGACACGAACTCGCCCAGCGGGTTCACGCCGCGGCGCTCGGCCTCGGCCTTGCTCATCAGCACCATGGCGCTACCGCCGTCGGAGAGCTGTGACGCGTTGGCGGCCGTGATTGTGCCGTCTTTGTCGAACGCTGGGCGCATTTTGGCGAGGCCCTCGACGGTGGTGCCGGGCCGCACGCCTTCGTCGTGCTCGACGAGGATTGGGTCGCCCTGACGCTGCGGCACCAAGACCGGGACGATCTCTTCAGCGAGGCGGCCGGCCTTAATGGCTTCAGCAGCGAGCTCGTTTGAGCGTGCAGCGAACTCGTCTTGCTGTTCGCGGGTGATGCTGTCGCCGGTGTACCGATCGGTGCCGAGGCCCATGAGGCAGGCGTCGAATGCACACCAGAGGCCGTCGGCGATGATTGCGTCACGCAGTTCGGTGTTGCCATAACGGAAGCCGCTGCGAGCGCCGTCGGCGAGGTACGGGGCGTTACTCATTGACTCCATGCCGCCAGCGACGACGATGTCAGCTTCGCCAGTGGCAATCATCTGGTTGGCGAGGTAGATCGAGTTGAGTCCGGAGAGGCACACCTTGTTGATGTTGACCGATGGGACGCTCATCGGGATGCCGGCCTTCGACGCAGCCTGGCGGGCGGGCACTTGGCCCTGCCCGGCCATGAGGACCTGGCCCATGATCACGTGGTCGACCTCTTCGGGTGACACGCCGGAGCGTTCGAGCGCTGCGCGGATCGCGAAACCACCGAGGTCCGCGGCCGAGAACGACGCCAACGCGCCGCTCATCTTCCCGATCGGGGTGCGTGCACCAGCGACAATGACGGAGTTGTTTGCGGCCATCCGCTCAGGATAGGCGCGCACTTCGTGAGGAGAACAAAACCGCACATCAGCCCACCAGCACCCCGGGACCACGGCCAACTGCGTCGCCGCCTGCATCGCCACTGGACCTCGCCCCGTCGCTGTTGCTCAATTTGTTCGCGGAATACGTGCACAAAGTTTTGACAAGGACAACAGGATTGAGGCACGCCTTGGAGTGGGCGGTTACCGA
The DNA here is from genome assembly GCA_963926495.1 of Candidatus Ilumatobacter herschelensis. Classification (GTDB taxonomy): domain Bacteria; phylum Actinomycetota; class Acidimicrobiia; order Acidimicrobiales; family Ilumatobacteraceae; genus Ilumatobacter_A; species Ilumatobacter_A herschelensis. The sequence continues at coordinate 9,092 of CAWUXP010000231.1, forward strand.
TCGGTAATGTCTCGCCGCATGGAGCAGTTTCTCGACGCAATTCAGTCCGGCGCCAGCAGCGACGACATCGCCAACATCCCGATCCCGGAGAGCTACCGGGCATGTTTCGTCAAGCGCAACGAAGCTGACATGTTCGAGGGCCTTGATTCGTGGGACAAAGACCCGCGCAAATCGCTCCATGTCGACGAGGTGCGTACACCCGAGCTGGCCCCCGACGAGGTGTACATCGCGGTCATGGCGTCGAGCA
>CAWUXP010000232.1:0-6885 GCA_963926495.1 Candidatus Ilumatobacter herschelensis
GCTGACGAACTCGACATCGAAATTCCGAGCGATCGACGAGCGAACGATGAGTGAGCTCGACAACTTGCTCGCCAGCCGTGAGATGATCCTTGTGGCCGGTTCTGGTGGCGTCGGCAAGACCACGATCGCGGCAGCGATGGGCATTGCTGCTGTCCAGCGTCAAAAGGGCAAGATCCTTGTGCTTACCGTCGACCCCGCCAAGCGGCTTGCTACAGCACTGGGCCTCGACCAGGTCGGTAACACGCCGGTGCGGATCAAGCCCGCGGTATTCAAAGAGGCCGGGGTCGCCGTGCGGGGTGAACTCTGGGTTGCGATGCTCGACACGAAGGCCGGTTGGGACGATCTCATCCGCCAACACGCGCCCGATGCCCAGGTGCGTGACGCTGTTCTGGCGAACCCGCTCTATCAGAACATTACGAGCCGCTTCGTCCGCAGTCACGACTATCTCGCAATGGAACAACTTCATGACCTGCATGCGACCGGTGATTTTGACCTGGTGATCGTCGATACGCCGCCGTCGCGAAATGCGCTTTCGATTCTCGATGCGCCGAGCCGGATGATCGACTTTTTCGGCAGCCGATTGCTGCGCTGGCTTACCGTGCCATACCGCTCGCGGCTGTTCACGGTGGCGTCAAAGCCATTTTACCAAGTCGCCGATCGCGTACTTGGCTCTCGATTCCTCCAGGATATTGCCGACTTTTTTGTGCTCTTTCAAGCCATGGAAAAGGGATTCGTCAAGCGCGCCCGTGCCGTTGAAGCGCTGCTGGTCGATGCCCGGACGGCCTTCGTCGTCGTCACCACGCTCGAAACCGCTCCGAGCCACGAAGCCAAGTTTCTCGCCCAGGCGCTACTCAATCGACGGATGACGCTCGGAGCAATGGTGGTGAACCGTGTGTTACCGGCGCGGCTTGCGGGCAACGATGCAGTTGCTAGTGCCAACGCACTCCTCGAAGCTGGGCCTGAACTGGTCGATGCGGTTGCTGAGCAGCTCGATAATGCGTTGCCGAAGACCGTTGCTGCAGTGCTCGCTCAACTCGCCGAGCGATTCGACGATGTTGCACTCGTTGCGAGTCGAGAAACTGAACGTCGAGCCGAGCTCGCGACCTTTGCGGCCACGATGCTCGACGTTCCGTGGCTTACGGGAGATATTCACGACATCGCCGGCCTGGGCGAGCTCGCTGAGCATCTGCGGGTCGACTCGATCAACGGCTAAGCCGTCGCGCTCTAAACTGTCCGACCGATTGCAACGGCTAGAGGCGTCGGATGCGGCAGACTCTCTTCGATGACTTCACTGGCCGACCTGTCACGGCAACACTCGTCACTCGATGATGACGACATCGATCATCTGCAACGGCTCGGCGCCGAGTGGGCGTTTCTTGCTGATCTTTGCTTTGCCGACCTGCTGCTGTACGTCCGGTCGAACGATGGGAAGTGGGTCGTCGTCGATCAAGTCCGGCCTGCAACGAACCAGACCATGTACGTCGCCGACTACATCGGCACATGGGCGACCCGCGGGGCCGGCCTTCTCGAACAGGCTGCAACGACCGGCGAGAGCCTCGAAGGCGAGATCGCAGCAAGCGAGGGCGGCCGAGCCAGCACCCGGCTGATGGCTATTCCCGTTCGAAGGGAGGGCCAAGTGGTTGCTGTACTCAGTAAAGAGTGGAAGGTCCAAGACGGTCGCAGCCTCGGTGAACTCGAGCTGGCCTACAGCACCATCTTCGACAAATTCGTCCTCATGATCAACGCCGGCACGTTCCCGTTCGCGGGCCGCGTTGCCGACTCAAGCGCCGCGCCGCGCATCGGCGACGGCGTCTTGATGCTTGATGCGAACGGCACCGTCACCTATGTGTCGCCAAATGCTAACTCGGCGCTGCATCGCGTCGGTATCCATGCCAACCCGGTCGGGATGCGGCTTGCTGAACTCGGGTTCCACGACGGCCCGGCCCGCCAGGCATTCGAACGAATGGAGCCCGTGGTCGAAGAGTTCGAGCAGGGCGCCGAGGTCACACTCCTCAGCCGGTGCGTGCCCCTGATCCGACACGTCGATGGAAAGCCGGTCGTCGACGGCGGCCTCATGCTGGTTCGTGACGTCACCGAAATCCGCAAGCGCGATCGCCTCCTGCTCTCGAAAGACGCAACGATCCGTGAAATCCATCACCGGGTCAAAAACAACCTCCAGACCATCTCGTCGCTGCTGCGGTTGCAGGCGCGTCGCCTCACAAACCCCGAGGCCAAGGCCGCAGTATCTGAGTCGGTGCGCCGCATCCGGACCATTGCGCTGGTGCATGAGTCGCTCTCTCGGGAACCCGGAGAAGACATCGCATTTATCGAAATCGTGCGTCCGTTGCTCCGGTTGGCCGAAGAAGGTCTGCAATCACCTGACCGTCCGGTGCGGTTCACGGTGAGCGGTGATGGCGGCAGGATTGCTGCCGACACCGCAACACCGCTCTCCGTCGTGTTGACCGAACTGTTGCAGAACGCAGTCGAACATGGTTTCCCCGAGGGCAGCAGTGGCGGTGCAGTAACGGTGTTGCTCACACAGCAGCTTCAGCAGCTCCACATCAAAGTTACCGACAACGGTCGCGGTGTCGACCCCGGTTTCGACCTCGACGCCTCGACAGGGCTCGGCCTGTCGATCGTTCGCACACTGGTGACGACCGAACTCAACGGCAGTATCTCGATCCGCACGGCAGTTTCGGAAGACCTCGATGCGGCAGGCCTCGGTGACGGATCGTCTCGCAACCACGGCACAGTCATCGAATTGTCAGTCCCCACCGTCAACGACTGAGTCGTTTTGGCTTGACGCTGAGAAGAATCAGCCGACAGCGGCGCGTGCGGCGCGTGCAGCAGCCACTCGCTTGCGACGGATAACGCGACGCTCTTCTTCGGTGAGTCCGCCCCAGATACCGGAGTCCTGGTTGGTGTCGAGTGCAAAATCAAGACAACCCTGAGCGGACGGGCATTCGCCGCACACCTCTTTGGCGTTGTCGATCTGCACCAGCGCGTTCCCGGTAGTGCCGACTGGGAAAAAGAGTTCCGGATCGGTTTCACGGCACAGGGCGTCATCTCGCCAATCTGTCTCCGCGGCTCCCAAGGTAATGCTGGACGCAAGGATCGTCACGGGTGTGTCTCCAAGGAGTTCGTTCTGGCGCTGCACGCGGGTCTGCAACGCAATGTGTGTGGTGCCGCCAGGGCGACTGGAATAACGTAGGCGCGACCCGGGGATTCCGCAAGAGGCAGAATGTGTGACGCGCGCGGCCTTGACGGCGGTGGTGCGCGCGTGCTGAGGGTCGGATTCGGAGGTGTGGTCCGGCGAACGCAATACTTGAAACATGCTGGTGATTGGACATCGAGGCGCTTCGGCAGCCGCTCCCGAGAACTCGATCCGGGCGTTTGAGTTCGCCGACAAGATGGGAGCCGACGGCGTCGAACTCGATGTCCGCTTGGCGCCTGACGGCCGATTGATCGTGAAGCACGATCCGCTGCCGAACGAACCGGCTGTACTCAACGGCTATCCAGTGCTCGCCGATGTACTGGCGGCTTGCGGCAACATGCTCGTCAACGTCGAGATCAAGAACTCCGATGATGAGGCTGGCTACGACCCGACTATCGCCGTTGCCGAGTTGGCCATCGCTGAGATGCGCAACCACGGTGACGCCTCGCGCTGGATTATTTCGTCGTTCAACTGGGACACGATCCAACATTGCCGCGAATCGGCACCCGATTTGATGACGGCGTATCTCGTAATGGATGCCACTCCTGAGGTCATCGAGCAGACCGCGGCGGCTGGTCACGCTGCGGTGCACCCGTGGGAGCCGACCATCGATCGGGCAATGGTGGATCGCTGTCATGCTGCTGGCATCGCGATCAACACCTGGACCTGCAACGACCCGGAGCGGCTACGAGAACTCGCCGCAATCGGCGTCGACGGGGCCTGTACCGATGTGCCAGACGTGGCGCTGATGGCGCTCGGCCGTCGGATCAGCCCGTTGGCGCTGTGGGGAACACGAGCCTGACGGCGTCGGGCACGTGGACGAATTCGAGTCGTCCAGTGTCTCCGAGTGCGTCGCCATCGACCTGATAGGGGAACGGTGTTGCGTGTTCGATTACGAGATTGCTGACGTCGGTCCGCACGTCGAGATGGTCGACGGGCTGCACGCCGCCGCCCTTGAGCGCACCGGCCAGTGAGCTGAGGATCGCCCGCGCGTCCATAGTTTTGAATGTGATGGCGACCAAGCCGCGGTCGAGCGTGGCAGCAGGGGAGAGGTCGAGTGGTCGATTCCCGAGGTACGTGTACGGGTTCGTGTTGAGCACAATGGTGAAGTAGCCATCGTCGATGGGCTCCCCGCCGTCACCGCTGACCCTGAAGTGCGGGTGCTTGCGGTCGTATCCCCGCAGCCACGTCGAGAGACCGGCGTAGACGAACAGCGGGTGCCCGAGCCAACGCTTCAGCGACCCATGCTTCTCGACCTGTCGCACAACCGCAGCGTCGTAGCCAACGCCGACGTGGAAGCAGAAGTAGCGCCCGTTGACCTGGCCGAGTCCGATCGGGCGGAGGTCGGCGGCATCGAGGCCTCTTGCGAGGTACTCGACCGCTTCGACCGGATCGTTCGGCATCCCGAGGGTGCGCGCAAATACGTTGGTCGAGCCGCCGGGTAGGACGCCGAGTGCAGTCTCGGTACCGGCAATGCCCGTGGCGACCTCATTGAGCGTGCCGTCGCCGCCGTACCCAATGACAACGTCAACGCCCCGACGGGCCGCGTCGTGGGCAAAGCGGGTGGCGTGCCCTCGGCGATTTGTTTCGACGATCTCGACGTCGTGGCTTCGACTTAGGCGTCGGTGGACGACGACGGTGTTACGCGCAGTCACCGATGAGGCGAACGAGTTGACCACGAGCAAAACCTTCACGGCCCGGAACGGTACATGGCGGCCGTCTCGACGCGCGTCACAGTGGCGCGCTGGAATTGGGTTCGTAGTTAACTCACCGGTAACTTGGGGGGTCTTATGAATGTCATTGTTTGTGTGAAACAGATTCCTGATCCGGCACTGCCGGGTGAGCTGGATCCCTCGACCAACACGCTCAAGCGAGATGGGAAACTCATCCTGGATGAGTCGGACAGTTATGGCGTCGAAATGGCGCTCCAACTCGTCAACACCGCTGGCGAAGGCTCTGTCACCCTGGTCTCAATGGCCCCGAATGACGAAGTGTCCGGTCTGCGTACCGCACTCGCCATGGGCGCCGAGAAGGCAGTTCTCGTATCTGACCCGGCGCTTGCCGGTGCCGATGCGCTGACGACTGCCAAGGTTTTGGCTGGCGCTATCGGTCGGGCGGGCGACTACGACCTGATCATTGCTGGTACCGAGTCGTCCGACGGCTACACCGGCACCGTGCCCGAGCAGATGGCCGAAGTCCTCGGACTTCCCTCGGTCGGTTTTGCTAAGACGATCACCGTCGATGGTGGCACCGTCAAGGTCGACCGTCAGACCGAAGCCGGCTACGACGAAGTCACCTGCACGCTCCCCGCAGTGGTCTCTGTGACCGCAGGCGTCGTCGAGCCCCGCTACCCAAGCTTTAAGGGCATCATGGCCGCCAAGTCGAAGCCGGTCGACACCGTTACCGCTGCCGATCTTGGCATCGAAGCCGTGTCCTGGGCCCAGCAAATCACATCGGTCGATGACGCTCCCGCCCGCGAGGCTGGCGAGGTCATCGAAGACGATGGCGAAACGTTCAACAAGATTGTCGAGTTCCTCGACGGACTGAAGGTGATCTGATCATGGCTCTCAACAACATCTGGGTGTTCGCCCAGGCAGACGGCGATATCGCCAGCACTGCCACGCTCGAACTGCTCTCCAAGGCCAACACGCTCGGCGGTTCGGTGACGGCATTCGTTGCTGGCTCAGCCGGCGGGGCAGCCGCTGCGTTCGCCGATCACGGCGCCGCAAAGATCTACGAGACTGGTGATCTTGCTGGTGCGCTGCCGGGTCCTGCGGTTTCGTCTGCAATGCAGGCCGTGATCAACGGGGGCGACGCTCCCGACGTCATCATGTTCCCGCAGAACTACGAAGGCCGTGACGTCATGGCCCGCCTGTCGGTCAAGCTCGACCGTACGGTGCTCACCAACTCGACCGACATCACGGTCGACGGCGATTCGGTCACCGTGCAAACGCCGATTTTCGGTGGCTCCAAGCTGGTGAACTCCACGTTCACCGGCGAGCGTCCGTTCCTTGCAGCTTTCCGTCCAAAGAGCTTCGAAGCAGCTGGTGGCGCTGGCGCCGCTGGTGAGATCGTCGCAGCTGCTGCTGGCGAGCTCGGTGCAACCGGAGGTGCAACGGTCACCGCCGTGCATGTCGAAGAAACCAGCGGCCCGAAGCTTGACGAAGCAGCTGTTGTCGTCGGTGGCGGTCGTGGTCTTGGTGATGCCGAGAAGTACGAGATGATCGAGACCCTCGCCAAGCTTCTCAAGGGTGCGCCTGGCGCATCCCGTGCAATCGTCGACGCCGGCTGGGTTCCCTACAGCTACCAGGTCGGCCAGACCGGCAAGGTCGTCAAGCCGACCGTCTACATTGCTGCTGGCATCTCTGGTGCCACGCAGCACATGGTGGGCATGAAGGGCTCAAAGAATATCATCGCGATCAACAAGGACAAGGAAGCACCGATCTTCGGTGTTGCCGACCTTGGCATCGTGGGCGACGTTCACAAGGTCCTCCCACAGTTGATAGCGGCGCTCGAAGCCCGAGGCTGATCACCAGTTTCCGAATTCACTTGAATTGAATTGCAAGAGTCGGACTCGTTCTTCGGGTCCGACTCTTTGCTTTTTCCCACTGGTTCACTCCTAAACTCCGCCCATGTCTGCTCTCATGGTTTGGATCGATCAGGACCTTTGC
>CAWUXP010000233.1:0-3177 GCA_963926495.1 Candidatus Ilumatobacter herschelensis
GGCCCTCGACCATTTCCATCAGATCATCGATCTGGCCCTTGGTCGGCTTGATGATCACTTCCGGGTCGACGAGGCCAGTCGGACGGATGATCTGTTCGACGACCTTGGTCGACACGCGTAACTCATAGGGGCTCGGTGTCGCCGAGAGGAAGATGCACTGGTTGACGCGTCCGAGGACCTCTTCGAAGGTGAGCGGTCGGTTGTCGCGCGCCGACGGCAGACGGAAGCCGTGCTCGACCAGCATGTCTTTTCGACTGCGGTCACCCGCAAACTGGCCATGCAGCTGCGGCACTGCAACGTGGCTCTCGTCGACCACAAGGAGGTAGTCGTCCGGAAAGTAGTCGAGCAGGGTGAACGGCGGTTCGCCGTACTCGCGACCGTCGATGTGCATCGAGTAGTTCTCGATGCCGTTGCAGTACCCGAGCTCGCTCATCATCTCGAGGTCGTACGACGTGCGCATCCGGAGGCGCTGAGCTTCGAGGAGCTTGTCTTGCTCTTCAAACTCTTTGAGCCGAACCTGCAGTTCATGTTCGATTTGGCCCATCGCTCGGGTCATCCGCTCGTTGCCGGTGACGTAGTGAGTTGCGGGGAACACATGGGCGCGTTCGAGTTCGCGGAGGTTCTCACCGGTGAGCGGATCGATCATCGTGATGCGGTCGACAGTGTCGCCGAACATCTCGATGCGCAGCACGTTCTCTTCGTAGGCCGGATGCACTTCGATCGTGTCGCCGCGCACGCGGAAATTTCCGCGCCCCAACGTCATGTCGTTGCGGTCGTATTGCATGTCGACGAGACGGCGCAGGATATTGCGCATGTCGTAGTCGACGCCAACGCTCAGGTCGAGCAGATTGCCTTTGTACTCCTCGGGGTTACCCATGCCGTAGATGCAAGACACCGACGCGACGACGATGACGTCTTTGCGAGTGAGAAGTGCAGCCGTCGTGGAGTGGCGCAGACGCTCGATGTCGTCGTTGACCGAGCTGTCTTTCTCAATGAACGTGTCGCTACTCGGGATGTACGCCTCGGGCTGGTAGTAGTCGTAGTAGGAGACGAAGTACTCGACTCGGTTGTGCGGGAAGAACTCGCGCATCTCTTGCGCCAGCTGCGCAGCGAGCGATTTGTTGGGCGCCAAAATCAGCGTCGGTCGCTGTGTTTGCTCGATGGTCCAGGCAATGGTCGCCGACTTGCCGGAACCGGTGATGCCCAGCAGCGTCTGGAATCGCTCCCCCGCTTCGATGCCTTCAGACAGCGCCTTGATTGCTTCGGGCTGCGCACCAGCGGGGTCCCAATCGGAGACGACCTGAAACTTGTTCTCGTTGCCGGTGTCGTAGTTGGAGAACGAACTCGAAGCGGCGATCAGCGCCTGCTCGGGTGACTGGTCAGGCACCGCAGCATCGGGGGTGATGACGGCCCCTGCGCCTGATTGCTGGCCAGTTTCCTGATCGGTTTCGGTCACCAGACCAGTCTACGATAACGAACGAACGTTCGCATCTGCTGCGTCGGTCGCGTCGGTCGCCAACTTCACCCGCAGTGTGGCAATTGCGTAGCCGTCCATTTCAATCACGGTGAACTCGCCAACTGCGGTGTGAATGCTGTCGCCAGCCGACGGGATCTCATCAAGAGCGCCAATCACGTAGCCAGCAACGGTGTGCCAGTCGCCTTCGGGCAGCGCAACGCCCGTGCACTCTTCGAACTGGTCGGGCCGCAGCGTGCCGTTGATCCCGAAGCTGCCGTCAGCGTGCTGTACGCAGTCACCGAGGCGGTCGTCGGACTCGTCGTCGAAATCACCGATCAGTTCTTCGAACACGTCTTCGAGGGTGACCAAACCAACAACGGTGCCGTGCTCGTCGACAGCCACAGAGATGTGCTTGCGCTCGCTGCGCATCTCGACGAGCAGATCTTCGAGTCGGTGATGATCAGGGGTCACCATCAGGGGTCGCACGAGGGAACGAGCGAGCCTGGTCTCCCATTCGGCGCTGTCCAGGCGGAGCAGGTCTTTCGCGTGGATGAAGCCGAGGCAGTGGTCGAGATTGTCTTCGTGGATGACAATGCGGGTCCGACCCGTACGGTGCGCCTCGGCCGCTACTTCCGCAGCTGTGGCGTCGCCAGGCATCGAGATGATGTCACGCCGGACCGTCATCGCGTCGGAGGCAGTAAGGCCTGACAGCTCGAGCGAGCGGGTCAGCAGCTGATGATCTTCGGCATCGATGTCGCCGTGACCGGCCGACTCGTCGAGCAGGAGGATGAGGTCAGCTGGAGAATGCGCCATGGCACGTTCGTCCTGTGGCTCCACGCCAACCAGACGGACCACGATGTTGGCGAGCGAGTTGAGGAACCAGATGATTGGCTGGAACACGCGGACGAACGCACGGAACGGGCGGGCGAGAAGGAGTGAGGACCTCTCCGGATCCGAGATCGCCCATGATTTCGGTGCCATCTCACCGACCACCATGTGCAGAAACACCACCAAGGACAGTCCGATCGTGAAGCCAATGATGTGGAGCGCAGTCTCGGAGATAACAATGAACGATCCGATAGCGCCTTCAATCAGATGGGCAATTGCCGGCTCTGCTACGGCACCGAGACCGAGCGAACACATGGTGATGCCGAGCTGGGCACCAGCGAGCATCAGGGTCAGTTCACGAATGCCGGCGAGTGCGGAAACGGCTCGCTTGTTGCCGTCGGCAGCAAGCTGCTCGATGCGCGAACGGCGGGCCGCCAGCAACGCGAATTCAGCCGCAACAAAGAATGCATTGAGAGCGAGCAGTACGAAGGCAATGCCAAGGGCCCCCCACTCGACGGTGAATCCGGCCTCGGCAGCCTGTGCTGCGATCATGAGTCGCCCCCGCCCACAGAGTCAGGTGCTGTCTGCTGATCCGACACGGCGTCGTCATCGCCATTTACGATCCCCGAGTCAGGGTCGAGGCGGAGCAAGACCTGAGTGATCGCGAACTCTTCAATTTCGAGTACTTCGATCTGCATCCCATCGACGACAACCGAGTCGCCGACCTCAGCGATGCGTTCGAGCCGATCGAGCACAAGGCCTGCCACCGTGTCGTACTCACCGTCCGGAATTTTGAAGCCGGTGTATCGGTCGATCTCGTCGGGTCGAGACGTCGCCGAAACCGACCAGACGCCCGGCTCGACTTCGAGGTACTCATCAGGATCTGCAGGGTC
>CAWUXP010000234.1:0-2644 GCA_963926495.1 Candidatus Ilumatobacter herschelensis
GAACGTGTCGTTGAGGAACGTGACGGTGTCGACGATGTAGACGTTCGACTCGGACAGCAGGTCGGCGATCTGGCCACCGACAAGCGTGCCGATGGCAATGAGGAAGACCAGGAACGCAAGAAGCACGCCGAGCAGAATGGAGATCGTGGCACGCCCTCGTCGCCAGCCGCGGGCTGCGAGCTTGTTGACGCCGGGCTCGATTGCCAGGGCAACGAAAAGCGAGACGAGCAGCAGGATCAGCAGGTCTGCGAGTCGGTGAAACACGTGACGCGCAACGAATGTCAGCAGGAATCCGGTCCAGAAGATCGTGACTCCCGGAATCACCCAGCGCGGCAAAGCGCGACCGCTAGCACGGCGGTCGTAGCTCACGCCGTCGGCGTCGATGGGGCCGACGCTCAAGTCAACGTCAGTTTCGGAATCTTCGGGCACGTTCGGATGGTACTCAGCAGGTCGTGACACGATGAGCCAATGAGTGATCGAGTGGTAAATCCCAGGTTGGCGACGCCGGTGCGCCAGATCCAGGAATGGCTCGGAAACCAGATCCGAGATCGAGTGGTGGGTCCCGACGCCAAGAACCGTCGCGTCGAATTGTTCGACACGGATGAGCCGGGCTGGTTCGACAACGATGCACCGATCCGGCGCGTGCACTCAGACGCGTCAATGTTCATCGGTGGCATGCGCGCGTTGCTCTTTCAGTCGTTACACCCGCTCGCCATGGCAGGCGTGGCTGAACACTCCGACTTCCGGAACGATCCATGGGGCCGCCTGCAGCGGACCGCCGATTTCCTCGCTGCGACGACGTTCGGACCGGCATCCGAAGCGCAGAAGGCCGTCGACATCGTGCATCGCGTACACAAGCACGTCGTTGGCACGGCTCCCGACGGTCGGCCCTACGCGGCAAACGACCCGCATCTGCTGCACTGGGTTCACATCGCCGAACTCGACAGCTTCCTCGCCGCCCACGACCGGTTCGGCGTCGACCCGCTGGTCGGAGCGGAACGAGACCAATACGTTGCTGAATCCGCCGTCATCGCACGCGCGCTCGGCGTCGAGGCGCCGCCCGAGACCGAGGCCGAGTTGCGCGACCATCTGCAAGCATTCCGCCCGGAACTGCGCAGCTCCCGCGCAGCACGAGACGCTGCCCGCTACCTGCTGATCCAGCCGCCGCTGCCCGCCGCCGGCCGCGCTCCGTACGGCCTGATCTGCGCCGCTGCCGTCTCGCTGATGCCGGCATGGACTCGTTGGCCGCTGCGCCTCCCTTGGCTTCCCGTCACCGAGGCGACCGCTGGGCGAGCTGTCGGCGATGTGGTCACTCGCGCGCTCCGCTGGGCGCTGCCCGCGCCGTAGGCGCTTCTCGTGATTTGTTCGCGCACCTGATGCGCAAACAAATCACGCAAACGCCAGCACTGCTGCCGCGAGCGCCTTCGACAGGTCGCCCTTCGGCTTGACAACGACGCCGCCGTCCAATTCCAACCAATCAGCCATCACCCGGAGTTCTTCGGCCAACTCGGACGCGACGTACCCCTCGTTGATCCCCGGCTCGCCGTAACTGCCCTGCACGAGGAGCCGACCGGCCAGTCGATCGGCTTTCAGATCGATGCGTCCAACCAGTTCGTCGCCCAGCAGGAACGGCAGCACGTAGTACCCGTACTGTCGCTTGGGCCCCGGGACATAAATCTCTATGCGGTAGTGGAACCCAAAGAGCCGCTCGGCTCGATCGCGATACCAGACCACCGGATCGAAGGGGCTGAGGAGCGCACGGGCCGAGATCTGGCGTGGCTGCTTCGCTGCGGGGTGGAGGTACGCCGGCTTACTCCAACCTTCGACTTCGACCCGGAGTAACCGGCCGTCTTCGACCAGTTCGTTCATAAGCGGGCGCGACCTCGGCATCTTCAACCGGTAGTAGTCGGTGAGATCGTCGAGCATGCCGACGCCGTGGTGCTGCGCAGCGAGGACGAGGAGCTCTTTGTGAGCCTCGTCGGGTGACGGTGTGGGCAGCGCGAGAATCTCAGCCGGAATCACGTTCTCTGTCAGGTCATAGACACGTGCGAAATCGTTCTGACGGCGCACACCAGTAACTCGGCCCTGATGGAACAGGACCTCGAGCGCAAGTTTGCCGTCGTCCCAGTCCCACCACGGGCCCTTTTTGCCGACGCGCTGGTCAAGGTCCGCAGACGTGACAGGCCCATCGACACGAATCCGATCGAGCACCTCATCGAGGTAGCCGGAACGGCGTGCTTCGAGCTGGTCAACGGCCTTCCAGGCATGTTGACCGTCCATCCGCCAGCGCATCAGCGGATGCAAGGCAACCGGGGCATGCGACGCCATATGCACCCAATATTCGAACAGTTCGCCGGCGGCCGACGCATCCCAGATGAGTGATCGGGGATGTGGGCCGAGCCGAGCAAAGAGCGGCAACTCCTGGCTGCGGACCAAGACATTGACCGAGTCGATCTGAATGACGCCCATCTGTTCGACGAGCTTGCGGAGATGGCGACGATCGACTCGACCAGTCGGCCGCGGGTTGCTGAACCCCTGGGCACCGAGCGAAATCCGCCGAGCCTGCGCGTTGGAGAGCTGAGCCACCGAGCGATTGTCGCGCAGCCCAGCTCACCTGCACGACAACCGTTTCAGTTGGGGATAG
>CAWUXP010000235.1:0-6287 GCA_963926495.1 Candidatus Ilumatobacter herschelensis
GTCGGCCTCCCTGACGACTGGTCGTTCCCGATGGCAATCACGCTCGGCTATCCGGTCGAAAATCACCCCGACAGCCCGCTCAAGCGTCAGCGCGTGGCAATGGACGAGCTCGTGCTCCGCGACCGCTGGAGCTGAATGTTGCCGGGCTGGGTGAAGAGCGTGAAGCAGCCCGGTCAGCGTTTCCACAGGACGGGGAAGAGTGGATGATCCATCTCGATGCCGGCCCGCAGTTCGGCATCGAGTCCCGGGAACGGCGGTGAGGTCGTCCAGGGTCGCGGCGCGTGCACCATGTCGTCACCGAGAAATCGGACCGACAGCACGCGTCGTCGACCAGGGCCAGCCACTCCGGCCGCTCCATGGACACTCAACATGTTGAAGAAGACAGCGTCGCCCGGCTCGAGCTCCCAGGAGAGGATGCGCCAGCTGTCGGGGTTGCGCTCCATGTCACCCTCGAAGTCGGGGAGATCGGCAAGGCTTCCTTCGGGGAACCACTTCGCCTGTGCGTCGAGGAACGTGCGCGGCATGTACCAGGGCCCGTTGTGCGAGCCGGCAATAATTTGCAGGCTGGATTCCTTCGGTACCGGGTCGACCGGGAACCACATGCTGGCGTTCTGCACGCCGTCGACGTTGTAGTAGGGCTGGTCTTGGTGCCACGGCGTGCGCTGGCGGGTACCGGGCTCCTTCACGAGCACGTGGTCGTGGTACAGGCGTATCTGGTCAGAGTCGCTGAGCTCAGCGGCGATCTGCGCGGCGGGCGACCCGCGAATGAATCGTTCCATGGCGGGAAGTCGCTGCCAGTTGCAGAAGTCCTCGATGAAGGGGGCATCGTCGTCGGCGCTCGCACGTTTGGCGCGAGGTGACAACGCCGCCAGGTTCGCATCGACTGCGTCGGTGGCCCACTGGACCTGCTCAGCATCGAAGGCCTGTCGCACGACGACTGCACCGTTGAGCGCGTACGCCTCCCGTGTTTCGTCGTCGATCAGCCCGGTCACCGACACAACGTTAACCATCTCGAACAATCTTGAACCATCTCGAATAATCGCGTTGTCCACCGCGGCCGAGCAGCTCAGGTTCCCTACTCAGGCCTTTTTGACGAACTCGGCTTTGATCAGAAGTTGGCGACCATCTACCTTGGCGTCGATTTCATGGTCCCCTGAGACGAGGCGGATCGACTTGATCTTCGTGCCGGCCTTGACCCCACCGGCCTTGCCGTCAGTCTTCAAGTCTTTGATAATCGTCACGGCGTCGCCATCGGCCAAGACGTTGCCGTTCGCGTCGCGGATGTCGGCCAGGTCGTCGACAGGAGCGCCCATCCATTCGTAGCCGCACGTCGCGCACTCGTAGCCGTCTTCGGTGATCAGCGGGTCTGGCATCGTGCAGATCGGACAGTTGGGAAGGTCGGCCATGAGCTCTGTGTATCGCCGTTTCGTACCGGACACTGCTGCCAGCCATCTGGACGGGCAGGCCGCTCGCTCGTTGATGTAGCGTTTGACACTGTGTCGTACCTCACCACCTTGAGCAGCGTGTCGTGACCAAGCGACCTGATGGTGCGCTCGAGGCCGATGTCTTGCAGGCTCTCTGGAGCCTCATCGAGCCCGCCTCTCCCGCCGAGGTGATCGATGCGATGGGCACCGAACTTGCGTACACGAGTATTGCAACCGTCTTGGGACGGCTCTGTGAGAAAGACCTCGCCGAGCGCAAGCGTCATGGTCGGTCATTCAAGTACAGGGCGACCAACAACGAAGCCGAATTTGCTGCTCGTCGAATCACATCGATCCTCGATGCTGCCGGCGATCGCGCCTCGGCACTCGCTGGCTTCGCCAAGTCGCTCGACCCGGCAGAAGCCAAGCAACTTGCTGCACTGTTGACGGAACGACAGTGAACGGCCTCATCGCGCTACCACTGGTGATCGTGGTCGTATCGATTCTGCTCGTCGCGCCCCGGTTGGAACGCCTCCGATCGAAGGCCGCAGTATGGGGCCATGTCATTGCCCTCGTGGCACTCGTCGCTGCAGCGGTGCCGACACTCTGGCTGCTTGGCATCGGTGGCCTCGCACACCTCGGCCTGCGGATTCCCGTGCTCGACTGGTGCCGCCATCTGCTGCCCGAGGAGCGCATTGCTGGCGTAGCCATCGGCACGCTCGCCCTGGTGTTAGCCATTGCCGGCTCGATCAGGAGCCTGCGCGTGCTTGCACTGCACCGTCGGCTGCGCACGAAAGACACCTGCTCCTTGCAGATGATCGAGACTGACGACGTCTTCGCCTTCACGCTCCCCGGGCCAGCTGGCACCATTGCTGTCTCGCGCGGGCTGCGGAACTCACTCGACGATGTCGAGTTTGGCGTCGTCGTCGCCCACGAGCGTGCCCACGCTCGGCATCGACACGACCGGTTCCTGCTGATTGCCCTGCTCGCACGCGCCTTCGTTCCTCCGGTGGCATCGGTCAGCGGAGGACTCGAGTTCCACATCGAACGGTGGGCCGACGAGGAAGCACTCATCGAATCCGGTGCGTGTCGAGTGGTCGCCGCCCGGACAATCGCCAAGGTCGCACTTGCCGCCGTGCCGGTCCCGTCAGTGCTCGGTGTGGCCAACCACGGCACGGTTGCCCGAGCGACGGCATTGCTGCAGCCCGTGGCGACACCCTCCCGGCTGGTGCAGCTCCAAGCCCTTACTGCGACCGGACTGATCGTGGCCGTCGCGACGCTGCAGGTGCATCACACGACGATGCTCGCCGCCAAACTCCTGGCCTAGCTTTCGAAATGTCACGAACAGCTGGGTAATCGTGCCCGCGCGACGCCACCTGGGTCCGTGGGGGTTCTACGATCCGACACTGTGTCGTACACCCAGCATCGCTCCTCACTAGGGGCCCTGGTGGTCGCTGCGGCGTTGCTGCTCGGTGCGTGCACGACCGCAACGCCCGAGGCCACCATCCTGGTCCCGGGGGCACCGAGCACATCGGTGGCGCCTTCGACAGCTGGCCCGTCCACGACCGCAGAACCAGTAGCTGCCGAGTCAACGGCTGTCCTGCCCACCACTGTCGTGCCCACCGACGAAGCTTCGACAACGACCACCAGCACGACCACCGTCACGCCAACCAGCACGACCGAGCCAAGCCCGAGTTCGTTGCTTCCCGACAGCGTGGTGGAACCGGACTGTGTGGTGCGCGCCGCTGGCACCTCGTTTGAGCAGGTCGCAACCGACCTCGCAGCAGTCTCCGGAGTCGCCGTCACGGGCGAGCAATTGTGGATCGAAAACGGCTTTGCCGACGCGGTCGCCGTTGGTGACCTCGTCGACACCTGCCAAGGCAACGGTCTGAACGACATCGACGGGTCAGAAAATCCGCCGCCCAGTGACGCTGCGGTCAACGGCGCCCGAGCAGACAACGTGGAGCGTCAGCAGCGCAAGCTCAACGAGTTGTTTGCAGACGTTGGGTCAGGCGATCTCGCGACCGACGGCGATTCGGGTGCGCTGACCGGCCAGCGGCTCTGCGCGGCTCGACTTGGCCTGGGACTCGACGCAAGCACGGCCGACATGGCTCCGGGCGGCACCGAGGAAACCACACTCATGTCCGCCTCGAAACTATCGATCCCGACCTCGGTGGGCGCCGAGGAGTCGGAGCGCTGGATCGTCATCGACCGCACCTGCCAAGTGCTGTTCGCCGGCACCGGCACCGCGCTGACGTTCGCGTTCAACACGTCAACCGGGACTGAGGGATTCGAAACGCGGCTGCAAGATCGTGCGCCGGCGTTCCGGTTCAACCCGGCTGTCGACAACGGTGGCTGGCACAACAGCAGCGAATTCCCCGTAGGCGTCGACAATCCCCTCAACGGCAACATGTACAAGCCGCTCTACTTCGACCTCGGTCAGGCCATCCACGGCGCGAACTACGTCCCTCCGGTCCCCGACTCGAAGGGATGCGCACGCCTCCGTGTCGTCGATCAAGACCGACTCGTCAGTTGGATCGGCCTCGCGGACGCCCCTGGCGAGACGTGGCGCAAGAGCGAGATGGACGTCACGATCACCGTGCAGGGCGAGTTCACCGCACGCTGACGTCGCCATCACAGCGCACACGTCTGGGCGATCACCCAGGTAGCGATCGGCCCAAATGTCACGCGTGACGCACGGTGAGACATTTGGTACGCTTATGCCATGAGTGCTCTCGCTGCGCTAACCAACGATCTACCGCCCGCACCACCCATGCTCGATCGCGCCGCAGTCGAGCAGGCACGATTGGTCAGGCTCGCACGCGACCATCTCGCCGCGCACGAACCGTCGGTCGACTACGTCGGGTTGGCGCAGGGCCGAAACAGCACCGTCCTCGCCGCACGCCAGTGGGTCAAGCGGCAGCGCGGCCGAGGCCGCCTCTTCGTGATCGATCACGGCGGCATGACACTCATCCCAACGTTCCAGCTCGACGAGGTGTTCGATGTCAATGGACAGGTCGCGGCCGTCGTCGAACGGCTGTCCGGCGCGGGCCTCAGCGGATGGGCGCAGTGGCAATGGTTCACCGCACTCAACCCATGGATCGACGCGCGCCCGATCGATGTCGTCGGGAGCACTGACGTGATGAAGGCGGTCGACGGACTCCTCGATGCGTGATGCACCGTGCGGTCGGCCCGACTGCCCCATCGTCGAACCGACTGACATCGATCGGCGAACGCTGCTGACACAGACACTCGACCCTGGCACCGAATGGTTCCGTGTTGCCCGGACCGTGCACGGCACCCAGCCGTTTACTCCCCCGGGAAGCGGTAATGGACGGTTCTCCCCGCTCGACGCTCGCGGCCACAGCTACATCGCCGCGCAGCGCTCGGCGTCGTTATTGGAGTCGGCGTTACACGAGGCGTCGGGCCCCAACCCACGCATCTATGCCGCGACCCTCCAGGCCTACAGCCTGCACCGGCTCCGGCTGAACGCTCAGGTTCGACTCGTTGACCTGCGTGACAGTGCGCTGGCGCGTCTTGGGCTCGTTCGTGAGCAACTCACGGGCACCGGCGGGCTGCATTACCCCTGTACACGAGTCGTGGCTGAACGGATTGTCGGGTCGAAGTCGTCAGTCGGATTCGTCTGGACATCCCGCCAAGGGGCGCTACATGCCGACCGCAACCCCGACGGCCTCGCGTCGGAAGTGCTGCGCCATGACAGCCTCGACGTTGCGGTGCTCTACTCCCCCGATGCCGCGAAGGCGCTGGAGATGATCGAGTCCGCGCCGCTGGTCAGCGGAACCGGCCCAAGTCGCTTCGTACTCGAGCTCGCGAACCTGCTGCGCATTGCGATTGTGTAATCAGCTTCCCCCTGCGTCAACCCAGCTCCAACCCTGCATCATTCGTGCGGTGGCTGGCACGACGGGCACCAATAGGTGCTACGCGCGGTGCGCTGGCCAGCGGCCGAGAAGTCGATCGAATTGTCGCAACGACGACAGGCGAATCGGTGACGGCCATACACATGTGTGCGGCCTTCGTTACCTCGCCCGGTTGTCGAGCGGTAGGGCGTGGCCCGATTGGCAACGAGTTGGCGGTGCGCGATCGACCACAGCTTGCGAAGTTGATCGTCGGTCATCGCACGCACCGGAACGAACGGATGCAGGCCGGCGACAAAGAGCGCTTCACTCTTAAACACGTTGCCGACACCGGCCGCGACCTGCTGATCAAGCAGGAGTTCGGCAAGTGTGGTCGTGTCGGTCGCGCGGGCCCGGCTGTTCGCAACCACCACATCGAGGTCAACGTCGTCGTTACTCACGTCGGGGCCGAGCCGATCCGCTGGCGCCGTGCCTGACCCCGCAATGTGTGTCGAGATGTCGGGAGCGGCGAAGCACAGCGCGCGCCCCAGTGCGGTCTCGATCACGATGCGCAGCTTCGGGTCCCGCGGGACTGGCCTGTCGAGGCCGCTCGTGCGCCACGACCCCGACATGCCGAGGTGCGTGTGGAGTACGAGGTTCCGATCGAACTCGATGAGGAGGTACTTGCCAACAGCTTCGACGCTGTGGATCGTGTCGCCGACTCGCGGTCGGTAGCCGCGCAGCTTCTTGAACCACAGATCGGTCACTACTTGGCTTTCCAGCACCGGGGTCAACACTTCTGCGGCCCGGCGAAGTGTGTCGCCCTCAGGCACGTTGGTCAACCATCGACACAATGCCGAAGGTACTGCTGATGGAGTTCGCTGTCGTGTCCGCCTGCCATTTCGGGGGCCCTGCTCGGACAAGATCCTCTGCTGCGCGATCGTCGGTCTAACGCCCAAGATTCTTCCGAATTCTTGTGTCGCTACGATCGTCGGAAACGCCGCTCGGTGCG
>CAWUXP010000236.1:0-4348 GCA_963926495.1 Candidatus Ilumatobacter herschelensis
GTAGGTCGGCTGGTTGATCTTGCCGGAGCCAGCGCCACCAATGGCGACACGCTCGTACATGAGCATCGCGGTGGCGAGCTTCCAACCGGCGTTGTACTCGCCGAGCAGATGGTCCTTGGGGATGCGAACGTCGGTGAAGAACACCTCGTTGAAGTGGCTTCCGCCGTCGATCTGATGGATCGGGCGGATCTCGACGCCAGGTGCGGCCATGTCGAGAATGAACATCGACAGCCCAGCGTGCTTGACCTGCTCGGGATCGGTACGTGCCACGACGACGCCGTACTGCGACTTGTGCGCCAGGGTCGTCCAGACCTTCTGGCCGTTGAGGATCCACTCATCGCCATCGAGTTCGCACTTCGACTGGAGTGACGCGACGTCAGAACCGGCGCCGGGCTCGGAGAACATCTGGCACCACATGGTCTTGCCAGAAATCATGTCTGCCATGTACGTGGTCTTCTGCTCGTCGCTGCCGTACTCGTTGAGCATCGGCAGGCACATGCCGTGGCTAATGATGAACTCGCTGTCCATCATTCGGTAGTTGCCCTTGACTTCGCGCCAGACCTTTTCGTGTTCGAGGGTCAAGCCGCCGCCGCCGAACTCTTCGGCAAACGGAACCCCGGCCAGGCCGGCACCTGCAGCAGCTGCGAGGTACGCCTTCTGGTCGTCGAGGGACGGCATTGCCTTGCCCGACTTGATGGCATACGTGTCCATGAAGTTCACGCACTTCTGGCGGAACTCAGCAATTTCGGTTTCAGTCATCGTGCTCATGTGGTACTTCTCCTGGCTCGCGGTTCGTGTTGCGCTCGATTGTATGACGTCGTACAGTATGTGTCCAGACGGACGGTCGAACTGTGTTAGGCCCAGTGCAACCGGAACTCCATGTACCCATGAGCAGCTTGACCAACAACGAACTCGACGCACCGCCGTGGTTGCGTGTCGAGTCGACGCTGATGGCAACTGCGCGCCTCATTCGTGAAGCGTTCGATGCCCGCCTGAAGCCGCTTGATCTCAACCTCACCCAGGCCAGCCTGCTCGCCTACGTCGCCGAGTTTGGTGCCACTACGCAAACTGGGCTCGCCGAAAAGATGGGCACGGGTCGCGCGGCGATGGGCACGGTGGTCGACGGTCTCGAGAAGCGCGGCTTCATCGCACGTCACCCCGATCCCGACGACCGACGCGTGTGGCGCATCGACATCACCGACGACGGCCGCGAACTTGCCGCTCGCGTCGTGGGTGTCGACGAGGTGTTGCGTGGCGAACTCCGCCACGGCATCGGCCGCGAAGAACGCCAAGCCCTCAGCTGGGTCCTCACCCGGCTGCAAGTGAATCTCCAATCCGCAATCAACCAGTGAGTTGCAGCGTCGTGCCAGACACGTTGCGTTGTATCTCGAGACAAGAAAGTGACACCACATGATTGAAGCAGTGATCGTCGATGCCATCCGCACCCCGGGCGGCAAGCGCAACGGCCAGCTCAAAGACCAGCATCCGGTTGACCTCGCAGCACACGTGCTGAAGGCCCTTGCCGAGCGCACCGGCCTCGACCCCGCAATGGTTGACGACGTCATCATGGGCTGCGTCATGCAGGTCGGTGAGCAGTCGCTCAACATTGGCCGCAACGCCGTCCTCGCTGCCGGTTGGCCCGAAGAAGTTCCCTCGACCACCGTCGACCGCCAGTGCGGTTCTTCGCAGCAGTCGATGCACTTCGCTGCGCAGGGCGTCATGGCCGGCGCGTACGACATCGTTGTCGCCGCCGGCGTCGAAGTGATGACCCGCACCCCGATGGGTGCCTCGATTGTTCAGGGCATGGGCTTCCCGTTTAGCCAGGACCAGCAGGACCGCTACGCCGAGACCGGCCTCCCGCCGCAGGGCATCGGCGCTGACATGATCGCCGACGAGTACGGCATCACCCGCGAAGACCTCGACGCCTTCGGCGCCCAGAGCCAGCAGCGCGCCGCAATCGCGCGCGACGAAGGCCGTTTCGAAAACGAGATCGTGCCGGTCGAGATCGACCTCGACGGTGAAAAGGTATTCGTCAAGAACGACGAGGGCATCCGCGACGGCTCGACCGCCGAGGGCCTCGCCAAGCTCAAGCCAGCCTTCAAGGAAGACGGCAAGATCACCGCCGGCAACTCCTCGCAGATCTCCGACGGCGCCTCGGCCGTACTCATCATGAGCAAGGAAAAGGCAGAAGAGCTCGGCATGAAGCCGCGTGCCCGTTTCCACGCCTTCGCGCTCGCCGGCACCGACCCGGTCACCATGCTCAAGGGCCCGATCCCAGCCACGAAGAAGATCCTCGAGAAGACCGGCCTCAGCATCGACGACATCGATCTGTTCGAAGTCAACGAAGCATTCGCCTCGGTCGTTCTCGCATGGCAGAAAGAGACCGGCGCCGACATGAGCAAGGTCAACGTCAACGGCGGCGCCATTGCCCTCGGTCACCCGCTCGGTGCGTCCGGCACCAAGCTGATGGCGACGCTCCTCAACGAGCTCGAGCGCACCGGCGGCCGTTACGGCCTCCAGGTCATGTGCGAAGGCGGCGGCATGGCCAACGCGACCATCATCGAACGCCTCGACTGACCTGATCGGCGCCAGATCGCTTCGATACAGCGGTTTTGGAGTCGTACTCACTTTGCTGCGGCCGGGCTTCTCTTCGTGAGGGGCTCGGCCGTTGCGGTTTTCTGTCTGCTTGTTTGTCCAAACAGGGTCGGCTTAGAGTGGCTGGTTGATCTCGATGAGGTTGCCGGTCGGGTCGTGGAAGAATGCCTGTCGGCAGATGTCGCCCAGCTGACTCGGGTCGCTCACCTTGACGCCCTTCGACTCCAATTCAGCTTTGGCGGCATCGAGATCGGCGACTCGAAGCGCGAAGTGTTGGCCTTTCGGCGGTACGAAGTCAGCTACTTCGAGCAGGTGGACCTGTTGCTCGCCGGCCTGCAACCACGCACCGTCAAACGTGAAATCAGGCCGATCGTCGCGCAGCGTCAGGCCCACGACATCGACATAGAAGCGCGTGCATTCGGCAGCGTCGGTGACGTTGAGCGACACGTGATGGACCCCGGCAAACTGCATACGTCCACAGTACGCCCCGCCCCGAGATACTGCGCGACGTGCAGCACAAGCTGCGCGGTTGGGTCTGCTTGATGAGCGCGACCGATGACGCCTCTCTCGGCGAGTCACAGGATGGTTTGCGTGCGCTGCTCTAGGAGTTGATAGCGAGCTCTTCCAACACGTCGCCGTACCGTGCCATTGCTTCGGCGCGCCGCGTGGGGATGTGGTCGATGCTCGGGTCGCTCGGTCGGTAACGCTTCAACAACTGGCGGGCAACGGTGACCTTGTGGACTTCGTCCGGCCCGTCGTAGATGCGAGCGGCGCGTGCCGCGCGATACATCGCCTCGAGGGGGAGGTCGGTGGTGTAGCCGAGCGAGCCATGGATCTGGATTGCGCGGTCGATCACGTCGTGCAGCACCTTGGCGCCCCAGAACTTGATGACTGCGATTTCGAGACGAGCATCGCTGTACGTGCCACCTGCCTCGTGCAGCTTGTCCATTTTCCATGCGGCCTGCAGGGTCAGCAGCCGGGCCGCCTCACGGTCGGCGTACGACTGGGCAATCCAGTCTTGGATCATCTGTTTGTCGGCGAGAATTGAACCCTTCGTGTAACGGGTCAGGGCCCGCTCGCACAGGAGGTCGAACGCTCGCTGGGACTGACCGAGCCAACGCATGGCGTGGTGGATGCGACCCGGGCCGAGGCGCTTTTGGGCCAGCGCGAAACCCTGGCCGATGCCGGCTTCTCCACCGACGACGTTCTCAAACGGGACACGCACGTCCTCGTAGAGGATCTCGGCGTGACCGCCGGGCTCGCCGGTCTTGTGGTCGGGCTCGCCCATCGTTGGTACGTCGCGCAAGATGTTGACGCCAGGCGTGTCGGTGGGGACGACGATCATCGAGAATGCCTGGTACGGCGACGCATCTTCGTCGAGGTTGGTCTTGACCATCACGATCAAGATGTCGGAGACCGATGCATTCGACGAGAACCACTTGTGGCCGTTGATGATCCACTCGCCTCCGTCGCGCACAGCCTGCGTGGTGAGCAGTGTTGGGTCGGCACCAGCACCCGGTTCGGTCATCGAGAAACACGATCGGATTTTCTGATCGAGTAGCGGCTGCATCCACTTGACCTTCTGCTCCTCGGTGCCGCCGAGCGACAGCAACTCAGCGTTGCCTGAGTCGGGGGCATTGTTGCCGAAGATGCGTGGGGCCAGCGGTGACTGGCCGAGGATCTCGTGCATCAGCCCGAGCTTCACCTGTCCGAAACCGCCGCCACCGAGTTCGGGCGGAAGGTGCGCTGCCCA
>CAWUXP010000237.1:0-7297 GCA_963926495.1 Candidatus Ilumatobacter herschelensis
CCGTTCTCCAAGAACGATTCGAAGACTCGTCCGCTGCTCATCTCGTCGGGCAAGGGTGGCGTCGGCAAATCGACCGTCACGACCAACCTCGCCGTTGCGCTCGCTGCGCAGGGCTACTCGGTCGGCATTATCGACGCCGACATTTACGGCTACTCGATCCCTCGCATGCTCGGCACCGACCGTGACCCGGTCGTCATCGACGAAATGTTGATCCCGCCGGAAATGTACGGCGTTCGCGCCATTTCGATCGGCTACTTCGTTCCGGCAGGCGAGGCCGTCATCTGGCGTGGCCCGATGCTGCACAAGGCCCTCGAGCAGTTTCTCACCGACGTGTTCTGGGACGAGCCCGACTTCCTTCTCATCGACATGCCGCCCGGCACCGGCGACATCGCCCTATCGCTCTCGCAGTACCTGCCGCGTGGCGAGGTCTTCGTCGTGACCACCCCGCAGCCCGCAGCGCAGAAGGTCGCCGCAATGTCGGCAGCCATGGCCGAAAAGGTCAACCTGCCGGTTCGTGGTGTCATCGAGAACATGTCCTGGTTCACCGGCGACGACGGCAAGAAGTACGAAATCTTCGGGTCCGGCGGCGGCCAAGCACTTGCTGACGGCGTTGGTGTTCCGCTCCTCGGTCAGCTTCCGCTCGTACCGGCGCTGCGCGAAGGTGGCGACGACGGCAAGCCGATTACGGCAGTCGACCCCGAGTCCGAGTCGGCCAAGATCTTCCACGAGATGGCCCGCCAAATCGCTGTCGACATGAAGCCCAAAAAGATCTACTCCCCCGAACTCAAGATTCTCTGAGCTGAGAATTGAATTCGTCGCTACACGTCTCACGTTAGGTTTTCGTGATGGAGGCGGTGCCGAAATACAAGTTTGATCGGATGGTCGCTGACGCGATCGACGATCTGCCTGACGAACTCCACCACGTGCTCGACAACGTCGTCGTGCAGGCCCTCAACCGGCATCCGGATGAGCCCACGTTGCTCGGCCTGTACGAGGGTGTGCCTCACACCGAACGCACCGGCCAGGAGGGCCCGGACATCGTGTCGATCTTCCGGCTCGCGCTCTGCGACATGTGCGAGGACATGGAAGACCTCGAGAACGAAGTGTTCGTCACCGTCATCCACGAAATCGCTCACGCCGCTGGCATTGACGACGACCGTCTCCACGAACTCGGTTGGGGCTGACTCGACTCGATGGCAGGCGAACTGATCGGACTTGCGATTACCGACAAAGGTGTCGTGGCACTTCTCGAACCAGGGACCACCGGCCGGGTCGTGGACATTCGCGAGGTGGCCCGCATCGAAGCTGAAGACTCGCCTCGCTGGGTCTGGTGGAATAAGTCGACGGCCCGACAGTTGGTCGAAGCCAACATCCGTCCTGGGCGGTGTTGGGATCTCTCAGCGACACATCGACTGATCTTCGGTGGCGGGAATTCTGGCCCGGAGCAGATCTGGGCCCTCCTCCACGAACTTGATGCCACGACGATCCCGACTCGAGCGCCCGTCAACCTTTTCTCACATGCCGTCGACAGCGGTGATCCGGACGAACCGGTCGGTCCTGACGGACATCTCCGCCCAGAGTGGGTCGAAGGCGAGTGGAGCAACACGGCTCATCGGGCCCTCCGCTGGGCAGAACTGGCCGTCGTGGCGCAGCAGCTCCAGGTTCCGCTCGTCCATTCCGAGGCAACGGTTTTCTCCGAGTCAGCTTGCGAACTGCTGTGTGCCGAGATGGAAGTCGTTGGCCTTCCGTTCGAACTCGGTGTCGGCGAATCGATCGTGGCCGGCTTTGTGGGGCCACGACCGACGACTGCAGGAGAGGCCAACGCCGAGGTCGCACGGCGCGATGCTGAGGTGCTTCAGCATCTTCCGCCTGGTTCGACCTTCGACCTGCGCAGCCCCGATCAGGTCAAATCGTTGCTCCGCCGGGTCGGTATCGAAGTGCCCGACACCCGCGCCTGGCGACTCGAGGCACTACGCGATGCTCATCCGATCGTCGAGCCACTCATGACATGGCGACGCGCCGAGCGCATTCTGACAACGTTCGGTTTCCAGTGGATCGACGACAACATCGAGACCAGTCCGTCGGGCAATCCGTCGGGTCATGCACGCCTGCACGGTTCCTGGTCCGGCTCCGATGGCGCGGCCGGGCGAATGACTGCCACCGTCGGCCTGCACAACATGCCAGCCGAACTGCGCCCGGCCATCGCAGCCGAACCAGGCCACGTGTTCGTGCGCGCCGATCTTGGCCAAATTGAACCCCGGATTCTTGCGGCCATAGCGGGTGACCCGAAGCTCGCAGCGGCCACCCAGGAAGACGATATGTATGCGCCCGTTGCGGCACAACTTCGAGTGGAGCGCGATATCGCCAAGGTCGCCGTGCTCGGAGCGATGTACGGGCAGACCACCGGCAAAGGCGCCGAGGCCCTGCGTGGCCTGGAACGGGAGTACCCGGTTGCCATGGGCTTCTTGGCCGCGGCTGATCGTTCGGCACAAGGCGGCCACGACCTCCGTACCTACGGCGGTCGGCTTGTCCGGATGAGTTCGACAAACACGAACGAGGTCAGCGAACGCGATGCCCGCTCACAAGCGGCAGCTCGGGGTCGCTATGGGCGCAATGCGATGGTCCAGGGGGCTGCCGCCGAGTTCTTCAAGACCTGGGCCGTGTTGATGCGGGCCCGTGGTCGGACCCTTGACGCCCGGATCGTGCTCTGTCTTCACGACGAGCTGCTGATTCACGTGCCCGAGCAGAACGGCCCTGATGCAGCTGGCCTGCTCGATCGTTGCCTCCAGGAAACTGCGCATCGCTGGGCGCCGCGTGATCGAACAGGCCATCAACCAGTCCGATTCGTCAGCGACACCAGCATCATCACGCGCTGGTCCGAGGCGAAATAGCGGCGGTGCGCGGCGGCTCACACCCTCAGCGCTGGCTGCGATCAGGGGGCGACAGGCGAATCGACCGCCGGTAGCTTGGTCAGGTGAGCGCCATGCCCCCTCCCCCGCCCGGCGACCAACCGCCGTCGCCACCACCGCCACCGCCGCCGGGTTCAACTCCGCCACCTCCCCCACCGGGGAACATGGCGCCGCCGCCAGGTTACGTCGCCTATGGCAGCGCCCCGACCCTGCTCCCCGCCCAACGGGTCAGCCGAATCGGCGTCCTCTCGACAGCGATCACGGTCATGGTCGGTATCGCAGGCATCGGCGCCCTCGTCAACGGGTTTATCCAGTCGTCCTTGCAGTCCAAAGCAACCGACTTCATCAATGGAACGACAACACGCTCCGAGTTCCAAGACAGCGTGGTGTCATCCTCGGCAATCTCAGCCGTCGCCGGGGTTGCCATGTTCGCTGGCGCCATCCTCGTCATGATCTGGATGTTCCGGATCACGTCGAACTTACGGAAGCTTGGCATGTCCACCACATGGCATCCGCTGTTCGCCATCTTCGGCTGGATGCTCCCGCCGGGCGTCTTGTTTGTTATCCCGGCGTTGATGCTGCGCGAACAGTGGATCAAGTCCGCACCGCCAGCCCATACAGGAGCTCTTCCGGGCGCCTCCAAGGACAACCCCTTACTGCTGGTCTGGTGGCTGTTCTTCGGACTCCTGCCACTCATCATGCTCGGCGTGTCGGCCAACTCGGTCTTCACCGGTTTTGGCGACACGAGCACCGAAGCCGTCGCCGAGCGATTCGCTGAAACCGGTTCCGCCGTCACGATGATCGGTGCTGTTGGCAGCCTGATCGCCGCTGTGGTGTTCATCATGTTCTCCCGACAATTGACTGCCCGTCACCGTTCGCTCACCGGCGAAACCTGAGCGGGCGCTTCGCGATGGGCAGCTCGGCCGAGATCTATCTTGTCCGTCACTCGAAGGCAGGCGAACGCCGAGTCTGGGCCGGCGAAGACATCGACCGTCCGCTGAGTAAGACCGGCTGGAAGCAATCACAGGCGGTGGCGCGGCGCCTGTCAAAGAAGAAAATCACGGCACTCTATGCAAGCCCATACGTGCGATGCATGCAGACACTCGAACCGCTCGGCGAGCTGGCCGGGCTTCCCGTCCATGCTGAGCAGCGGCTCTTCGAAGACGAACCGTTCGAGCCGGTCCTCGATTTGATTAACGAGGTTGAAGACGGTGCAGTGCTCTGCAGCCACGGCGACATCATCCCCGCCGTCATCAATGCACTTGTGCGCCGCGGCATGGAAGTCGAGACTCCTCCCGACTGGGGTAAGGCCAGCGTGTGGGTGCTGCGCCGCAAAGGCGGCCGAATCACCCGCGGCAAGGTCTGGCCGCCGCCCGTCTTGGCTGCGAAGTCGACAAAGAAGTAGACGTCAAGAGCACTCCGCTCAGCGGAGTGCACCGACCAATGCTGTGCCGAAGTTCGGGTCGCCGAAGGCGAAGTTCGTGTCGCCGATGACAAAGATCAACACGATTAGTCCCATGCCGACCAGCCCACAGATCAGGCCGGCGATTGCCAGGCCCTTGCCCGTGTACGTCGGATCATCGTTGCACTGCTTGATCGCAATGGCGCCAAAGATGATCGCGAGAATCCACGGGATGAATAAGACGCAGAGGATGATCCCAACAATCCCGAGCACGAGCGAGGCGACGGCCAGACCATTGGTTCGCCGGCTAGCGCCGGGCGGCGGCGGCGTGCCGAACGGTACATACCCGGGAGGCGGCGGAGTCCCTGCGGGGTTAGCGGGCGCAGCCGCGTAGCCCGGCGGCTGGTTCATCGGCGGCTGAGCGCCGGGTGGGGCTGGCGGCATCGCGCCGCCGGGTGGCGGCGGAGGTGCTCCGCCTGTCGGCGGTGCCGGCGTTGTGTTCGGTGGAAAGCCTGGGGCCGGCGGTGTCCCACCGGTCAGGGGCGGAGGCGTTTCGCCCGGAGGCGGCGGAGTGTTGGCCATTGCTGCACCGTAGTGACCGGGTACGAGCAACAAGCGGATGACGCTCGCTGAGCCACCATGCCAGGCCTGGCACTGCGTGGTGCCTCAGCTGGCGGCGGCGCGGATCTCGTCGGCGAATCCACCGACGAGTTGTTCCATGTCAGACGTCGGGTTCTTCTCCTCGCACGCATCGACGAACGGGAGCGCCGCGTCAGGATCGTCAAAGAAGTTGTACTCGATAATCGCGAGGAAGCAGTTCGGATCAGCGTAGTCGTCGTCAAGTTGGACCGCCTGGCGCAATGCGATACGAGCAGCATCGAGTCGCTGGTCGGACGATTCGGCGTTGGGGTCCTGCACAGACTGGAGCGCAAGGGTCCACCCGAAGTACGTGATCGCCTCGACGTTGTCAACCTCACGCTCACGCTCCATCTGGACAACTCGCGCAAAGAGCCCGTTGGCCAGCACGAAGTCGCCTTCGTTCAAGGCGTCGCGGGCTGAGGCGAGTACGACACGTGCATCGTTGCCCGGATCGAAGCCCGTGATTTCCTGGCCGGCGCCGCGTTCGCCGAACGCATTCGCGAGTGCGAAACCAATTCCGATCGCTAAGGCAAGCACTGCAGCGCTGGTCATCACGGAGCGTCCCCAACGGCGCGGCTTCTTGGAGGCGAGTCGCGACTTACCCGAACCGATCTCACGCAGCACTGCCGCAGCGCGAACGGTGTATCCGTCACGGAGAGTCTCGTAGTCGACATCGTCGACATCGCCTGCGTCGTGTTCCCGTTCCAAGTCGTCGAGCGAGCGCAGGAGAAAGCGCCGTTCTTCTTCCAACTCGGCAATCCGTTCAAGATGTGCGCCGCTCCGCAACGGCGTGACCAGCTCCTCAGGCTGCTCGGCGTCGTTCTCGTCGGCGACGTTGTGCACTGCGGCGCGGTCAGTCATAGCGGTCATTCATCCCGGTCGCGTAACGCCGCCGCGACAAGGTCGCGGTCGGCGTCTGTTGGGTCCGCATTCGCGTCGGCCTGCACTTTCCATCGCCGGAAGGCAACCGCCAGCCCAGCGACACCGAGCACAAAGGCAACGGCTGGCAAGACCCAGATCAGCGCGTCGAATCCGGTCGCCTTCGGTACGAGCAGTACGTCGGCGCCGTAGGTGTTCTCGAGCCCCGCAATGATCTGGTCGTCGGTGGCCTCTGTGGATCGGACCAGGTCGGTGATCTCGTTGCGAATCGCGCGTGATGCACGGTTGCGCGACTCAAAGACACTCTCGCCGTTACAGACCGGACAAGCGACTCGACGAGCAACTGCGTCGATTCGTTCTTCCTGCGTTTGTGGCCCAGCACTGCGGGTCGACCCGATAGCGAGCACCGACGCAACAACAATGAGCAGTACGACCCAGCTCGGCCACGATTTCAGCCTGCGGTTCAGGTCACTCATTCGAGCCTTTCCCCACTGTCCACTTCATCATCCGGCATCGCCCTCGCGTAACTGCTGCAGCGTGATGTTCAGACGCTCGGCTGAGACCCGGCTGATGATCCGGGCCTGCACGATGCCACTTGGATCAATGAACCAAGTCTCGGGCACAAGAGCAACGCCGAAGGCGACGTCGATCAACTGGTGATCAAGCACGACGGGCCAATCACCACCGTTGTCGGCGAAGAACTTCTCGACATCCTCGCGGCTGTCATCGACGACGATCGAGTAAAACTCGGCGCCATCGCTTTCCAACGCTGCCTGTTGTTCGGTGAAGTCCACGAGGGCGGGGTGCTCTTGGATACACGGAATACAGTCAGCTCGAAAGAAGTTGAGCAGGACCCAACTTCCCTTGCGCTGCGACAGATCAAAGTTCCCGCCATCAATCAAGGTGCCGGTTGCCTCTGGCGCAGGCCGCCCAAGCAGCGGCGACCGGGCATCTTGGCCGCCCTCGGAGTCCGCCCCAATCAAAACCACGAAGAGGCCGATCATCGAGATTGCAATAGCCATTGCGATCCAGGGGGCGACTCGGTTTCGACGCCGCTCCCCCATATCGAACGGAACATCACCGAATTCTGTCACGCGCTCGCCCCGGCAGGCTCTGGTTCCGGTTCGTCTTCAGGACGCTGCACATCAGCGCGGCCAGTGGCGATCGGCGCCGACACGGGGTCGGTCGGGCGACGCCGTTTCTTGCCGGGGAACGCCGCAAGCAGGGTGCCAATGGCCATGACCAGGCCGCCAATCCACAGCCAGAGAATCATCGGGCGAACAAAGGCTTGGAGCGAGACCGACGTGTCTCCGGGCTGTGAACCCTGCTCAAGGGTCAGGTACACGTCGTTGGTCAGGCCGGTCCGCACCCCGGGTGTCGGCACGTCGATGCCCATATTGAGATACGTGGTAATCGCCGGAACAATTGTCTTGCCCCCGTCGAGAACGACTCGCGCTTCGAGTGCGCT
>CAWUXP010000238.1:0-7348 GCA_963926495.1 Candidatus Ilumatobacter herschelensis
CATCCCCAACGCGCCATGGAAGTTCAGCGGCGCACCCGACGTCGGCGTCAGCGGCATTCCGAAATACCGGGGCGAAGACAACCGCGAGGTCTTGGCCGAGCTGCTCGGCCTCGACAGCGATGCGCTTGACCAACTCGAAGCCGACGGCGTGCTCTCCAGCCGTATCCCACAACGCTAATCTTGGGCAACACTGAACACGATGAGCCTCGCCTTTCTCGTCGTGCCGATGAAGGCCGGGCTCGGCAATATTCCGCCCAGCGATGGATGGGCGTTCGAGGTGACATGGCATGGCTACCGCACACTCGTGTTCGTCTCGCCCGAGGGCGTCCGGCTCCAGAGCACGAGTGGCAAGGACGTCACCGATAGCTGGCCCGAGTTCACAAACGACGGCCACGTCCGCCACGCGAGGTCCATCGGGCTGGCAAGCTGATCCTGATGGCCTCCCCCGACCTTCCGCTCCCCGAACACGCGCGATCCGAAAGCACTGCGCCTGATCGTTCCGTCGCCGAGCAGTTTGATGCTGCTGACGCACTCGCCGGGTGGCGCGAACGGTTTGTGCTCCGCGACCCGGCGCTCATCTACCTCGACGGCAACTCACTCGGGATGACACCCATCACAACGGTCGACGCCATGCGCCAGGTCATCGAAGAACAATGGGCCAGCGACCTGATCACGAGTTGGTGGGAGAACGGCTGGCTCGACCTGCCACTCACCGTCGGTAACGAGTTGGCTCCGCTGCTCGGTGCCGCCGAAGGAACCGTTGCCGTGCACGACTCCACGACCGTCGGCATCTTCCAACTCCTGAACGTCGCACTCGACCTCCCTGCAGCCGGAGGGGGCCCACGGCCTCCGGTACTCGCCTTCGCCTCGAGCGAGTTTCCGACCGACCGCTATGCAGCCGAAGGCGTGGCTCGGCTCCGCAACGGTACCGTACGCCCCCGGCTCGACGACCTCGACGGCGTCGGCGTCGTCATCCGTTCGATGGTCGACTACCGCAGCGCCGAGATCTGCGACGTAGCAGCCGAAACAAAACGGGCCAGCGATGCCGGCGCGATCACCGTGTGGGATCTGTCGCACGCGGTCGGTGTGCTCGATCTCGATCTGCCAGCTCTCGGAGTCGACCTCGCCGTCGGCTGCACTTACAAGTTCCTCAACGGCGGCCCCGGCGCACCCGGGTTCACCTACGTTGCCCCGCACCTCCAGGACGAGATGACACAGCCAATCTGGGGATGGTTCGGCCAAACCGACCAGTTCGCAATGGACAACGCATTCGAGCCAAGGCCCGGCATTGGTCGGCTGCTCCACGGGACCCCCGGCATTCTCGGCCTCACCGCCGCACGGAGCGGCATCGCGACCACAGTCGAAGCGGGCATCGGCACAATCGCTGCCAAGGCGCGAGCCATCACCCAGTACGGCATCGCAGTGGCCGACGGCTTAGGCCTGACGGTGGCCTCGCCACGAGATGCTGCGGTGCGCGGCGGCCACGTGGCTATTCGCCACCCCGACGCCGTCCGCATCCACCGCGAACTTGAGGTTCGCGGGGTCATTGTCGACAAGCGCGATCCAGACATCCTGCGCCTCGGCATGTCACCGCTCACGACGCGCTTCGTCGACGTGTACGACGCTCTTCTGCATCTCGCTGATCTCGCCGGAATCACCGCTGGACGCGGCACAACCTCCTCCTGATCGGGCATGCTGGAGTTATGAGCGTCGTCAAGATCAATGCCATCACGATTCCTGAGGGCATGGGCCCGCAACTCGAAGGTCGGTTCGCCGGTCGAGCGAAGATGGTCGAGGCATTCGAAGGTTTCGAAGACTTCCAGCTGCTGCGCCCGACCCCTGGTCAGGAAAGCGGCGAAAACCGATACTTCGTGTACACCCGCTGGGCCTCCGAAGAGAACTTCCAGGCATGGATGGACAGCCAAGACTTCTCGAAAGGCCACAGCACCGGCCAGGCCGACGGCAACACCACGGCTGACGGCGAACAGGCCCGCAAGCCCGTCGCTCAAGGCGCAGACCTCATGTCCTTCACCGTCGTCGAACACGTCGTCAAGCAGGCGTAATCGTTCGCTGGCTGCGTTGCGTGAACTCCTCTTTGAGCAAGCTCCAGTAGCATCTGATTCCCGTGGCACTGATCGTTCAGAAATATGGCGGCACGTCGGTCGCAGATCCTGATCGCATTCGTGCGGTCGCCGAAAACGTTGCGCTCACCAAGCGCCGTGGCAACGACGTCGTTGTGGTCGTCTCGGCAATGGGTAAAGCAACCGACAACCTGATCGCACTCGCCAACTCGGTTTCCAAGAACCAGTCGGGACGCGAGATGGACATGCTCCTCACGACGGGCGAGCGCCAAACCGCAGCGCTGCTCTCGATGGCCCTTGCTGATCGTGGCATCGACGCCGTCAGCTACACGGGCAGCCAAGTTGGCATCATCACCGACACTGCCCATCGCAAGGCGAAGATCGTCGAAGTCAAGGGCGACCGTGTGCGTGCTGCGATCGCCGAGGGGAAGGTGGCCGTCATTGCCGGCTTCCAAGGCGTCAGCACCGACAAGGAAATCACCACGATGGGTCGTGGTGCTTCGGACCTCACCGCTTCTGCACTCGCTCAGGCACTCGGTGCCGACGCGTGCGAGATCTACACCGACGTCACCGGCGTGTTCACCGCCGACCCGCGCATTGTGCCGCAGGCTCGCAAGCTCGCCAAGGTGCACTTCGACGAGATGCTCGAAATGGCTGGCGCCGGTTCAAGAGTGCTCGCCATGCGATCGGTCGAATTCGCGCGCAATCACGACGTCCCACTTCATGTGCGTTCTGCTTTCACTTGGGAGCAGGGAACGCTGGTCAGTAACGAGGAGCCCTCAGTGGAAGATCCCATCATCTCCGGTGTCGTCACCGATATGACCGAAGCCAAAGTCACCGTGCTCGGCGTGCCCGATCAGCCCGGCGTGTCTGCTGCGCTCTTCGAGCCGCTCGCCGAAGCGAACGTCAACGTCGACATGATCGTGCAGAACACGTCAACTGAAGGCACGACTGACATCAGCTTCACGATGCCGATGGCCGACTTGGCAGAGGCCAAATCAATCGTACAGAAGGTTGCCGAACAGATCGGCGCCACCAAAGTCACCCATGACGACGACATCGCCAAGGTGTCGCTCGTCGGTGCCGGTATGAAGTCGTCGCCCGGCGTCGCAGCAAAGATGTTCCGAGTGCTCGCCGACGAGGGCGTCAACATTCAGATGATCTCCACGTCGACAATCCGCGTGTCAATCATCATCCCATCAGCCGACATGGATCGAGCAGCAATCGCCTTGCACACCGCATTCGGTCTCGACTCCGGCGCCGACTACAGCGCGCCGCTCCCCGAACGCAAATAGCTGCGCATGGGGTCAGGCCCCTTTCGCAACTATTCGGCCGGAGCGAGTGACCCACCGAAGATCTGCCAGGCAAGCACCGACTTCGCTACGAGGCTGAGCACAAGGTACGTCTTCTCACCGAAGATGTAGCTGGTCCACTTGCCGACCCTGCGGTACTGCAGCCACTGGTTCAGGCCGAAGCTGAAGAAGAAGATCGACTGTGCAGCGATGATTCCGTAGACGAATCCCGGCACCTCGTCGGCGCGGATCGTGTTGAAAGCAATGCCGACCCACGGGGCGAGGCCGGCGAACGTTCCAAACCAGAACGGCAACATCGTCGTCTCGGTGCGGCTCGGCGGGTTGAACTTCTCCTGCAGCCAGCCGAACAGGATCATCGAGACGTTCGCGCCAATGATGGCGAAGACGGCGGTCATCTCGGTGATGCCAGAGTACGAGGCGATCAAGACGACCATGAGTGTTGCGCTGATCGAGTACTCGACCCAGCGGAAACGATTGATCCCGCGGCGCAGATCAGCCTCGTAAGGCTGCCGTAACGCTGTTGCCGTCAGCAGGTGGTCGAACGCAGCGAGCGCAAGAAAAACAGCAACTGCAAAGCCAATCGGGAGGTCGAAAACGCCTTCACCCTGCGGCACTCGAGTCCCGGGCGGCCCGTCGGGAGTAGCGGAAGTGAAGGTGATTGCAAAGTCGCCAGCGAGCACCAGAATGATCGCTGCCTGCGCTGCGTGCAGCAGTGTGAGGCCGAGATTCCACTTGCGCAGGTTGGAGAACTGGTCCTCAGAAATGGTGATCATAGAATTCAAGTATCCCCGCTCGCCGCCGCCGACAAACATTCTGCTCACTATCGACCGAACCACCTATCGAACGGTCGCGATAACCCAGTAATGATGTGGATTGACGCCGATGAAGCTCTGCGTAACCGCCCCGCGCCCAGTGAAATTTGATTTCGGATTGCGCCAGACCTCAACGCTGCTGAACAGCGGAGCAAGAGGGCCAATGATCTCGTCAGGGTTGAGCCGATTGGCTTGCCAGCCGATTCGCGCGATGATTCGTTTTCGTGACAGCCAGTCGCCGAGCTTGGGAACGATGAACAAGCCGCGTACCAGCTTACTCATCGGGATCAACACCGCATCGCCACGGCCGCGAGCCCGGTAGTTGAGAACGACCTTGCCACCGGGCTTGGTGATTCGAACGGCCTCGGACGTCAACTCGAGTGCATCGTCAGGATCACAATGCTGGAACGTGATGTAGCTGAAGGTGATGTCCGCTGAGTTCGGCGGCAGATCGAGCGTCTTGCCGTCGGTCACGTGGCTGGTGCGCAGGCGCTCGAC
The DNA here is from genome assembly GCA_963926495.1 of Candidatus Ilumatobacter herschelensis. Lineage (GTDB taxonomy): Bacteria > Actinomycetota > Acidimicrobiia > Acidimicrobiales > Ilumatobacteraceae > Ilumatobacter_A > Ilumatobacter_A herschelensis. The sequence goes on from CAWUXP010000238.1 coordinate 4,705, forward strand.
CTTGCCGAAGCGGCCAACGGTCTCGAAGCACCGCTCAAGGAATCCGGCGTCGAGGTCACAAGCAGTGACGTGGCCGAATTCACGCGTGAACGCGCAGGTCATCCGGCCGATGCCACAGCCGATCTCCACGAGGCTCTGCTTCTCCAGGTCGGCCGAGCGAAGGCCGAAGACCGTCAGGTACGACCCGGCTTCGGCGTCACCAGTGGCGACGAACTCTTCGAGCGTGAGGTCGGGGCCTTTCTCATTGTTGAAGACCCAGCCGGTGCTCCGCACGACGTCGTCACCGCTCACCTGCCGCTCAGAGACCAGGCCAGCGGCCTTCCACGGAACGAGTTGCGGTCGACGAGCCATCGACTTTATTGTGCCAGAACCATCGACGCTTCTCCACTTTGCTGGCGCTGAGCGGCGGTGTTCTGCCGATGAAGACCTCCGCCAGCGGGGCATTTGTCGACGAACGTGCCGTCAGGAAACCCGGCGTGGCGTCAGGAAACCCGGCGGGGCGTCAGGAAACCCGGCGGGGCGAGCGGATGGGAGGCCGTTAAGCTTTTCGCTATGCGCGTTGGAGTCGTTGGAGCAACAGGTCAAGTCGGAAGCGTCATGCGACGTCTACTCGAAGAGCGAAACTTCCCGGTCACCGAGATGCGGTATTTCGCCTCGGCCCGGTCCGCTGGCACCACCCTGCCGTGGAAGGGCGAAGACATAGTCGTCGAAGACGCCGAGATCGCAGACCCGTCTGGCCTCGAGATCGCACTCTTTTCCGCTGGCGCCACGTCCTCGCGCGCCTACGCCGACAAGTTCGCTGCGGCTGGCGCGATCGTGATCGACAACTCGTCGGCGTTCCGCATGGATCCCGACGTTCCACTGATCGTCCCCGAGGTCAACGGCCACCTGGCGTACAACCCCCCCAAGGGCATCATCGCCAACCCCAACTGCACCACGATGGCCGCCATGCCGGTCCTCAAGCCGCTGCACGACGAGGCCGGCCTGACGCGCATCATCGCCGCCACCTATCAGGCCACTTCCGGATCGGGCCTCGCTGGCGTCGACGAGCTCGCAAAGCAGATTGCCGAAGCCGGCGGTAACGGCGCAGCGCTCACCCACGACGGCTCGGCCGTCGCCTTCTCGGCGCCAGATAAATTCGCTCGCACAATCGCATTTAACGCCGTGCCGTTGTGCGGCTCGATCGTCGATGATGGCCGGTTCGAGACCGACGAAGAGCAGAAACTGCGCAATGAATCGCGCAAAATCCTTGGCATCGCCGATCTCCTCGTGTCCGGCACGTGCGTCCGCGTTCCGGTGTTCACCGGGCATTCCCTGTCACTCAACCTCGAGTTCGCCAACCCCATCTCGGTCGAGCGCGCCTACGAACTGCTCGCCCACGCCCCCGGCGTCGAAGTGACCGACATCCCGAACCCGCTGCAAGCTGCCGGTGCCGACCCCAGCTTCGTCGGCCGTATCCGCGCCGACGAAGGGGCCCCCGGGGGCAAGGGTCTCGCCCTGTTCGTCAGTAACGACAACCTGCGCAAGGGTGCCGCGCTCAACGCAATACAGATCGCGGAATTGATCCAGTCGGCGCGATAACGCGGCATGTCTGAGAAGGGCTCGACCGAGGGCGGCATCAGCCAGGGGTTCTTTGACTGGGTGTTTGACGCGTTCGAGGGGATGGCGTCAGCTGTTGACGGCGAACTGCACTCGACATCGCATCCCCGCGGGCTCAAGGTCTGGTACGACAACATGAAGAAAGAGCACTACGAGGCGCAGTTGATTCGTGTCAACGCATCGGGTGACATTGGGCTCGAGATTGGCTTCCACTCCGAGTATTCGAAAGACGACGACAACCAGGTCGTGCTCGACAAGCTGCTTAGCCACGAGAAAATCTGGCGCAACGAACTCGGGGATTCAGCTGTTGCCGGCATGTTCCTCGGTGCCGATCGTTGGCGTCGCATCTCGGAGGTCTGGGACGCACCCGACCCCGATGACCCCGAGTCGACGTTCGAGATCGCAGCCCGACTCGCCGACTATGTGATGACCATCGAACCGCTGCGCCGCCGCTGAGCTCCCGGCGGATTCACGAATTGAGCGACTAGCGGCGCTGACGGCCCCATTCGTCTGCCAAGAACGTCATGTGGCCGCAATCTGACAATGTCGTGCCTAATGTCCGCCAGCTCAACAAAGAGTCGGCTAAGGTCATGACGATTACAACCGTTTTTACCAGAAAGCAACAAATATGACCAATACTGCTCCTCCCCCGCCCCCGCCCCCGGCGCCAGCCGCTGCCGCGACTCAGGTAACCACTGCCGTTCCTGAGGGCACCGTGTTGTCCTCGCTCGGCAAGCGTTTCGGCGGCTCAATCCTCACCTTCGTGCTCATCGTCGTAACCCTGGGCATCGGCTATCTCATCTGGGCAGCGATCGCCTACGGCAAGGGCCAGACCCCCGCCAAGCAGATCCTTAAGATGTACGTCATCGACATCGAGACCGGCCTCCCGGCAACCTGGGGCAAGATGTTCATCCGCGGCTTCGTCATCGACGGTGTCATCAACAGCATCACCAGCGGCCTCTTCTGGCTCGTCAGCACCATCTGGATCTTCACGAACCCGGAGCGTCAGCGTTTGACCGACAAGATGGTCAAGACCATCGTCGTC
>CAWUXP010000239.1:0-3502 GCA_963926495.1 Candidatus Ilumatobacter herschelensis
AGTTGCGACGTGCCGTCTTCAGCGAGAGAGATCGCCGGGCGCAGCACCGACGTCGCTCGACCGGGTCGGCTGCGACGCCATTGCTCGACGAGTTCCTCGGCTGATGCCAGTTGGCGGGCAAACACAAACTCATTGTCGGGACGAAGCACCGTTTCTTCGGTGAGGGGAAACGGGTTGTTGGCGTTGGCCCCGTACACCATCGCCGACGACACGAACACCACCTGGTCGGCCGAGACCACATCGGCAATGCCGAGACTCGTCGTCGCATACTGCGTTGAACTCTCGCGGTGTCTGGCGAGCCAGTCATGATCGTTGCTTGCCATGTCGACAACGACATCAGCGGTGCCACCGTCGAAGTCGTCCAGGCTGCCACTCGTCTCGAACACGGTCACGTTGCCCAAGGCCCGGAGCCCCTCGACCACCCGCGTCTGCAGTGGGCCTGTCATTCCAATAAGCACGACCGTCAATTCACGCGTCATCGCTGGCGCCACGTTGGCGGGAGCATCGATTAGCGCGGTCATCGACGTGACGTTAGTGCCGCCGCAGCGTCAGCGGGAGGTGCCGCTACTTCTACGCCACAGGCCGCTGCCAGATCGTCGCTGCCTCCCGTAACCTGGAGGACATGGACGACGGCAACGACGACGCCATCACACCCGGCGGAGACGACGCTGGCAACAACCCGTTCGCGGGGCTGCCACTGTTTGGTGATCTGTCCAGGGCTCTCTCAGGGCAGGGCCCACTCAACTGGGACGCAGCGCGCCAATTCGCGTTGCTCGCGGCGAGCGGAGGCGACATGGCCGGAGCACTGATCGCTGGTGGGAGCGTCCCGGTTCCGACCGCCAACATCGAGCCAAGTGTGCGGATCAAGTACGCCGAGCTCGCAGGGATCGCACGGCTCCACGTTGCCGATGTCATGCAGCTCAGCGTCATCGAAAGCGACCCTGAGGTCGCCACTCCAGAACAGTGGGCAGCACAGACCCTCGATGCATACCGGCCGCTGTTCAACGACATGGCGACGTCACTCGGACAGACCAACAATGACGACGGGTCAGGCGACCCCATGATGCAAATGATGGCGGGCCTCAGCAAGATGATGGCACCTGCGATGATGGGCATGTCGGTTGGTTCGATGGTTGGCGGGCTGGCACGTCGGGCATTCGGTGTCTACGACCTGCCGATCCCTCGTGAGGGCGGATTCGCTTCGAAGCTCGTCGTCGTCCCCCCGACCATCGACAAGTTCGCCGCTGACTCCGGTATCGAGCTCGATGAGATGCGCCTCTGGGTCATCGCTCACGAGATGGCAGGCCACACCTTGCTATCCATCCCGCACATCGCTGACCACCTGAGGTCATTGGTGCAGCGACATGTCGGAGCGTTCCGACCAGATTCGTCCGCCATGACCGACAAACTGACCTCGCTCGATGTCGACCAATCGGACCCGATGGCCGCGATGCAGGCGGCATTCGGCGACCCCGAGATCCTGCTCGGCGCCGTGCGATCGGACGAGCAAATCGGACTCGAGCCCGAACTCGACACCGCAGTTGCCGTCACGATCGGCGTGATTGACTGGGTAGTTGACGCCGTCGCCGTGCGGATCATTGGCGGCAATGCGCTGCAGATTGCCGACGCTGTCCGTCGCCGCCGTGCCGAAGCATCACCTGACGACATGTTCGTTGAGCGCCTCCTTGGCATCCGCCTCGGCGCCGATCAAACTGCTCGCGGCAAAGCCTTCGTGCAAGGTGTCGTCGACCGTGGCGGCGAGAACGGATTGGCGCCGCTGTTCAGCGACGCCGACGCGGTGCCGACGCCGAACGAGATCGGGGCGCCCGGCCTCTGGCTGGCGCGGGTCGCCGACTTCGACTCCTCCAGCTGACGCTTCGACTCCTCTGCTGCCCCCAACCGTCGCTCCGTCTGGTTCCGACAACCAGATTGACAAGTGTCCCGGAGGCAACAACGCCAACGATCAAAAAGCCAACCGGACCCGACACCTGGATGGCTACTGCGACGAACGCAGCCAACGCCCAAGCCAGTTGAAACTGCGTCTCGAACTTCGCGAATGCCCGACCCTGGTTCGCGCCCGGGGCGTCGCGTTGCACGATGCTCTCGAAGCTGAGCCGGCCAACCGCTGCGACCAGGTTCAAGGCACCAGCCAAGATCACCGCCCCAACTGGGCCACCGAGCGCCGCTGTTCCGACACCGGCGACGGCTGCAACGACCAACGACGCGATCAGCATTGTTTCTTCGCGCATTCGATTACGCAGCCGTGGCGCGATTGCGTTGCCCACCATGGCAACAAGGCCAGAGACACCGACAACCGCACCGAACCAGAATGTGCCCCGATCTTGCGAACGCAGCCAGAACGCCAGGTGGAAGAAGGTGAACCCGACACAACCGCGCAACACAGTCATCGCGATGGCACCGTTTTGCAAACTGGCCGACCGCAGCTGCATCGATTCATCCTGATCGACACTGTGTGCTGCGACGACCTCCCGAGGCAACCGGGTGGCGCTGAAAAATGCGGCGCTGAAAATCAGCGTGCCGTACGTCAGCGTTGCGGGCGCGCCGATGGTCTTGAGCAGGATCGCTGCCGGAATCACAGCAGCAGCACCGGTCAGCCCGGAAATCAGGCCGAGTTTTGAGTTCGCCTCGACCAATTCATCGTCCGACCGAACGGTCGACGGCACAAGCGCGGACTTAGACACGACATACGCCTTCTGCAGCACCAAGTTCGCGAAGACCAGCGGGAAGAGTGCAAGTGCGTCGATGTAGCGCGCCATGAAGAACAGCAGCACGGCGCGGGCAACGGCAATGACCTGGATCACGAAGCGGCGGCCACCGGCGACGCGGTCGATCGCTGGGCCGATCAGTGGGGCGACGAAAAGGAACGGGGCGAACCCGATTGCCAGGAAGAGCATCACCCGTGTGCGCGCCGCGGTGAGATCGATGTCGAAGAACAGCGAGTCGGCGAGCGCCACGACCATGGCTGCGTCGCCGCCCATCATCAGGGCGTGGGTGATCGCCAACCGTCGGAACTTGGACGGATCCGCCCGGGCGGCAGATATCGGTCGTTCCACTGAACAGATAATAGGCGTCAGCGCCCACTGGTCCATGCCGTCTCGGGCCCACAGAACGATTCGTGCCAGACCGTCCGACCAAATCCGCTAAATTCACTAACTCGTTTGGTCGCCGCTGCTCCAGAGAGTCCGATTCGTCTCGATATGCCGACGTGGATGCGGTCTGCTCTTGTCTTTGGGTTGATCTACACCTTCCTCGTCGGCGTCTCCGCCCTCGAAAAGGGCATCAAGATCATGGGCGAGGACACGCAGGAGCGCTTGTTCTTGAGTGTCAGCAATCCGATCGCCGGCCTGTGCGTCGGCATCCTTGGCACCGTCCTGGTGCAATCGTCGTCTGCCTCGACGTCGATCATCGTTGGACTGGTGGCCACGAAGGGCATCAGCGTCGACGCGGCGATTCCGATGATCATGGGCGCGAACATCGGTAC
>CAWUXP010000240.1:0-2883 GCA_963926495.1 Candidatus Ilumatobacter herschelensis
GCCAGCCATGGCGCCCGATGCCGTCATTGCGATGAGCACCATCTTCTTTGGCGGGACGCCTCCGGCCCGCGCCGCGAACGGGTTCATGCCGCTGGCTCGCAGGTCAAAGCCGAACCGGCTGCGGTTGACGATAATGCTGTAGCCAATCCCCAGCAAGATGGCGATCACGAACATTCCACCGAGCTGGCGACCCTTGACAATGTCGCGGGTGAAGATCTCCAACAGTCCGTTGAGGTTCGGCATCCAGCCCGACTCTGCGATCACCGGCGTGCCCTGGTTCGGATCGGTCGGATCGTCGATCGCCAGCGGGAGCAGCGCGGCGATAATGCCGCCGGTCGCAATGAAGTTGAGCATGATTGTCGAGATCACTTCGTTGACGCCTCGGGTGACCTTGAGGAGGCCAGCGAGGCCTGCCCAAAGACCGCCAACGGTGACGGCAACGAACAAGATCAACGCAATGTGAATCGGGCCCCACAGATTGAACTGCGAGCCGACCCAGGCCGCCATAAACGACGCGAGGATGTACTGCCCCTCGACGCCGATGTTGAAGAGGTTCATCTTGAACCCAATCGCCACAGCGACACCAGCGATGTAGAGCGGTGTAGCGCGGTTCAAGATGTCGACCATCGACTCCAGCTTCGAGGCGGTCGAGAGCATCTCGCTGTACGTATCAAGCCAGCTGCTTCCCGACAGGGTGAGCACAAGCGACGAGATGAGCAGCGCAAATGCTGCCGCCAGCGCTGGCGCGGCGAGCGACAAGCCGAGACGGCGTATCAGCGATGTGTTCATGCGTCTGTCCCTTCGTTGGCCGATTCAGAGTGGCCGTCAGCTGCCGCAGTATCGAGTGTCACGCCCGTCATGTAGCCGCCGAGTAACCGCGGCGTCACGTCGGCCGGATTGAGCGTGGCGACCAACTTGCCGTGGAACATCACGACGATCGTGTCACTGAGGCCAATCAACTCATCGAGATCGGCAGAGATCAGCAGCGTTGCCAGGCCCTTTCCACGGGCTTCGCGAATGTCGTTCCACACGTCGGCCTGCGCGCCAACGTCGATACCGCGGGTCGGGTGCGCGGCAATCAACACATCAGGTTCGGCGGTCATCTCCCGACCGATGATCAGCTTCTGCTGGTTGCCGCCAGACAGCGCCCGGGCCGACACTTCGACGCTCGGCGAGCGGACGTCGAACTCACTTCGGATTTCCTCCGTCCTCGCGCGGGCGCCCTTACGATCGATCCAGAAGCCCTTCGCGAACGGCGCACTGGTCTGATGCCCGAGCGCGGCGTTCTCCCAGAGTGATGCGTCGAGGAGTAGGCCCTCTCGATGGCGATCCTGGGGCACATAGCCCAGACCCGCCTCGCGACGATCTCTCACCGAAGCCCTGGTGATCTCGTTACCGAGCAGCGAGATTGTTCCGCTGTCGGCCTCTGCGGTGCCGACGATCGCGTCGACCAACTCGGTCTGTCCGTTGCCCTCGATACCGGCGATGCCGACAATCTCGCCTTTGTGTACCCGGAGGCTGACACCATCGACAACTGGACGGCCATCAGGCCCGTTGACCGTGAGACCGCGCACCTCAAGGGCTATCTCGTCGGTCACGGTCGAGTCAGACGTTTCGGGACTCGGCAGTTCACTCCCGACCATCAACTCGGCGAGATCAGCCGCGGTAACGTCGGCCGCATTGACCGTGTCGATTGTCTTGCCGCGACGGAGGACGGTGATTCGGTCGGCAATCTCAAGCACTTCTTGCAGCTTGTGGTCGATGAAGATGATCGTCGCACCATCACGCTTCAACTGGCGCAAGTTGTTGAACAACTCCTCGACTTCTTGCGGCACGAGCACGGCGGTCGGCTCGTCAAGGATCAGGATCTTTGCCCCGCGATACAGCACCTTGATGATCTCGACGCGCTGCTGCTCGCCAACTTCAAGCGTCTCAACCAGGTCATTGGGGTCGACGTCGAGCCCGTACGAACGACCGACTTCGGCAATGTGCTGTTCGGCGGTGGCAAAGTCGATACGACCGCCGCGCTTCACTGGCTCAGAACCGAGGATTACGTTCTCGAGCACCGACAGGTTGTCGGCAAGCATGAAGTGCTGGTGCACCATGCCGATGCCTTGCGCGATCGCATCGGTAGGCGACGAGAACTCAACCTTTTTACCGGCGACGCGCATCTCGCCCTCGTCGGCTTGCTGCATGCCGTACAGAATCTTCATCAACGTTGACTTGCCTGCGCCGTTCTCGCCGCAGATCGCATGTACCTCGCCCTGCTCGACCGAGAGGTTGACATTGTCATTCGCAATGACGCCTGGAAAACGCTTGGTGATGCCAATCAATTCGATCGCCGGTATCGACACACGTATCTCCCTCACCAGTTACCTCTTAGAACAGAACGCTGAGCAACTTAGCCGCGCGACGGTTGTGTGATCTAAAACTCTGAGAAGTCGGCCCAAAACGCAAAGAGCGGGACCGGACAGAATCCGATCCCGCTCTCGCGCTCCAATGTCTATGTCAGACCGTGAAGATGTTCATTCAGTTGAAGTCAGGTGCTCAGGCCGGAGCGGTCGGAACGACGATCTCGCCGGCGATGATCTGTGCCTTAAAGGCTTCGAGCTGATCGACGATGTCGTCGAGGTAGCCACCCGTGGTGGAGTAGCCAACGCCGTCGACCGAGAGGTCATACACGGTGTTGCCAGCAGTGAAGGTGCCCTCGGCCTGCGCCGTGGCGATCTCGAGGACCGCCACGTCGACGCGCTTGAGCATCGAGGTCAGGATGTAGGGCTGGAAGTCAACACCGGCAGTGTTGTACTGGTCAGAGTCAACGCCGATGGCCCAGACCTGCGAGCCGGAGCTCTCGGACCGGCTCTTTGCTGCCTCGAAGAGACC
>CAWUXP010000241.1:0-4734 GCA_963926495.1 Candidatus Ilumatobacter herschelensis
GACGCCACCACCGACACGAGCGATCTCTGCGTGCTCGACGCCGAGGACCTCGGACGCGGCGAAGTCGCCCGAATCACGCTCCCCCAGCGTGTGCCATTCGGCTTCCACGGCAACTGGGTCCCGGACACCTCGGTGTCACCGGGCTGATTTGCCGGGCTGCTTTGCCGGACTGATTTGCCGGGCTGCTTTGCCGGCCCCGGCGGTTGGTGCCGCGGCGCCGTGCCAGCGCTCGGCGACAATCAGCCGCGGAAGGTCATGCCGCGGTAGCCGTCGGCGAACCCACTGGCACGCAGCAGTTCGATGAAGCCCTCGGGCGTGTCGGCGCCCAAGAGGGTGTCACCGTTGACCTTGCGAATTTCGAACGCCTTCATCCGGCCGTCGGTGACGAGCATCTGCAGCGCCGCAATCCAACTGGTGTCGATCAACGCATTCGGGAATGTCACGAGATGGTGACCGCGCTTGTCGAACCAGACCAACGGCTCACCTGCACGCAGCACCGTCAACGACGACACGTTCCGCGCAGGCCGACCCGCAGTGGCAGGCCAGTCGAGTGCCCCGCCGAACGGCTGGGCCGGATCGGTGGTGGCCAGCACGATTGGGTCGGGGACGTTCTCGGGATGCAGCAGCGGGTCGGGTGTTTCGCGTGCCGCACGCAACCGATCGACCGCGCCGGGCACGGCGAACTGAGCCGCCCCGAGACCGTCGACGAAATAGCCACGGCGGATCTGGCCGCGCTCTTCGAGCACCTTCAGTACCCCATAGACGCTGGTGAAGCCCCCGGCGATGCCCTCGGCCAAAACCGCCTCGCGGGTGACCACGCCGTACCGCTCAACCATTTGTAGCGCTTGTGCATGCGACGCTTCGGTTGGGTGGACTGCCGGGAGGAGCAGCGGTGCAACCAGGCTCCACCGCCCCTGCCCAGCGGGTGGGCCGATGCGATTCAACCGACCCGGTCGCGGCCGACCACCGCGACGCGTTGTCGAGTTCGTCGAGTGCTTCGAGCCGGCCTTGACCTTGGCGCCGCCCAGTACGGCGCGCAGCGGGGCCAGCGAGTCGTTTGTGACTTCGCCTGCCCACACGAGATCCCACAGTGCAGCAAGGATTTCCGGGTCAAGGGACCCAGGCGCTGCCGCGCGCAGCTGGCCCCAGAAGCTGGCGCCCCGTTCGGCCAGTAAGATTCGGATCGCATCGTGCATTGCACCTTCGGGTCGGTCACGTTCTTCCCAGCCGGGTGACAGCAGCGCCAGCTGATCGGCGAAACAGAGGCGGATCCGACCATCTTTCGCGCCGACCGCACCGGCACCGATCCACACCAACTCACCTGCCGTGCAGAGTTCGTCGAGCATCGATGGGCGGAAGCCGCGCACCCGCGCCGGCAACACGTCGGCCTCGATCGTTGAGGCAACCAGCGCTGCGCCAGTGAGCATGCCGAGCGACTCGATGAGGCTGTCCATGCCGCGCCGTTCGGCCGGGATGTTGTGCCACGCCGGGAGGAACCGGGCGAACGCCGCCTGCTCGACCGGCTCGACTTCTTTACGCAACGAAGCCAGCGACCGACGGCGCAGCTGGCGCAGAACATCAACCTCACAAAACTCGCGCGAGACACCCTCGGGCCGGAACTCACCCAGGACCACCCGATCTTCGCCCTCAAGCGCCGCCAATGCACCGGCAATGCGTTCTGGCGGCGCTCCGAACCGACGAGCCACATCGGCGTTAACGAACGGGCCATGGGTACGGGCGAACCGGCCCACGAGTTCTTCGAGCGGCCGCGCCACCGGTTCGGTAAACGCCATTGGCAAACCGAGCGGAATCGCACACCCGAGCGCATCGCGGTAGCGAGCAGCATCTTCGCCGGCCACGTAGCGGACTTCACCGGCCACCGAGATTTCGATGGCGCGCTTCTCACGGAGCAGCTCCTGTAGCCACTCCACCGCCCGTTCGTTCGGTTGACCGGCAGGAGCGTGCTCGATCGGTGCGGCGTCGACACCCGCTTCACCATCGGCAGCTTGCACTTCGCGTGCCGCCGCCGCTTCGTCAGCCGCCGACCGGCAACGCAGATCGATTTCAGCAGCCGACAGATCGCCCACCTTGCGCAGCACATCGTGCAGTTCGTCAGCACTTCGCGCCCGGCGGCCGGGTGTCAGACACTGCAGTTGCAGCTCGACGTCGGCGAGCACCTCGGGGTCGAGCAGATCGCGTAGCTCTTCAGCACCGAGCAGGTCACGCAGCAGATCGCGGTCGAGTGCAAGTGCCGCAGCACGCCGTTCGGCGAGCGGGGCGTCGCCTTCATACATGTACGCGGCGATCCAGTTGAACAGCAGGCTCGATGCCATCGGGCTGGCCTTGGCAGTGTCGACACTGACCACGCGCACCTTGCGACTTCGCAAATCGCCGAGCACCTCGCGCAGCGCCGGGACGTCGAACACGTCTTGGAGGCACTCGCGCGAGGCCTCCAGGAGGATCGGGAATGTCGGATACTTCGACGCGACGGCCAGCAGGTCGGCGGCCTTCTGGCGCTGTTGCCAGAGCGGTGTGCGCTTATCAGGGCGGCGGCGTGGCAGCAGCAGGGCGCGGCCAGCACACTCCCGGAACCGAGCGGCGAAAAGTGCCGTTTGCGGGAGCATCTCGACCACGAGCTCGTGGATGTCTTCCGGGTCGATGAGGATGGCTTCGAGCGGCAACTCGTCGGCCGACTCGGGGAGCCGCAACACCATGCCGTCGTCGCCCCACATCGTTTCAACCGGAATGTCGTACTGCTCCATCAGCCGACGCTCAATCGCCATGGCCCACGGCGCGTGAACCGGCGTGCCGAACGGGCTGAGGATGCAAATCCGCCAGTCGCCGATCTCGTCACGGAATCGCTCGACGATGATCGTGCGATCGTCCGGCACCGCACCCGTCGCCTCGGCCTGCTCACCGATATACGCAATCAGATTGCCCGCGGCGAACGCATCGAGCCGGTAGTGCTCCATCAGCCGGGTGTGGGCTGATTTGTCGTCGAGCTCGTGGATCTCACGAACGAAGGCGCCGAGTGCCCTGCCGAGTTCGAGCGGCCGACCCGGCCGGTCGCCGTGCCAGAACGGCATCTTGCCGGGTTGCCCCGGAGCCGGAGTGACCGTGACGCGTTCGAAGGTGATGTCTTCGATCCGCCAGGTTGATGCCCCGAGTACGAAGGTTTCGCCAGGACGCGACTCGTAGACCATCTCCTCGTCGAGCTCGCCGACGCGTGTGCCATCGGGGAGGAAGACGCCGAACAACCCGCGGTCGGGAATCGTGCCACCCGATGTGACGGCCAGCCGCTTGGAACCCTCGCGAGCGCGCAGCGTGTCGTTGACACGATCCCAGACGATGCGTGGCCGGAGTTCGCTGAACTCTTCGCTCGGGTAGCGGCCAGACAGCAGGTCGAGCACGTTGCTCAGCAGGTCGTCGGAGATCTCGGCAAAGTTCGCGCAGCGCCGCACGAGATCGGTCACCTCGGCGACCGTGCATTCTTCGACGGCCGCGAGGTGCGCGACGATCTGCTGCGCGAGCACATCGAGCGGGTTGCGGAGGTAGTGACTGGATTCGATCTCCCCGTCGATCATTCGACGCGTGACCACTGCGGCTTCGAGCAGATCACCACGGTGCTTCGGGAAGATCGAGCCACGCGATGGCTCGCCGACCTGGTGGCCGGCGCGGCCAATGCGCTGCAGGCCACGGCTCACAGCACCCGGCGATTCGACCTGAATGACCAGGTCGACAGCACCCATGTCGATGCCAAGTTCGAGCGACGACGTGGCAACGATGGCACGGAGTTCGCCACGCTTGAGCTGGTCTTCGATAACCACGCGCTGTTCGCGTGCGAGCGATCCGTGGTGCGCCCTGACCAGTTCTTCGACCATGTGACCGGTCTCGGGATCGACGACGCCTGGAACGCCCTCTTGCACGGCGAGTTCGTTGAGTTTCGCCGCAAGCCGTTCGGCTGCTCGCCGCGCGTTGCAAAAGATGATCGTGGTCCGGTTTGCCAGGATTCGTTTGAGGATCTCGGGATAAATGCTCGGCCAGATCGACGATCGGGAATCGCCCATGCCTGACCCTGCGGTTCCAGACTGCAGGTCGACCGGCTGGCGCTGACCGAGCTTCGACATGTCTTCGAGTGGGATGACCACTTCGACTTCGAGATCCTTCCGAATACCCGCATCGACGATCTTGACCGGTCGCCGCACACCTGGTTCGCTGAACCCACCGAGGAACTCGGCGATCTCTTCGAGCGGCCGCTGGGTGGCCGACAGGCCAATCCGTTGTGGCGGCTTGTCGGTGATCAACTCAAGCCGTTCGAGTGTGAGCGCAAGATGAGCACCGCGCTTGGTCGTGGCCATTGCATGAATTTCGTCGATGATCACCGTTTCAACGCCGACGAGTGTCTCGCGCGCTGCCGATGTACACATCAGATAGAGCGACTCGGGGGTGGTGATCAGGAGGTCGGGCGGCCGACGAATCAGTTTCTGTCGATCGTTCGATGGCGTGTCACCCGTACGCATCCCAACTTCTGGGGCGGTGAAGCCCTCGCCCAAGCGTTCGGCGGTGAACTCGATGCCCTTCAATGGGGCACGTAAGTTCTTCTCGATGTCGAACGCCAACGCGCGCAACGGCGAGATGTACAGCACACGGGTGCGGTGCGATCGTTCCTCGGGTCGCGGCGTGGTGGTTAACCGATCGATCGACGAGAGGAACGACGCGAGCGTCTTGCCCGAG
>CAWUXP010000242.1:0-12756 GCA_963926495.1 Candidatus Ilumatobacter herschelensis
CGGGTGAAGATCGCGTCGAGCATCGGTTCGGTCAGCCGCTTCGTGAACGTGTTCTGCTGACTGACGTGATAGCTGCAGATGACCGTGAGCGCGCGGCCGTCGGATGAGATGACGGGTACTTCGACGCCGTGACCAAACTTCGGTTTCGGACGAACACCGAAGAAGTTCGTCGCTGCGTCGTAGCCGAACGCGCCGAGACAGATCACCACGCTCGCAGCAGACAGGGCTTCGAGTTCGCGCTCCAGGAACGGCCGGCACTCGTCGCGTTCGGTCGTCGTGGGCTTATTCAAGGGCGGCGCGCACTTGACCGCCGACGTGACCCAGGCGTTGGTGAGCGTCAATCCGTCGGCGCTGGACGTCGACTCGGCCTGGTTGGCCAAGCCGGCGGTGTACATCGAGCGGAACAGCCAGTCGCCGCTGCGGTCGCCGGTAAACATCCGCCCGGTCCGGTTGGCTCCGTGGGCGGCGGGAGCGAGCCCGAGGATCACGATCTGTGCGGCTGGGTCACCAAACCCCGAGATCGCCTTGCCCCAGTAGTCGTCGTCGCGATACGCCGCGCGCTTCTCGACAGCGACTTGCTCGCGCCATTCGACCAGCCGTGGGCAGGTTTGACACGCATGAATCTCCCGAGTCAGAACCTTCAGTGACTTTGTGCGCTGGGCGGGCGTCGGCATTGCAACCGACAGTAGGTTGGACTCCTCATGGCGACAATAACTGGCACCAAGAAATCAGCAGCACCGAAGCGTGCGGCGAAGCAAGCCGCGACGAAGACGGCAGCTCGGACCAAGGCTGCTCCAAAGAAGCGGGCTGCCGATCATGGCCCGAAGCCGACGACCATTCTGATGGTTCGGCATGGCCAGACACCCACAACGGGCAAGGTCTTGCCGGGTCGCGCCAAGGGCCTGCACCTCGCCGACCTGGGCCACGAGCAGGCCAAAATCGCTGCGCTTCGTCTGGCCGAACTCAAGATCGACGCCGTGTACAGCTCGCCGCTCGAGCGGGCGAAAGAGACCGCTGCTCCGATCTCGGCCGCCTGCGGCCTGAAGACGCAGATCGAACGCGGCCTCTTCGAATGTGACTTCGGCGACTGGACCGGCAAAGAGCTCAAGGATTTGATAAAGCTCCCGGAGTGGCAGACCGTGCAGCGTGCACCTTCCACATTCCGGTTCCCGAACGGCGAAAGCTTCACCGAGATGCAGACCCGGATGGTCGGAACGCTCGACAAGCTGCGCAAACTGCACCCCGGCGGAACGATCGTCTGTGTCAGCCACGCCGACACGATCAAGGCAGCCGTTGCCCACGCCATGGGCACCCACATCGACCTGTTCCAGCGGATTGTCATCAGCCCGGCGTCAGTCACTGCAGTCACCTGGCACGCAAGCGGACCTATTGTGCTCGCCGTGAACTCGACTGGCCGGCCGCTCACCGAGTTGAAGCCTGCATGAGCGTCTTCTACGAATTCGACAACGTCGACGCCTTCACCACCGGCACCGTCGGCGTCCCTGGCAACCGAACATTCTTCATGCAGGTCCGGTCTGAGGGCCAGCGCGTCACCGTCAAGTGCGAGAAGCAGCAGACCGCGGCGATTGTCCAGTACCTCCGCAAGGTGCTGAGTGATCTTCCACCGCCTGAAGACCGACCAATGCCGGGTGCCCTCGAACTTGCAGAACCTGTCGACGCATCGTTCGTCCTCGGCCCGATCGGCCTCGGATACGACCGAGCGACCGACAAACTCCTCATCCAGCTTGAAGAAGTTGGCGATGTCGACGAAGACGGCGAGATGATCGACGACGATCGCGGCCACGTCCGCCTGTACGTCAGCCGCGGCCAGGCAGCAGCCTTCTGCGATCACGCCGATCGCCTCGTCGGATCGGGCCGCCCCGACTGCCAGTGGTGCACACAGCCGATCGATCCTGACGGCCACGCCTGCCCGCGCATGAACTAATTCACATGCCAAACGACGACATGGCCCTCGACGAGGTTGAGCCTGACGATGATTGGGACGACGAGTCTGGTTCGGACGAACAGGAACCAGAAGACCGCGGAGTCGAACTCCGCATTGATTCAATCAACGACCCCATTGCGCACCTGCTGCACGGTGAAATCGAGATCGAAGGGCGGATGCCGTACAGCAGCAACGCCACATTCCTCGTACACGTGGTCCACGAAGGCAAGTCGCATCCGGCGATCTACAAGCCGATGCGTGGCGAGCGGCCGCTTTGGGACTTCGAGCCAGGCTTACACCGTCGCGAGGTAGCGACCTATCGCATGAGTGAGGCGCTCGGCCTTGGGGTCATCCCACCGACGGTGCTGCGTGATGGCCCGGCCGGCGAGGGGTCAGTGCAGTGGTTCGTCGCCGGCGACTTCGCCGAGCACTACTTCACGATTCGAGAAGTGCGACAAGACCTCGACGATCAATTCCGGGCATTGGCGCTGCTCGACATCATCTGCAACAACACCGACCGGAAAAGCGGCCACTGCATCCTCGTCCCCGAAAAGACGCTCGACGACGGCACGGACATGCCCGCCCAGGTCTGGGGCATCGACCACGGCCTGTGCTTTGCTGCCGAGTACAAGCTCCGCACTGTTATCTGGGACTTCGCTGACGAAGAGATCCCCGAGCCCATGCTCGACAAGGTCAAAAAACTCGTCGATCGGATCCCGCTGGACATCGCGACACTGCTCAGCGACGACGAAGTCAAAGCAATCCAGGGCCGAGCCACCTGGTGCGTCAAACATCGCCGCTTCCCCACCGACCCGACCGGTCGGCGCTACCCCTGGCCCCTCGTCTAACCACTGACTCTTACGTATGTTCACTTCTGCCCCGAGGGGAAGCGGACTCTTTCGTGGAAGGATGCGGATATGTCCGACGAGCCGCACTTCGAGCCCGATGAAGATCTCCAAGATCTGATCCATTCGGCCGACCTCGACGGGCTGGTGCGGATGATCGACAACCGTTGTTCATCGCAAGACTGGGACGGGCTGCTGCGCGTGCGTGATCGCGCTCGATCAGCGGTCAAAACAGGTCGCCAGCTCTGGCCGGCGGCGACGCTTGCCGAATACCGGCTCGCACTGCTCGCTCCGCCTCCATTCGTTGGCATCGTCCTCGACGAGGCCGACGGACTGGCCGGACGCTTCACCACGGGCCCACTCACCGAGGTTGCCGCACAGCACCACACCTGGATCGATCTCGAAGGTGAAGTCGGTCGGGGCCCACACGCAGCGTTCGTCGCCCATGAGCGGGCGATACGAGGCGAGATCGTCAACGATCCCGAGCTTGCTCCCGTCCTCGACATCCCGACCGAAGTACAGGGCTGGGAACCCCGGTACGAGGTCGCAACATACTCTGACAACGGCGCCGAGTTTCCGGCCCCTGACCTCTCCGATGCCTGGGAGGAGATCGAAACGTCTGCGGATGCCGAACGCCTCGACGACGAGGTCGAATTGGCCGTCCGCCAGCTCGTCGAACCGTGGACCAGTGCTTCAAATGGGCGCGCCGAGGCCGTTTGTGTCGAAGGCGACATCGGTGCAGCCATTGGTGCGCTTGGCGTTCGACGTGCACGAATTGCACCACTCGAGCCTGCCGAGGCGCTTGGCTGGCTCGCTTGGGCCGGCGCAAGCGGCGGAGCGCACGGTCGGCGGCGTGGGGCCTCAAGCGGCCGGTTCGGTGCATGGTGGGTCATCGGCGCACTCGGCGACCTGCTCGACGACTGGCCGGTCAACCCTGACGAGATCGGTCAGGTCCTCAACGAGCTGGAATGGTTCCGCTGGGACGCATTCGAACCGTCGATTGGCTGGACACTCCAGCTGGCAATCGAAGATCCTGATGAAGGCGTTGCCTGGGCGATCAACGCCCGCGACGCGGTGTAGTCAGTCGGTGGTCAGACGCCGCGGGCGCTGATCACTTCCGGGTCGCTGACCTCGATCATGATGCACTCGCCGGGGCACTCTTCGGCTGCATCGGCAGCTGTGTCGATGAGCGCGTCAGGAATGCGGGCAACGCCATTGCCCATGTCGGGGCCGTGGCCTGCGCCTTCACCACCATCGAACAGGATCGTCGTACCGAAGTGCGACGCTTCTTCCTTGACGATCCAGAGTCCGTCGTCGCGAGCTTGGAAGACGTCAGGGCAGATCTCTGAGCAAATTCCGTCGCCAGTGCAGAGGTCCTGATCGATCCAAACCATGAGAGCAGACATGGGCGGAGTTTAGGAGAGAACCAGCGGGAAAAAGCAAAGAGCCGGACCCGAAGAACGAGTCCGACTCTTTCAATTCAAATCAATTCGGAAACAGATGATCAGCCTCGGGCTTCGAGCGCCGCTATCAACTGTGGGAGGACCTTGTGGACGTCGCCCACGATGCCAAGGTCGGCGACACCAAAGATCGGTGCTTCCTTGTCCTTGTTAATCGCGATGATGTTCTTCGAGCCCTTCATGCCCACCATGTGCTGTGTGGCACCAGAAATGCCAGCAGCGATGTACACGGTCGGCTTGACGACCTTGCCGGTCTGACCGACCTGGTAGCTGTAAGGAACCCAGCCGGCGTCGACGATTGCACGAGATGCGCCAGGCGCACCCTTGAGCAGCTTGGCGAGAGTCTCGATCATCTCGTACTTCTCGGCTTCCCCAAGACCACGACCGCCGCCGACGACAACAGCTGCCTCGTCGAGCTTCGGGCCACTGGTTTCCTCGACATGCACAGCGGTGACCGTGGCGCCACCGGTTGCACCGAGCTCGCCAGCAGCTGCTGCGACGATCTCACCGGCGGCGCCAGCGCCACCAGTTGCTTCGAAGCTCTTCGGTCGGAAGGCTGCGAGGAACGGACGCTCGCCGGTAAACGTGGAGTTCACCAGTTTGGAGCCACCGAAGATCGGCGTCTGCACGGTGACCGAGTCGCCATCGACCGTGATGTCGGTCGAGTTGGTGAGGACGGTGCGGTCGAGCTTGACCGACAGGCGAGCCATGACGTCACGGCCTTCGTAGTTTTGCGGGAACATGATCAGGTCGGGAGCGTCGCCACCGTTGATCACGGCCTGCATTGCGGACGAAACCGCAGGGCCCGGGAGTGCACCAGCGAGGTCACCGGTCTCGTAGATCTTTGCGGCACCGTGATCAGCAAACGCTGCGGCCGCACCTCCGGCTGTGCCAGAGACGAATGCCGTCACCGAACCGCCGAGCGTGTTGGCCTTGGAAAGCAGTTCGAGCGTGGCCGTGCTGGCGTTATCGCCGTCTGCCTGTGCGAACACCCAGATGTTGTCGATACTCATGATCAGATCACTTTCAATCCGTCGAGGAACTCGACGATCTTGTTGAATGTTTCGCCATCGTCTTCAATGACCTCGCCGGCCTCACGGGCAGGAGCGTCGTCGACCGATGAAATTTGCTGTGCCCACGACACGGCTTCGATGCCGAGGTCGGCAGCGGTGACGGTGTCGACCGGCTTGCCCTTGGCGGCCATGATGCCTTTGAAACTCGGGTAGCGAGGCTCGACGACACCGGCGGTCACGGAGACCACTGCGGGGAGCGTGCAGGTGACTTCGTCGTAACCGGCTTCGGTCTGACGGTCAACCTTGACGGTGCCACCATCGACGGTGATCGTCTTGGCGAAACCGACCGACGGAAGTCCGAGGACTTCGGCCATCTGCTCTGGCACGGTGCCGGTGTAGCCGTCAGACGACTCGGTGCCCGCGATGATGAGGTCGTAATCACCCGCCCGGCCAACAGCGCCAGCGAGGACCTTGGCGGTGGTCAGCGCATCAGCACCGGCAAGCGCCGGGTCAGACACGAGGACAGCCTTCTCGGCGCCCATGGCGAGCGCAGTACGAAGACCGGACACCTCGTCATTCGGGGCCATCGAGACCAGGGTGACAGAGCCTTCACCAGCGGTGTTCACCAGCTGGAGCGCCATTTCGACGCCATAGCTGTCCGACTCATCGAGGATGAGTTTCCCGTCTCGCTTGAGCGTGTTGGTCGAGGGATCCAGCTCACCCGGCAATGCCGGGTCAGGGATCTGTTTCACACAGACAATGACATTCATAAGGCCACTTAAGTTACCGGTGAGTCAAGTACGAACCCAATTCGAGCTCACCGATGTGACGCGCGTCGAGACGACCGCCTTGTACCGTTCCGGGCAGTGAAGGTCTTGCTCGTGGTCAACTCGTTCGCCTCATCGGTGACAGCGCGCAACACCGTCGTCGTCCACCGTCGGCTCAGTCGGGGCCACGATGTCGAGATCGTCGAAACCAATCGACGAGGCCACGCAACCCGGTTTGCCCACGACGCGGCCCGTCGAGGCGTTGACGTCGTAATTGGCTACGGCGGCGACGGCACGCTCAACGAGGTCGCCACGGGCATCGCCGGCACCGACACCGCACTCGGCGTCCTGCCCGGTGGCTCGACCAATGTGTTTGCGCGCACCCTCGGAATGCCTAACGACCCGGTCGAAGCGGTCGAGTACCTGGCCAGGGGCCTCGACGCCGCAGACCTCCGCCCGATCGGCCTCGGCCAGGTCAACGGTCGTTACTTTTGCTTCCACGTCGGAGTCGGTTACGACGCTGCTGTTGTGCAACAAGTCGAAAAGCGTGGATCGCTCAAGCGCTGGCTCGGGCACCCACTGTTTATCTCTGCCGGCCTTTCGACTTGGTTGCGGGGATACGACCGTCAGCACCCGCACTTCAGCGTCACCGGCGACGGCGGGGAGCCCATCGACGACGGGTATTTCACGATCGTGCTGAACACGAACCCGTATACGTACCTCGGGAATCGGCCGCTCGACCTCTCCCCCGCCGCAACACTCGATCGGGGCTTGGTCGCTATCACGTTCAAGACGATGAACGCACGGGCAATCCTCAGCTCACTCGCCGGAGCACTCAAGGGTGGAGGCGTTCAGCCAGCCGACCATCTCGACGTGCGGACTGACGTGAGCAATCTGGTGATCGAACACGCAACGCCGTTCCCCTATCAGGTCGACGGTGACGCACTCGGAGACACCGGACGACTCGAGTTCGTCCACGTGCCCGACGCCGTCAAGCTCGTGTTCCCCACTGCCCTTCCGGGCTGATCCGACGACCCAGCGCCATCAGCGCTAGGTCCGGCACATCGGTACAGACGCCGTCGACACCGATCGCAGCGAGTTCTTGCAACCGCTCGGGGTCATTGCAAGTCCAGGTGTTGATTGCGATGCCGGCGCCATGACAGCGATCGACCATTGCCTGATCGATGGTCGGCTCCCACGGATGCACCGCAGCATGGCCAGCAGCAGCGGTCTGCTCGATCACTTCGGAAGTGGCATTCATCACCAAATAAGCCGTCATCAAATCGGGTGCCAGTTCGCGACATCGCTGGACAGTGGCCCAGTCGAATGACGAGATAATCCAGCGCGATGCATCACCGTGCTTGCGCATTTCCGCGATGGCCAGCTCGGCAACGGCCACGGTTGGGTCATAGCCGGCCTCGTCATCAGAGTTCTTGATTTCGACATTGACGAGCATGTCGCCGCACGCTGTAAGGACCTCGCAGAGCACCGGATAGCCGTCGAGTACAGCCGGTTCGTTCGGCAGTGGGTCGTGTTTTACGATCAATCGACCGTCAGGGGCCAAGCGGACATCGAGTTCGACGCCGTCAGCTCCCATCTTGTCGGCGAACTCGAACGCTCGGATCGAGTTCTCTGGAGCAGCAGCCGAAGCGCCTCGATGTCCAATCACCAGCATGTTTCAAGTATTGCGGCCGACCGGCCCCAGCTCCGAATCCACCCCCAGCACGCGCGCGATGCCGGCGTCAAGCCCGCGCGTGTCACACACACTGCCACTTGCGGAGTTCCGTGGTCGCGCCTACATTTGCTCCGTCGAGCGGGCGGCCCTACACACCTTGCGTTGCAGACCCGCGTGCAGCGCCCGAACGAACTCCTTGGAGACTTACCAGTGACGATTCTTGCGTCCAGCATCACCTTGGGAGCTGCGGAAACCGATTGGCGAGACGACGCCCTGTGCCGTGAAACCGATCCGGAGCTCTTCTTCCCGGTCGGCACCACCGGAAACGCGCTGGTTCAGATCGACAACGCCAAAGAAGTGTGCGGCGAATGCCCGTCCGCTCAGGGTTGTCTCGATTTCGCTCTCGACACCAACCAGGACTCCGGTATCTGGGGCGGCCTCACCGAAGAAGAGCGCCGCGTCATCCGTCGCAAGCGAGTGGCCGCAACCCGCGCCGCCCGCGCCGCCGTCGGCTGATTTTTCTCGACGTCACGCCTCAGCGACTCAGTCGTCGACGGTCGGCACCGACAATTCGATCACTGTGCCGTGGTTGTGCGACGAGCCGTCGCCAAGGCCTGCTGCGTCGAGGTCGTCCGATACTGCCGGACGGATCGAGATGGTTCCGTTGAGTTCTGTCGTCACCAGTGTGCGGACAATCGACAAGCCGAGCCCCGTCGAGGAGTCAAGGTCAAAACCTGAGTCGACACCACGACCATTGTCGGTGACCTTGATATGGAGCTGGTGAAGCCGCTGGGTCAACATCACCGTCACTGCGCCACCACTGCTGCCCTCGGGGAAACCATGTTCGACCGCGTTCTGCAACAGTTCGGTTAACACGACCGAGAGCGGTGTTGCCGTATCGGCAGCAATCCGACCGCCATCACCGCTGACCGTGAACCGGACCGGGCGGTCAGGCGACTGCAGACCTTCTTCTGCCAGCCGGAGCAACGGCCGCACGATCTCGATGAATGCGATGTCTTCGCCGGGCTCTCGCGAAAGTGACTCGTGGACCAGAGCAATCGTGCGGATGCGGCGCACCGATTCCGACACCGCCGCCTTGGCCTCCGGGTTCGTGAGGCGCCGCGACTGCAGCCGCAGCAGCGACGAGATGGTCTGGAGGTTGTTCTTAACCCGGTGATGGATTTCACGGATCGTTGCGTCCTTAGAGAGCAGAAGGCGATCGCGTTTGCGGATTTCGGTGACGTCGCGAACGAGCATGAGGCCGCCGTCGACGACCGGTTCCCCATCGACATGTCGGATAAGCGGCACGCACCGACTGAGGAGCGTGACGTCGGCACCTTGCTCGAACTCCTCAACCACGGGCTCCATGCGTTCGAACGCCTGGCGGGCCGGGCCATCGTGGAACCCAAGTTCGGCAAGCCGCATACCGACCGGGTTGGCATGGATCCCGACGCGATGGAGCGCTGAGTTCGCATTCGGCGACACATAGGTGACCGTGCCGTTCGCATCGAGCATCAGCACGCCGTCGCCGATACGCGGCGCTGCGCTCGAGTCAGCAACACGGCCCGCGAACGGGAACGTGCCGGCGTTGATCATGAGGACGAACTTGTCGAAAATGATGCTGTAGGCCTGCTCGAGTTCGCCGAGGCTGCGACCGTCTTGGACCTTCCATTCCTTACTGAGCACGGCAACCACTCGGCCTTCTCGTCGAACGGGAATCGCCATCAGCCGGGTGCTGGCCCGGTCGCCTGATCTCGCTGCGATCTCGCCTGCGAGGCTCTCACCGGTGGCTGCGGCCTGTTCGAGAAGGCTGGCGCCGCTGGTCGCCCATGTGCCGATGTAGTCAGCGACATACATGGTTTGGTTCGTGGCAGGACGGACTTGGTCAACAACGACCCACTTCCCATCGTTCGACCGGACGTAGAGCAGGAGATCGGCGAAGCAGAGATCAGCGAGAAACGCCCACTCGGCGCCAAGCCGCTGCAAATGATCGATGTCGTCGTCATCGAGTGACGAGTGTTGCCGTGACAGGTCGGCCAATGAAGTCATCAAGGAGAGTCTGCCGCATCCGACAGCAACAGCCGTTGCAATCGGGCCGACAGTTTCGAGCGCGACGGTTCAGCCGTTGACGGAGTCGACGCGTAGATGCTCAGCCAGCTCGCCCAGGCCGGCGATGTCGTGAATGTCTCCGGTGAGCCACGGGGCATCAAGCATCGTGGTTGCAAAGGTTGCCAGCTCTGCTCGACGCTCGGTTTCTCGGCTCGCAACGAGTGCGACATCGTCGAATCGCTCAGCGAGTTGAGCGAGGACCGCAGCGACAGTTTTGGGCGAAACATCATCGAGCTGCTCGGCAACAGCATCGACGAGTTCAGGCCCGGCTGCAAGAAGCGCGTTGGCACTAGCGATTGCATCGTTCCCTGCAAGTCGGGCCGGCAACACACGGTTCACAACCATTGCTCCGAGCGTCATGCCTCGATTGAGTAACGCCTGGGCGAGGAACTTTGCTTCGTGACTCGGAGCAGTCTCGAGCGTGGTCACGACAACGAAGGCCGTCTGGGCATCGCCCAGCAATGCTTCGACCGCACGCGCTCGCTTGACGAACCCCTTTTCCATTGCTTGGAACAGCACAAAAAAGTCTGCAATGTCCTGGAGGAATCGGGAGCCGAGCACGCGATCGGCAATTTGGTAAAACGGCTTTGACGCCACCGTGAAAAGACGCGAGCGATACGGCACGGTGAGCCAGCGCAGCAGTCGGCTACCAAAAAAGTCGATCATCCGACTCGGCGCGTCGAGAATCGACAACGCATTACGCGACGGAGGCGTGTCGACGATCACCAGGTCGAAGTCACCGGTCGCATGCAGGTCATGGAGCTGCTCCATCGCGAGATAGTCGTGGCTGTGAACAAAGCGACTCGTGATGTTTTGATACAGCGGGTTGGCCAGCACGGCTTCGCGCACTTCAGCATCGGGCGCGTGTTGGCGGATCAGCTCGTCCCACCCGGCCTTGGTGTCGAGCATTGCGACCCACAGCTCACCGCGCACGGTGACCCCGGCCGCTTTAAAAATTGCAGGCTCGATCCGGACCGGGCTGTTGCCGACCTCGTCGAGGCCCAATGCTGTGGCAAGCCGTTTGGCAGGGTCGACGGTGAGCACGAGGATCTTGCCCTTTTGACGTTGGGCTGCAGCAATGCCCATCGCTGCAGCAATCGTGGTCTTGCCAACGCCACCGGAGCCGGCCACGAGGATCATCTCGCGGCTGGCGAGCAGGTTGTCGAGCTCACTCACCGTTCGCTCGTTGGCCACTCGAAATCTCGATGTCGAGTTCGTCAGCGAGCCCGTCGGCGATCAACGACACAACGCGCCGACCACCGTTGCGTGCGAATAACTCGGGCACGGTGATGATCGGGATGTTGAGCGGCGGATCGGCGGCATCAAGCTCGGAGCGCATCCGACCAAGGTGCTGAGCGCCAGTGCGCCGACGAGCATCGGTAAAACGGG
The DNA here is from genome assembly GCA_963926495.1 of Candidatus Ilumatobacter herschelensis. Taxonomy (GTDB): domain Bacteria; phylum Actinomycetota; class Acidimicrobiia; order Acidimicrobiales; family Ilumatobacteraceae; genus Ilumatobacter_A; species Ilumatobacter_A herschelensis. Next base: position 11,204 of record CAWUXP010000242.1, read on the forward strand.
CTGCTTCGAGAACGACGCTGGCACCCGGACCGACCGCGTCGATGAGCGTGGGGAGGGCCGCGTCGAGCTGATCGACCACCGCCTGCTCGCGCCGGTCGAACAGCACCGGAAGCACGCGATTAGCAATCACGACGGCAGGGTGCGCACCGGTTTCACTCGTCAGACGGCGCAGTAATTCTGATGATTCGGTCACCGGCATTTCTTCCGGGGTGGTGACCACCGCGACCCCGGTTCGGTTGACGTCGTTCAAGATGTCCAGCATCCATTGGGTCTGCTCACGAACCAAGCCAACCTGCACGAGATCGGCAATCACCTTCGGTGCCCCGATCTGGCTGACGATGTGGCCGGTTGATTCGGCGTCGACGACGATCAAGTCGTAATTTTTCTCGCGCACCTCAAAGCACAGCTTGCCAACGCTCAGAATCTCCTTGACACCGGGTGCGGCGTCAGCCACAAAGTCGAAGGTCTTAGCGAGTGGCCCAATGCGCCCGATGAACGGAATCCTCACAAAAAGTCGGAGGTACTCCCGAAGCGCATCTTCGGTGCTCATCGACATCGCATGCAGGTTCGGCGCAACCTCGACTGGCGTGAAGTCGAGTTCGTCGACGCCAAGCGCCGATGCGAGCGCGCCCTTCGCGTCCATCTCGCAGACGAGTGTCGAGCGACCAGAGCGTGCGGCGACTTCAGCGATCGCCGCAGCGGTCGAAGTTTTGCCAACACCGCCCTTGCCCGTCACCCAAAGCAGGTCAAGATCGAGGAGGGAGGTCATGATGGCCGACGCATGGGGTCAGCGCCTGTCGGCCTCACCACAGGTGACTTAGTCTCCGAAGCCGATCTTGCGGCTACTTTCGCCAGAACCAAGCTCGACGTAGGCAATCTTCGATGATGGCACTCCGATGTCGTTGCCACGCTTGTCGGTGATCCACAGCACGTCGCTCGCACCAGAGAGCGCCGCCTCCACGCGCGACTTCAGATCGGCGCGATCTGCGTCCTCGGCGAGTTCGAGGTTGATCTCACGAGGGGCTTGGGTGACTCCGATGCGTACGTCCACACCCGAACTCTACCGGGGCCCACGGCATGCCTGCTGCGTCGTGCCTGCTGCATCATGACGACCGCGTCGTGATCCGCAGATGAGCGCTGATGAGTCACTCGAAAGGGGTCGACTGATAAACCTGGTTGATCCAGTTGCTGAACAGCAAGAAGGCGTGGGAGCGCCAACGGTTGACTGGGGCCAGGTTGGGGTCATCGTTAGGGAAATAGTTGTGCGGCACTGGAATTGGCGTCCCCGCTGCGATGTCTCGGAAGTACTCCTTGGCCAGCGTCGTCGAGTCGTATTCGATGTGGTTAAACATGTAGAGCCGGCGTCCCTCCATCTCAGAGATCAGACACACGCCTGTCTCATCCGAGTCCATCAAGATTTCAAGGCCTGGTACTTCCTCGATGTCGGCTCTACGCACTTCGGTCCAGCGCGACACCGAGACCGAGAAGTCATCGGAGAATCCCATCAGGTACGGCGATGTCGGCTGGAGGTTGCGGTGCCGGTAGACGCCGCA
>CAWUXP010000243.1:0-8884 GCA_963926495.1 Candidatus Ilumatobacter herschelensis
GGCTCGACGCTTGGTGTCTGGATCGAGAACGTCACGCCGGACACGGCCAACGTCCGTTCCTACATCGAGACCAAGCTCTACGGTCGTGCGCTGCTTCAAGACACCAACCTTGTGAAGGCGATGGAAGACGGCCGCAAGGTGCTGCCACGCAACACCATCGTTGGCGACGAGGAAATGGAAGCGCTTCGCGAGGACAAGGACATCACACGAATCCGTGTGCGTTCGGTGCTCACGTGCGACGCCGAACTCGGCGTCTGCGCCATGTGCTACGGCCGCTCGCTGGCGACCGGCAAGATGATCGAACTCGGTGAGGCCGTCGGCGTCATCGCAGCTCAATCAATCGGTGAGCCGGGTACCCAGCTGACGATGCGTACCTTCCACACCGGTGGTGTTGCAGGTAAGGACATCGCTGGTGGTCTGCCCCGCGTCGTCGAGCTCTTCGAAGCTCGTACGCCAAAGGGTTCAGCTCGTCTCGCCAAGGCCACCGGCATCCTCCACCTTCGTGAAGACGAGGGCAAGGGCATTCCTGTTGTTGTCATCGACGATGCTGGTGAAGAGCACGAAGTGGTCCTGCCGCTTGGTGCTCGTCCGATCGTTGTCGATGGTCAGTCGGTCAAGGCCGGCGACCCGCTCGTCGATGGTCCCTTCGATCCGAAGGAGATCATGGAGATCAAGGGCATCCGCGAGACCCAGCTCTACTTGGTCGAGGAAGTCCAGCGTGTCTACCGCGACCAGGGCGTGTCGATCCATGACAAGCACATCGAGCTCATCGTGCGTCAGATGACGCGTCGCATCGGCGTTCAGGAGCCGGGTGGATCTGGCTTCCTGCCAGGCGAGCGCGTCGACTCCAAGCGCTTCCGCGACACGAACCGTCGTATGGTCGAAGAATCGCTGCGTCCGGCCGAAGGCCGTCCGGAGCTGATGGGCATCACCAAGGCCTCGTTGGCAACCGAGTCGTGGCTGTCGGCGGCCTCGTTCCAGGAGACCACTCGTGTGCTCACCGAGGCTGCCATCGATGGCCGCGCCGACCACCTCATTGGCCTCAAGGAGAACATCATTCTCGGCAAGCTGATTCCAGCTGGCACAGGTATGCCGAAGTACCGCGAGTTCGGTATCGAAGCACCGGACTACGAGCCGATGACGTTCTACTCGAGCGACGATGGTGTCGAAGATCCCGCAGCGTTCCTCGCGAACCTGCATGGTTCGTACGATGCGACCAAGGCGGCCAAGGCCACCGAGCCGATCGGCTGACCACCAACTGAACTGCACTGCGGCCCGGGTCGTCTCCTTGTGAGGCGGCCCGGGCCGTTGCGCGTTCTGGGTCATCTTCGTTCGTCGGCCCATCGACCGGTACGGTGCGCCCATGGCTGACGGTGCGGCAAGCATGATCGATCTTTTCCGTCGAGCGGGCCTCGCCAGCCCGGTTCGGCTTGCAGCGTTGACGGTTGCGGTCGCCCGCTGGGGCCCGACGATCGCCGCTCTGGTTGCGGCGTCAGCGATTAACCAGCCAGGTGCTCCAGCTGTTATCGACGATCGTGGAACGATTACCTGGCGTGAGCTCGATCAGCGTTCGACGAAACTCGCAAATGGATTTCAGGCCGTTGGCGTGGGCAGAGGCTCTCGGCTTGGGCTCATGTGTCGCAATCACCGAGAGTTTGTCGAGCTCACGGTCGCGGCTGCCAAGGCCGGCGTCGAGGTCGTCTACCTCAATACGGGTTTCGCCGGAGGCCAGTTGAACGAAGTCGTAGCTCGGGAGTCGATTTCCGTGATTGCGATCGATGACGAGTTCGCCTCGCTGCTCGAACCCGAGCGGTCGGTAACCGTCATTGTCGTCGGTGCCGAGGCCAGCCAGACGTCACCGAATACCACCTCACTCGATGTCCTCGCGGCGGATCGCGCGTGGCGACTTCCACTTCGCGCTTCTCTGCCGATCAACCCTGTACTGCTCACGTCGGGCACGACCGGCACGCCGAAGGGGGCGCGTCGATCGGGACGCCCAGATCCGGCTGCGGCGACGTCTGTCCTCGAACGGATCCCGTATCGCACCGACGACATCGTCGGCATTGCCTCTCCACTCTTCCATGCCTGGGGCTTCGCTCAGCTCGGCATCGCGATTGCGCTCGGTTGCACAACGGTGGTGTCTGCCAGGTTCGACGTCGCTGCGACGCTCGCACAGGTGCGTGACCACAAGGTGACCGTCCTCGCGGTCGTACCGGTGTTGTTGCAGCGTTTCCTCAGCTCGCCCGACTTCGACGGCGCAGAGCTCCAGTCGCTACGCGTCGTTGCTTCAAGCGGTTCGGCCTTGCCTGTACCGACGGTTGTCGACTGGCTCGAACGTTGCGGACCGAACCTGTACAACCTCTACGGATCGACCGAGGTCGGTCAGGCGACCTTGGCGACTCCGACCGATCTGCTTGAGCACCCAGCCACCGCAGGCAAGGCACTCGGTGGCTCGGAGATCGGGATTGTCGACAGCGATGGTGCGCTGTTGCCAATCGGCGAGATCGGTCGGATTTTCGTCGGTGGTAGCGCGCAGTTCGACGGCTACACAGGGGGCGGCGGCAAGGAGGTCATCGATGGGTTGATGTCAACCGGCGACGTGGGATTTCTCGACAGCACGGGATTGCTGTTCGTTACCGGGCGTTCGGACGACATGATCGTGTGTGGCGGCGAGAACGTTTTTCCGCTAGAGGTCGAAGACGTCATCCTTGCCGACCCCCGGGTCGCCGACGTCGCTGTCATTGGGCTCCCCGACCGAGATTTCGGTCAGCGTCTTGCAGCATTCGTCGTTAAGGCGCCCGGAGCAACGATCACCAAAGCGCAGGTTCGCTCGGTCGTGGGCGATCAGCTGGCCCGCTACAAGGTTCCCCGCGACGTGACTTTTTCTACCGAGCTTCCCCGGACCGTCACGGGCAAGCTGCAACGCTCCAAGCTCTGATTTGGCGCAGTCGACCGAGCCGGACATGCCGTACCGTGCGCGAACTTAGAACGGCGGGCACCGGCTTAGCTGGGACCGTTCATTGGGTTGTAAAAACAGTATGGCAAAGTCTTGACCAACGGATTCGATCTCACCATCGAGGATCACACGACCAACCTCAAAGTCGATCAGGCATTGACGGACACCAGCCATTGCTGCAATGAACAATGGACTCTCGGCGTCCTCTTCAGGTAGGGCGAGTGAGAACCTGTCCGAAGTGGCTTCGGCGCCGCTCAGTTCGATCTGCAGAGCTATTTCGGATTCGGGGAGTGCCCCGATGTTTCCACCGGCGCGCACGGCGTAAGTGACACCTGGTTGAACTGCTGCATCAACTGCGCCGTTGATCCCAATGGCGCGTCGCTGCGGAACGATCTGGTTGAGTTGGCTCGCACCGAGTGCCGTTCCGGCCAACAGCACAGCCACGCCGCCCGCGACGATTGCACTGACGTCGAACCGAGCAAGACGCACCACTGAGTGGTCGGCGAACGCGACAGCGACGGTGGTGGAAACGGTGACGGTAACTGCGACCACTGCAATTGCTGTGAGCGACGCGAACAGATATCCGAACAACGGTGGGACGAATCGGCTGATCGAGGCAACAGCCGTGCCGGAGAGCGCGGTGACCACGAAGACGGTGGCGCGATCGACTCGCGTGCCAGCGCGAAGCGTGACGCCGATGGAGACCAGGCCGATCAACGCCCAAGCGACAAGGGGAACCGAGCCACCTGTTCCGGTCACCATCTCCGAACCAGGCCGGAGGTACGTTCCTGCCAGGATTTCGCCTGGGTGTGCAATGCGCCCGGCCAGCGCGAGAGCGTTCGACATTCCCAACCGATCGTCGCCCCCGCTGCCCGCGTCGAGCAGCGCTGAGGTGTTCGACCGGCCACCGTTGACCGCATCGATCATTGGTCCGGACCACGTGACGACGAACGCGACAATCGCGCTCAGACCCATCAGTCGGGAAGGCGTTGAGTCAGGATCCCACTTCCAGCGGCCGGTCTTGGCGAGCGTCCAGAGTCCGATGACGATGCTGATGATCACGATTGCAGGAGGCGCCGCCGAAACATGCATCTGGGCAGCGGCGCTTGCACACAGAACTGCCTGGGTCCACCGGCCGGTGCGAACGTACATCAGGAGGCCCCAGAAGGCTGCAAAGAGGGCCGTCGCTGCGAGGAGCGGATTCCAAGGCACGTGCAATTGCTTGCCGAACGCGACGTACATGATGGCCACGGACACAGCAGCGGTGCAGGCGCCGCGTGTCGCTGCCCACTTCCATCCAGCGCGGATCGACAGACCGAACATCAATGTGTTGAAGATGATCGACGTCGCAGGGAGGGTGGCGGCCCGTCCGCCACTCGCCAGGTACGGGAGAAAAAAGAGCCACTCCCGAAACGGGCCCGGATGCTTGAAGTTCAGGCGTGAGTAGGTGCCGACGAGCGGAATCTCTCCGTCTCGCATCTGCTCAAGCGCGAGCTGGAACACGGCGTGGTCGTTGGTTGCAATCCAATATCTATAGCGCCAGAGCAGCACCACCCACAGCGCGCCGAGGATGGCGATAGAGGCGACCACCAAAACGGCCTCTGGGGAAAGCGATGTCCGTCGTGCGACTGCCGTTGTAGAGGTGTCCAGAACCGCCCCGACGACGATGGGTTCCGGATCAGCAGGCGACGCAGGCATCCGGCGATGATAGGGGGCTGGTGCAAGGTGGACGCGCCCCGCGTTGCGCGATCAACACGACGCACCTAGCATTGCACGGTCCTCTCATCGGGTGTCCTCTGGCATTCGGTGTACGGCGGTCGGCCACGTTCGTGGTTCCGGCCAACCCACCCCATGCCGTCGTATCCATCGGTGCGCACGGTCAGTCCAGACGAACGAGGTTTCATTCGTGCCAACAATCCAACAGCTCGTCCGTCAAGGACGAACTTCCAAAGTCACCAAGTCGAAGACGCCGGCGCTCAAGGGCTCCCCGCAGCGCCGTGGCGTTTGTACCCGCGTGTACACGACCACCCCGAAGAAGCCGAACTCGGCACTTCGTAAGGTCGCACGTGTGCGTCTCAACTCCGGTATCGAAGTCACGGCCTACATTCCGGGCGAGGGCCACAATCTGCAGGAGCACTCGATTGTGCTCGTCCGTGGCGGTCGTGTTCGCGACCTTCCCGGTGTTCGTTACAAGATCATCCGCGGTGCGCTCGATGCCGTTGGCGTCAAGAACCGCAAGCAGTCGCGCAGCCGTTACGGCGCCAAGAAGGAAAAGTAGGCTGAACGATGCCTCGTAAAGGTCCCGCTCCCCGCCGCGAACTCGTCGCGGATCCCATCTACAAGAGCGTCGTCGTCACGCAGTTGATCAACAAGGTCATGCTGCACGGCAAGCGCACGATCGCTGAAAAGATCGTCTACGACGCAATGATTATCGTCCAGTCTCGCCTCGAAGGTGAAGAACTGGCAATCGACAGCGTCAAGCGCGCGATCGACAACCTGAAGCCGCCACTCGAGGTGCGTAGCCGCCGCGTCGGTGGAGCCACCTACCAGGTACCCGTCGAAGTGCGTCCGCGCCGTTCGACCACGCTGGCCATTCGCTGGCTCGTCGACTTCGCTCGGGCCCGTCGTGAAAAGACGATGTCCGAATGCCTCGCCAACGAGATCATGGATGCGTCCACCGGCCTCGGTGCAGCGATGAAGCGTCGCGACGACATCCAGAAGATGGCTGAGTCGAACAAGGCGTTCGCTCACTACCGCTGGTAACTCGAATCACATGAAAGCCCCGAAGTCTTTCTGAGGCTTCGGGGCTTTTGTCGTTTTCCCTGCCCTGCGGCATCGGGTTCACAATTGCACTAGGTTCTCTTGAGGGGAGTATCCAACGTCAAGGGGAACTCGATGAACGTGCAATCCATACTGTCGGTTAAGGGCAACTCGGTTGCCACGATTGCGTCGACGGCCACGCTGTCCGAGGCGGTTGGCTCGCTTCGGGACCACGGCGTAGGTGCCCTGGTGGTCTGCGACGATGGCAAGACGATTGCGGGCATCCTGTCCGAACGAGACGTGGTCCGCTCGGTTGCCACGCACGGCGACGACACGTTGCACCTCACGGTCGGCTCGGCCATGTCAAGCAACGTCATCACGTGCCAACCGGCCGACACGATCGACGTGTTGATGAAAGCAATGACTGATCGCCGCATCCGTCATCTTCCGGTACTCGAAGCCGATGGGTCGATGGCGGGCATCATCAGCATTGGCGATGTCGTCAAGTACCGCCTTGGCGAACTCGAGAGCGAGAACGATCAGCTACACGACTACATCCAAGGTCGCGTCTAACCGCAGCGGACCCGGCGACTGGCGCTTCGAACCCTCCGATACTGAGATGGCTGAGCGTCGTCGGCAGCGACAAGCCGTCGCAATGTCGGGCTGAGACATGGCGCGCAGAACAACCGAGTAAACGCGGGTTGCGGTTGGATTTCGACCGATACACTCGACGGCCTTGTGCACGCATGCACGAGATTGCACACCCCCCGAATACACAGCTCAGGAATTTACCTGTTGCCTGCGTGACAACGCCCTTTGAGATGGAAGTGAAGTAGACGATGGCTAAGCGAGAGTTTCCCCTGGAGCGCACCCGGAACATCGGGATTATGGCGCATATCGATGCCGGTAAAACCACTACGACCGAACGCATCCTCTACTACACCGGTAAGAGCTACAAGATCGGTGAAGTCCACGACGGCGCAGCGACCATGGACCACATGGCTCAGGAGCAAGAGCGTGGCATCACGATCACCTCTGCTGCCACCACGTGTGTGTGGGACAACCATCGCATCAACATCATCGACACCCCGGGTCACGTCGACTTCACGATCGAAGTCGAACGATCACTGCGCGTGCTCGACGGTGCGGTCACAGTCTTCGACTCGGTTGCTGGCGTTGAGCCGCAGACCGAGACCGTGTGGCGCCAGGCCAACACGTACAACGTGCCCCGCATGTGCTTCGTCAACAAGATGGACCGCATCGGCGCCGACTTTTACCGCACGGTGCAGATGGTCATCGACCGGCTGCAGGCCAACCCGCTCGTCATCCAGCTGCCCATCGGCGCTGGTGGTCCCGAAGCCGTGAAGGCGTTCGAGGGCCTTGTCGACATCGTCAAGATGAAGGCGCTCATCTGGGACAACGAAGAGCTCGGTGCCACCTGGGACGAGACCGACATCCCCGAAGACATGGTCGATTTGGCTGCCGAGTACCGCGAAGCGATGATGGAAACCATCGCGACACAAGACGAGGCGCTCATGGACGCGTACCTCGCCGGTGAAGACATCCCCGAGCAGACCATCAAAGACGCCATCCGTCAGGGCACGCTCGCATTCGACTTCGTGCCGATCCTCTGTGGTTCGGCATTCAAAAACAAGGGCGTCCAGCCGATGCTCGACGCAGTCGTTGACTACATGCCGAGTCCGATGGACATTCCGCCGGCACACGGAACCATCATGCGCGGCGGAGAAGAAGTCGACATCTACCGCAAGGCCGACATCAACGAGCCTTTCGCAGCGCTCGCCTTCAAGATCGTCGCAGACCCCTTCGGCAAGCTCACCTACTTCCGTGTCTACTCCGGTGAGATCGCCAAGGGCGAAGAGGTCTACAACTCCGTCAAGGAAGACCGCGAACGCCTTGGCCGCATCTTGCTAATGCACGCAAACCAGCGCGAAGACATCGACGTTGCTATGGCGGGCGACATCGTTGCTGGCCTCGGCTTCAAGAACGTCACCACTGGCGACACGCTGTGCGACCGGAACGACCCAATCATTCTCGAGCGGATGGAATTCCCCGAGCCTGTCATCCACGTTGCCATCGAGCCGAAGACCAAGTCGGATCAGGAGAAGCTGGGCAAGGCCCTCAAGTCGCTCTCTGACGAGGACCCGACCTTTCGTATCCGCGCTGATCACGAGACCGGCCAGACCGTTATCTCGGGCATGGGCGAACTCCACCTCGAAGTGCTCGTCGATCGTATGCGGCGCGAGTTCAGCGTCGAGGCAACTGTCGGTAAGCCGCAGGTCGCCTACCGCGAGACGATTACCAAGGAAGTCACCAACGTCGAGTACCGCCACATCAAGCAGTCCGGTGGTACCGGTCAGTACGCCGTGGTCAAGATCGACATGGAGCCGAACCCGGGTAAGGGATTCGAATTCCAAGACAAGATCACCGGCGGCAAGATCCCGCGTGAATACATCAACCCGACTGCGCAGGGCCTCGAGGCAGCGATGGACAACGGCGTGCTCGCCGGATACACCACCGTTGACGTCAAGGTTTCCTTGGTCGACGGTTCGGCTCACGACGTCGACTCCTCGGAGATGGCATTCAAGATCGCTGGCCAGCAGGCATTCCGCAAGGCCGCTGAAATGGCCAAGCCCGTGCTGATGGAGCCGATTATGAAGGTCGAAGTCGTCACGCCTGAGGACTACATGGGTGATGTCATGGGTGACATCAGTAGCCGCCGCGGGCGGATCGGCCAGATGGAGGCGCGGGGCAACACGCAGGTCGTCAACGCCACCGTGCCACTGTCGGAAATGTTCGGCTACAGTACGGACCTCCGTTCACGTACCCAGGGCCGTGCGACCTACACCATGCAGTTCGAGGAGTACCAGCAGGTACCCGCGGTAATTTCAGACGAAATCATCAAGCGCGTCCGCGGCGAGTAGCTTCGGAACGTTCATTCGTGAACGACGCAACAAACCAGACCTTTGAAAACCCACGAAGACCGACACTGAGAGAAGAGTTATTGCAATGAGCAAAGTGAAGTTCGAGCGGAATAAGCCGCACGTGAACATCGGCACCATGGGTCATATTGACCATGGCAAGACGACCCTGACTGCCGCCATCTCCAAGACCCTGTCGGATCGTGGGTTGGCTGAATTTACTGACTTT
>CAWUXP010000244.1:0-5694 GCA_963926495.1 Candidatus Ilumatobacter herschelensis
AAGCCGTCACGAGTCGCCGTTGCCGTGATGACGGTTTCGGTCGCCATTGGGAACCAGCCGTAGTATCGCGACCCGACGGCGATGTCGGAGTTGGCTGATTCGGTGATCGTGGCCCATGCCATTGCGGGCACGCGGCCGAACGGCGCCTCGGTCGGGAAGAACTCCCAGTAGGCAAGCATGTCGCCGAACACTGCGTACGTGATGTTGTTCGCCGTCAACGCAAAGCGATCGACCGACACCCGGACCTGCCCCTCGCCAAGCACCTGCGCTGGCGTCCCGATGAGCCGTGAGTTGGCAATGGCTTTGCGTTCGATTTCAAGGACAGAAACGGTGTCGTTCTCCATTTTTCCAGCATGACACCAATGTCCCAATCTCCTCGGGTCAAAAATGCACATGGCACATGGCACACGGCACACGGTCGAGACGGTCGAGACGGTCGAGATGGTCGTGCAGTTGGTCCCGAGTCTCACCGACCGGCTACAACCAGGGGCATGACCGAAGCTTCGAACTACCGCAACGCCGACCACCCCGCACTCGACGTGACAAGCCTCTTCGGGCTGTCCGGCAAGGTCGCCATCGTCACGGGCGGCTCCCGGGGTATCGGCTACATGATCGCTGCGGGTCTCGTGGCCAACGGTGTAAAGGTGTACATCACGGCTCGCAAGGCCGCTGCGTGCGATGCCGCAGCAGCCGAGCTGAGCGAGCACGGCGAGTGCATCTCGATCCCCGGCGACATGTCGACGACCGAGGGCATCGACGCCTTCGTGGCCGCCGTCACCGCGCAAGAAGATCAGATCGACATCCTCGTCAACAACGCCGGTGCCGCGTGGGGTGCCCCGCTCGGCGAGTTCCCCGCCATTGGATTCGACAAGGTGATGGACATCAACGTCAAGGCACCGTTCATGCTGACCCAGGCGCTCCTCCCCCAGCTGAAGGCCAGTGGAACGGCCGAAGACCCCGCACGCGTGGTCATGATCGGCTCGATCGACGGTATCCGCGTACCGCACGGCGACAACTATTCATACTCTGCGTCGAAGGCCGCGATCCACATGATGACGCGCCACATGGCAGCACATCTCGTGGGCGAGCACATCCTGCTGAACTCGATCGCACCAGGCCCGTTTCCGTCAAAGATGATGGCGTACATGCTCGAAGATGAAGAGCGCTCCGAGTTCGTCTACAGCTCGAACCCACGCAAGCGGATCGGTACCGCACAAGACATCGCCGGTGCAGTGATCTTCCTGTCGAGCCGCGCCGGCGCCTACACGACTGGCACCGTCATTCCTGTCGATGGCGGCATCTCGACCCTGTGATCCGCGCCGAGTTCCTGATCACCGCTCAGCAGCGGAATCATGGAAGTTCGTACCTTGCTGCGTGAGGAGACGGCTTGATGGGTCTGCGGCTGCGTGACTCGTATGACCTGGGGGACGAGATCGCGTGCGACCCGCTCGTCCAGGTGATCGACGACTTCGTCACCGAGGCCGAACGTCATCACATCATCCGGCTCGCAGCCGGCCGGCTTGATACGGCATTCGTCAGTGCTGTCGGCGATGCAACGACGAGCGATGGGCGAACGGGCCGCGTCGCGTGGGTCAAGCACGACGAGACCGCCATGGTGCACGGCGTTGTCGGGCGAGTCAGCGACCTTGTTGGTATCCCAATCGCGCACGCCGAGTCAGTGCAGGTCGTGCACTACGACGAGACCCAGCAGTACAAGCCGCACTTCGACGCGTATGACATGACCACTGACAAGGGTCGCCAGCGAACCGAGCAGGGCGGTCAGCGGATCGTGACCGCCCTGCTGTATCTCAATGCCGTCGAAGAGGGTGGCAGCACGATTTTCCCGAAGCTGAACCTCGAGGTCGAACCCAAGCCCGGCCGCATGCTGATCTTCCACAACCTCGCCGACCACGCACTCGCCGACTTCACGCGCCACCCAAAATCGCTACACGGCGGCGCACCGGTCAGTGCCGGTCAGAAATGGGCGTGCAACCTGTGGTTCCGCGCCAGGCCCTATCGACACACGTCAGCAGGGCCAGCTCATTCAGCCGAACGCGTTGAACCCGGTCAGTTCGACTGAGAGATCCCAGAGACGCTCTGCGTTGTCGGCGTCGACCGCATACGGCTTCACACCCACGAACCGCGCGTACGGGCTGTCGGGGTCTTCGATCGGAGCGATGTCGCAGTTGTCGCAGTAGACCCCGCCGAGGCCGTCGAGCTGCGGCGAGACCGCTGCCCAGGTCGACGTCGACGCGCCCTGCTCGGGCGTCTTGAAGAGCTCATTGAGGTTGCCCTCTGCGTCCATCCAACCCATTGCGATCATCTCTTCTTGAGGAAGGTGGCGCTGCAGTTCGGTCATAATCCCGCCGGGGTGCACAGCGAAGGTGCGCACACTGTCAGCCTGGCCGAGCGCATCGAGGTGCACGGCAAACAGAGCGTTGGCAGTCTTGGCCTGGCCGTACGCCTCCCACTTGTCGTAGCCCGTGCTGAACTGCGGGTCGTCGTAGCGGATGTCGGACAGCTTGTGCCCGGTCGATGAGAGCACCACGACCCGAGCGCCACCATCGGCGAGCACTGGCCACATGTTGTTCGTCATCACGAAGTGGCCGAGATGGTTGGTGGCGAACTGTGCTTCCCAGCCGTCACCAGTCCGCGTCTCGGGGCAAGCCATGATTGCTGCATTGTTGATCAAGATGTCGACGGGCCGACCAGCTGCAGCCATCCGGTCACCGAAACTGCGGGCGCTTGCAAGATCGCCGAGGTCCATCTCGTCGACAGTCACTGTTCCCTGAGTGTCACCGATGCTGGCCAGCACCTCACGGGCATAGTCGGGGCGTCGGGCCGGAACGATCACGTCGGCACCAGCTTCGACAAGCCCCCTGGTGGTTTCGAGACCGAGGCCCGAGTAGCCACCGGTGACCACGGCGAGCTTGCCTGAGAGGTCGACGCCGGCAATGACCTCGCTCGGCGTCGAGCGCATTCCGAAACCGGAGTTGAGCGGGTTCTGCAGATCTGCTGGCATCGCCGGACGGTACAACACATCTGCTCGCATCGCCAGGGCCCACCGCGCTGCCTCGACCTGCCAAGATCAATGGATGACAACTCGAACATCGCACCCCGCGAGCTTTCATCCAGATGGCTCTGAAACGGTGGCCGCACCGAACGGCGGCCTCGCGCATCGTGCGAGTGTCGCACACGGCGAACGGTTCGAGCGGAAGCTCTGGAAAGTCCGCGACGGCGTCTGGTGCATGGTCGGAAATGGACTGTCGAATCAGACGTTCATCGAAGGCCCGGACGGCCTCATCGCCATTGACACTGGCGAGTGCGTCGAGGAGATGCAGTACGCGCTGCACGCCGTCGCCGAGGAGACCAGCGCAAAGGTCGCCGCGGTCGTCTACACCCACTTCCACTATGTCGGCGGAACAGCCGCTGTGCCCGGAGCCGGCAGCAGTGTGCCAATCTGGAGCCATGCCGGTGTGGTCGGCAACCGTGCACGGAACGGTGCCGAAGTTGGCCCCGTCGCACGGTCCGGCCTCATCCATCAGTTTGGCATCACGCTGCCCGACGGTGGGCCTGATGCGCTCGTCAACGTTGGCCTCGGCACATCGTTTCGCAACGCCGAACATCGCCCGTTCACCGAGGGGTTCATCGAGCCGACCAACACCTTCGTCGAGCCGACCAACGCCACGATCGCTGGGCTACGCGTTGAGTTCACACCGGCGCCCTCTGACGCTGACGATTCCGTCAACATCTGGTTCCCTGACCTCGAAGTCTGCGTGAACAACATCGTGTGGCCGGTGCTGTTCAACGTGTTCGCGATCCGCGGCGAGGAGTACCGAGATCCACGCGTGCTGTTGCGCGGGCTCGACCATGTCGCCTCGCTCGGCGCTGAGCATCTCCTCGGGGCCCACGGCCCGCCACTGTCGGGCCGCGACCAAGTCGCCGAGCAAGTCGAACGCAGCAGCGATGCAGTCCGGTTCATGTGGGATCAGACTGTGCGCGGGATCAACAAGGGTCTTGTCTCGGGCGAACTCACCGAGTTCGTTCAACTGCCTGCCGAGTACACAGCGTCGTACCTCCAAACCCAGTTCTACGGTGTCGTCGAACACCACGTCCGTCAGATCCACGCCGGTCTGCGCGGCTTCTTCGACGGTGATGAGGCCAACCTCTTCCCAGTACCTCCACGGGATCGTGCTGAGAAACTCATTGCAGGGTTTGGAGGCGCCGACGTTGTCCGAACCCAGATCGAGGCAGCTACCGCAGCAGACGATCTGCGGTGGGCGATCGACATGGCCACATGGTTGGTACGCATCGCCGACGAGTCCGAGGCAGGCGCGGCCGACCGCCAGCAGTTGGCTGACCTCCTCAGGACGGTTGCGCAGCGGACGACGGCCGCGAACATCAGAAACTGGTGCCTCACGCGGGCCCGCCACCTCGACGGGACAATGAACACCGATCGCTTTCACGCTCACCGGTTCGATCGCGAGGCGGTCCTTCACGGCGACCCGGGCGATGCGCTTTCCACGCTCCGGGTGATGCTCGATCCGCTGCGATGTACCGGCCAAACGATGCACGTTGCCGTCGAACTGCCCGACGCGTGCGCCGGCCTCCACGTGCGGCGCGGTGTCGCGGTACTCACCGATGGCTCAGGCGCCGACGCCACGGTCACCATGGATCGCGACACCTGGGCAGAAATCGTGACGGGCAAGATCTCGATCGCCGACGCGTTCGCGTCGGGTGCCGCGTCATCGGCAACGGCAGGCGACATCACAACGTTCCTCAGTTGGTTCGAACACCCGGCGTTCGAGAACGCCTGAGGTTCGAGTTTCTTCAGGCTCGCCTGACCACGACCTCGGCGCCACGCTCTTCCGGTTCGTCGTCGAGCAACACGTCGGGGAAGCCAGGTGCAACGACGGAGATGCCGGTCGCGTCTTCGAGACGGCGGATGACGTTGTCGGACCACTCACGCTCGCCGTAGCGCTCGGCAGCGTCGCGGAAGATGTCGATCATCAGCGGGTTCATCTCCAACGGCACGCCGACCTCATCGGCGATGCTCTGGAATAGCCCGATGTCTTTCAACACGAGGTCCATCGTGAAACTGATGTCGCGCGACCCGTTCAGGATCATCTGGCTTTCTGTCTCGTGGACAAACGAGTTGCCGCTCGAGATCTTGAACGCTTCGAACGTGGTTGCCAGGTCGATGCCTGCGGCCGCCATCGTCGTCAGTGCTTCGGTGACAGCAATCAGATTGGCGGTTGCGAGGTAGTTCGTGGCCACCTTGAGGATCGAGGCCGACCCAAGGTCACCGGTGTGCAGCACCCGCCGGCCGAGAATGGTGAGCAGTGGAAGCACGCGTTCGAAGGTTGCCCGGTCGGTGCCGGCGAAGATCGAAATGTTGCCGGTTGCGGCGCGATGACAACCGCCCGACACCGGACAGTCGACCGCGGCGCCGCCAGCTGCGCTGATCAGCGCACCGAGCCGTGCGATTTCCGAAGAGTCCGTGGTCGACATCTCCATCCAGACCGTGCCGGGCCGCCATGCTGCAAGCAGCCCGTCGTCGGCTTCCAGCACCGCAGCCGATGCAGCGGGCGAAGGAAGGCAGGTGATGACCACGTCGCAGGTCGCTGCCAACTCCGCAGGCGTCGCTGCTGAGCGTGCACCACGACTGACGAAGTCAGCAACGAGGTCGTCGTC
>CAWUXP010000245.1:0-2846 GCA_963926495.1 Candidatus Ilumatobacter herschelensis
GCTGCCGAACTACTGATGAAGCGCGGCGCCAAGAACGTCTGGGCCATGGCCACGCACGGCGTGCTCTCCGGCCCAGCGATCGAACGCTTGAAGAACAGCCCACTCGAGAAGATTGTGCTCACCAACACGCTGCCGCTCCCGCAGGAGAAGCAGCTGCCAAACATCGTGGTGCTCTCTGTTGCTCCGCTGATCGCCGAAGCCCTCGGCGCGGTCTTCGAGGACACCAGCGTCAGCGACATCTTCGACGGTGAGAACCTCAGCTGACTCCCGACCTTCCCAAAACTGAGACCGTTACGCCGCACTGGCGTGTTGCCACGATCCCAATTTCCGTTTTGGACGCGCCGCCGCCCACTGACCGGGCGTGTTCGACAAACAACTCTTTTGCCTCGCACGACGCCAACACGGTGTCGTATCGCGCCAACAACTCCATGCCGCAGGCTGCTCGCCAGACAAGTTGACTCGCTTCGTTTCGACTGGATGGCTTGTTCGCGTCCTGCCGGGCGCATACCTCATGGCGCCGTCGCCAGACACATACGAAATGCGATGCTCTGCAATCAACATCTGGCTCGATGGAGCCGGGTTCATCAGCGGTCGGAGCGCCGGCCGGCTGCTCGGTTTGGCACGGATGCGCAAGCGGCCAATCGAAGTCACCCTGGCCCGTCGCCACAAGAGAATGAATCGAGCACCTTGGGTCGAGGTCCGACAGACAGCCTGGTACGACGGCAACGACGACCGTCAACGACACAACGCCATCACCGTGGCGACACCGGCCCGCATGCTCTTCGGCCTCGCTGCCGACCTCAAGGACCGGGCTTTCGAAAACGCTGCCGATGACGCCTGGAACATCGGATTGGTCATTCCCGGCGAGGTGGACATCTATCTCGATCGTCATCGGTGCCGCGGCAAGGACGGTGTGGCCCGACTCGAACGCTGGCTGGAGAAGGCCTTCGAGATGGAACGCCCAGCCCAAAGCATGTTGGAGCGCGATCTGATCACCGCCCTCTGCGATGCCGGACTCCCCGAACCGATCCGCCAATTCCCGCTGGAGCTGACTCCTGATCCGATCACCGTGCACCTCGACATCGCTTGGCCAGACATTCGCCTCGCAATCGAGCCGGGGCACAATCGGTTCCACCGAGGGGTAGATGCTTCGGAGCAAGACACACTCCGAGATCTCGCGTGTAGCGAACTCGGTTGGAACATCATCCGCCTCACCCAGCAGATCAAACACAACCTGCCGGTGTTCGCTCAGCAAATTCGGGGTGTCTACCGACAACGCAACCGAGACATCCCACTCAGCCGTCGAGGCCCCATCTCCTGAAATCGAGACCAACACAGTGCATCCACACCAAAAAACGGTCTCAGTTTCGGAGCAAAGCCCCACCCCGCCTCAAATTGAGACCGTCACACGGCACCCACGCAGCGAAACAGTCTCCATTTCGGGAAAGGCTGGGTGTGACAGGAGTGGGAGGGGATACAGCGCACAGGCGGTAGCGTTGAAGACTGCTGTATTGACGAAAGTTCCGCCGTGGTTGCGGGGCCAAACACTTGATTTCTAGGATCGAATCCCATGTCTGAGACCGTTCTCATTGCCGAAGCTGGCCGCACAACTGGAAGCAGCGAGTCGCGCCGCCTTCGCACCGCCGACCGCATTCCTGGCGTCGTTTATGGCCACGGCATGGACCCGCTGAGCATTTCTGTCGCTCGTCGTGACCTCCGCGTCGCCCTGTCCGGCGACGCTGGTATGAACACGATTCTCGATCTCACCGTCAACGGCGA
This sequence comes from Candidatus Ilumatobacter herschelensis, assembly GCA_963926495.1. Taxonomy (GTDB): domain Bacteria; phylum Actinomycetota; class Acidimicrobiia; order Acidimicrobiales; family Ilumatobacteraceae; genus Ilumatobacter_A; species Ilumatobacter_A herschelensis. Next base: position 1,780 of record CAWUXP010000245.1, read on the forward strand.
GGTCTACCCGACCCTGGTCAAGGACATCCAGCGTCACCCGGTCAAGCGCAACGTTCAGCACATCGACTTCATCCAGGTCAACCTGAACGAAGAAGTCTCCGTGAACGTGCCTGTCCGCCTCATCGGCGAGGCCAAGGCCGTCGAAGCCGGAGGCGGCCTCGTCGACGTCACGATGAATGTGATCGAAGTCAAGACGACGCCGCGCAACATCCCGGACGCCGTCATTATCGACATCACAGACATGGACATGGACACCACGATCCGCGTCTCCGACATCGTGCTGCCTGCTGGCGTCACCGCGAACGCCGACCCCGAGTACCCGGTCGTCACCGTCCTCACGATGCGCACCCCGGTACTCGACGCCGAGGCTGAAGCTGCTGCCGCCGCTGCCGCTGACGGCGACGCACCTGCCGCTGACGGCGACAGCGCCGAGTGATCGTCCGGGCCCTCGTGGCCCGCATGACACCCCACATCGCCTACTCGACCATCTGATGGTATGAGCTTGTTCGGCCGCACTGGCAAAGGTGCCCCGTTCGACTGGCTCGTCGTCGGCTTGGGTAATCCCGGCCCAAAATACATTGGCACGCGCCACAACGTCGGCGAAGATGTCGTGAAGCTGCTCGCTGAACGCCGCAGGGAACAACTCAAAGGCGGGCGCGACAATGCGCTCACCGCCGAAACGCGCTTCGGGGCGCCTGGCAACGACGAACGAGTCGTGCTGAGCTTTCCGATCACGTACATGAACGAGTCGGGCCAGGCGGTCGGCGCCCAAGTTCGGCGCTACCGCATCCCCTCGGTCGATCGAATCATTGTCATTCACGACGAACTCGATCTCGATCCAGGCATTCTGCGGGTGAAAGAAGGCGGTGGGCTGGCAGGCCACAACGGCCTTCGCTCGATCACCGCTCACACCAAATCGCAGGACTATCTGCGCGTCCGCATTGGCGTCGGGAAGCCCCCGTCGGGAGCTGGCAAGAACTACGTGCTTTCGAAGGTTCCGAAGTCTGAGCGGGAACGACTCGACATTGCCGTTGTCGACGCGGCCGACGCCGTCGAATTGATCATCT
>CAWUXP010000246.1:0-18364 GCA_963926495.1 Candidatus Ilumatobacter herschelensis
CTGTCTCGCTTGGGCGAGGCAATGGGCGGCGAGGCAGCAACCTTCGCCGGCCTCGCGGGCCTCGGTGACCTCGTCGCCACGTGCGTATCGAAGCAGAGCCGCAACCGTTATGTCGGCGAACAGCTCGGCCAGGGTCGTTCGTTGCAGGACATCCTCGACGAGATGAACATGGTTGCCGAGGGCGTCAAAACCGTCGGCAGTGTGATGCAGCTCGGCGAGCGGTACGGCGTCGATCTCCCCATCTGCCGCGAGGTCCACCAGGTCATCACGGGTGAGATCACCGGCGACCAGGCCTACCGCGGCCTCTTCCGCATCCAGCCGGGCCACGAAGCCGAACCCGGCTGAGCCTCCTCGAGCTGTCGTAGATCGATGAGTAACGACCCGAGCGCAGACTCGACAACTTGATTACGCAGGTTGGCCCACCTCGTTGCCAGCGGGTTCGGTCAGGGTGCGACGCTGAAGGGCGTGGGTCTGTACCCACGCTGCGATTGTTTCGAGCACCGGCCCAAGAGTTGCCGACAGCTCGGTCGCCTCGTATTCCGCTCGTGGGGGTATCTGGTCGTACTGGGTTCGCTTGACCAGACCATCCCGCTTGAGATCGTCACACTCGACAACTGATAGGACTGTCATCAGAGCACCCTCGTCTGCTTGCGGACACTTCGTGGACAGCAGACCGATTCTGTGTTCAGCGTGTCGACCGGTTAGGGCCTCTGAGCTGGGGTGATCGTGGAGCCGGGTGTGAGGATCGAACTCACCACCTCATGATTACAAATCAAGTGCTCTACCAACTGAGCTAACCCGGCGTGGGGCATGACGATATCGAGCCAGGACAAGACTCAATCAGTCAATTATTGCCGACGTGTCAGCCCACGTCACGTAGTTGAACGTTGAGATGAGCCGGAACACCACGCTGCCATTGGGCTCGAGCGTCGGCTGTGTTCTCGTTCCGGTGCAGGAAACGAGCGAGAATGTAGAACCTGGGGTAGCCCGGGCAGCATTGAGGATGTTCCACGCCGACGCGTTGGTGATCCGGTATCCAGCGTACCGGTATGTATACACCCGCTTGTCAGCCGTATAAACGTGCATCAAACTTCCGTTCGGCCTGAGCACATGCTGGTAGCGGTATGGCCCGCCCGACGAGGTGCGATGACCGAAGGCCACGATCGACGCACCGACTTGACCAACCAAGCCCGTGTTTGTCCAGTGCCAGGACTGGCCACGGTCGACGACCGACTCGCCACCGCCGACGTCCGACTCAACCCAGTTCGCCAATCCCATGTCGGGAACGTGGAGCGCCCAGTTGAGCGAAGCAGCTGGCGGATCCGGATCGATCGGTACGCGCTGCGTCGCAGTTTGCGGCGATCCGACGTACCAGCCTGCAACATCGCACACCATGTGCGAACCCGAGAGCGAATAGCACTCGATCCCCGCCGTGCTTGCCTGGGAGATGACGTGGTTCGAAACGGTTTGCCCCGCCCGGCTGATGTTCAGGTTCGACACCTCTCGTCGGAGTGTCTGAGCGGGGAGGACCGTGACAAAGCCTGGACCCATACTCGCAGCAGACGTGACGTTCATCGCCACGCCGACAACTGGCACAACGCCGCCCACCGCCCTCGGAAAGCCGAGTACACCGTTCGGGATTTTGAATGGGCGAGTCCAACCCGGCCAGAGGCGGCGCTTGCCTCCTGCGAGGGTGACGTCGGACCTGCGGCGGGTGTCAAGCAGACGGACCGGCTCCACCGGGACGAAGAGACCTTCGTCCGTTTCGTGATCGCCTGGACCGGTGATGTACCCGGATACGTCTGCAATGAACTTTGTGCCGCCAATGACGAAGACGTCGAAGGCCGGCACACCTTTGGTCTGACCAAGTTTGACAATCGCTCCGGCGGCGCGCGTCTCGCCCGGTCCGAAATTCACATTTGCCGCGTCGGGCACAGGCGATCCCGTCGGGTATGCCGTCACATAACCAGCCGCTTCCGGCTGTTTGGCAGTGAGGTTGACAACCACGGCAATCGCGCTGGTCGGCACCTGCGGCACGGTAACCGTGAGCGTTCGATTATGCCCGATCGGCGTGCCGTCAGCCACGCGATACACCGTCGACAACAGCTGCAATCGGCCGCCCCGAACCTTTGTCGAGGTCGGTGTGTAGAAGCCGGAGATATCGATGACGACGTTGTTCGGGTTCAGGCCCTTAATGTCGATGTACCCGCTCGACGAGAGTTTGACGGTCGCGAGGTTCGTGACGACACGATCGGCCGCATTCAGCGACACATTGGCGACGAACGAGTCTTGGCCAGCCGGCGTAGCCCGCACCCAACCTGGCTGACCGTTCCCGATGACTCCGATCGAGATAACCGCAGCGTTCGCGATGGCGGGAATACCGTTGGCGCCTGCCACCTGGATCCGAATGATGCGATCAGAAATCCGATTCCAAAACACCTTGTATGCGCTGGCGTACGGCGCGTACGTTCGCGTGTCTGCGAGTCGGACCGGTTCCATCGGCGTATAAAAACTTGCTCCAGGGGTAACGGCTGCAGCGGCCGCAGAGCGCGAAACCATGGAGGCGGCGCTAGCGACACCAGCGACACCAGCGATGAACGCTCGGCGTCCGAGTGGCCTGAGGCCAGGGTTGGAGCCATCGTCGATATGCCTGACGCCGCTCTGCTCACCGGTGTCTGGCGACGGCTGGGCACTACCGTACATTGACCGTATCTTACAAGGCTGCCCGACGACCCCGAGCGATTTCGTAGGTCGAAAGTGCCGCAGCTGCCGAAACATTCAGCGAACTAATACGCCCCATCATCGGGATCGACACGATCGTGTCACAACGTTGCCTGACAAGCTTCGACAGCCCTCCACCCTCGGCGCCGAGCACGAGGCAAATAGGTTCGTCAGCCAGTGCCGCCAGTTCGAAGAGATCCCGGTCGGCACTATCGTCGAGACCGACGATCCAAATGCCGTGATCTTTCATGTTGGCGAGCGTCGCGGGAAGGCCAGGGATGAGTGCGATCGGGACGTGCTCGATCGCACCGGCCGACGCCTTCGCGACCGTCGGCGTCACGTGCACGGCACGGTGTTTCGGGAGTAGCACGCCGGTGACACCAGCACCATCACAGTTGCGGATGATCGCGCCGAGGTTGCCCGGGTCGGTAACGCCATCGACGGCAACAAGGAACGGCTTGACTCCGTTCTTCGTGCGGAGCAGTTCGCCGAGGTCAGCCTCTTCGAGCTCGGCGGCAGTAGCAAGCACACCCTGCGGCGACTCGCTACGCGCTTCGCGATCGAGCTTGACCCGAGCAATGTAGGTGACCATCACACGCTGGGCACGGGCGATCTCGACGATGTCGGCGACACCAGCATCACCTTCAAGATCGGCACTAATGAAGATGTCATAAATCTTGCGCTTCTCAGCCATGAGTAGTTCGCGGACGGCCTGGCGCCCCTCGATCTGCTTGCCACCAAGCCCGCGGCCCGATGTGCGCGGATCAGCCTCACGGCCACCACCCTGCGGGCCGCCGGTGCGCCGCGGCGGCGGACCGCTGCGCTGGCCAGGCCGAGGCCCGCTGCGCTGACCGGGGCGTCCACCTGCACGGCCGCCTCCACTTGCGCCTGCGCTTCCACCAGGACTGCCCCCGGGGCGACCCTGACGCTTACCTGTTCCACCGGAGGCGCTGCGGCCCTTGCCCTGCTTGCTCATGATTCGTCCGTTTCCGACGTGTTCGTCATTCGTTGGATGAGCGCCGTGGCAAAACACACGACGCCTTCACTTCGACCGATGGAACCAAGCTTTTCGGCCCGATTGCCCTTCACCGTGACCGGCGCACCGACCGCCGCGCTCAGCACCTGTTGCATCTCGTCGCGACGCGGAGCGATCTTCGGGTGCTCGCAAATGAGCGCCGTGTCGATGTTGCCGACTCTCCACCCATCCGCAGCGAGCAGGCTCACCACGTGCTCGAGAAGCGCGATCGAGTTAGCGCCACGCCACCGTTCGTCGGTGTCCGGGAAGTGCATCCCGATGTCGCCGAGGCCAGCTGCACCGAGCAGCGCGTCGGCACAGGCATGCGCCACCACATCGGCGTCAGAGTGACCAACGAGTCCGCGACTGTTGGGAAACTCAACGCCACCAAGCACAAGAGTTCGGCTCGGGTCGTCGGTGAACTGGTGAATGTCAAAACCTTGCCCGACCCTGATATCGCCCAGACCAATCATCGTTGCCCCATCTCGCGTCGCGCCCATTCGAGGTCGCCGGGCAACGTGATCTTGCGATTGAGGTAATCACCTTCAACGACAACCACGGTGCCGCCTGCCTGTTCAATCAGCGCCGCATCGTCCGTGGCCTCGCCACCGGCTGCATGAGCAGCGCGCAGCACCGAAGCACGAAAAGCCTGCGGTGTCTGCACGGCCACCAGTGTGGACCGGTCAGGCGTAGCTACCACCGTGCCATCGGCCTCCACAATCTTGATCGTGTCGGCCACAGGAAGACCGGGCACGGCGGCATCCGCCCCGGCTGCGACAGCAGCAATTACACGCTCGTATACCGCCGGTGATGCAAGGGGGCGGGCGGCGTCGTGGACGCAGACGATCGTTGCGTCGTCAGGCACAACAGCAAGACCAGCCCGGACCGACGCCGAACGCGATCCTCCACCCGCAACGGCACCTTCAGCGGCAGCGTCGCCCGCGGGTACAACGACCACGACACCGGCACTCATTTGCTCGGCAATCGCCTTGGAATGGTCAATCACACGACGGTCCCCGATCAGCTCATACTGCTTCGGTTTGCCGAATCTCAGGCCACTGCCACCACCGACAACAACAGTCCAAACCGTTTCAACATGCGGCACAGCCTCGGAGGGTAGTACCGTGACCTGCGTCATGGCTCACGAAGACATCCTCGCCCGAACCGACTTCTTTGCCGACGCGCCTCCGGACGCGCTCTCGGCAGTGGCTGCTGCTGGGCAAGAGCGACACCTGATCCGCGGCGATGTGCTGTTCAACGAAGGCGATCCACCCGAGTCGTTGTACCTGGTGCTGCGCGGCCGCATGGCCATCGCGATCGCTAACCCGATCGACCGTCGCGAGAGCGTCGTGGCCCTCATGGAACCCGACGATCTGTTCGGCGAAATGAGCATGCTCGACAACGGCCCGCGCTCGGCCATGGCCCGTGCGCTCGAGCCGACCACCGTGCTCGCCATCCCTTTCGAGCCAATTCTAACGATGTTCGACCAGTACCCGAAGCTGCTGTGGAACGTCACCCGCTTGCTCGCTCAGCGAATCCGCGTCACCGACGAGGCCCTCGCCGATTCGGTGTTCCTCGACGTCACCGGCCGCACCGCCAAGCGCCTCCTCGAACTCGCTGACGGATCCGACCAGTTCACGCTGCCGGTCACGCAGGAGGAACTCGCCGGCATGGTCGGCGCATCTCGTGAGCGCGTCAACAAGGCGATTGCCAGCTTCATCCGGCTCGGGTGGCTCGAGCAGCAAGACCGTACCTACCGCATCACGCAGCGCGACCGCCTCGAACTCCGCGCCCGCTAACCACGCTGCATACGCCCAGCCGTTCCCAAACCGCCCCCCGACGCGCCGCTCTCTCCGAAATGGAGACCGTTTCGCTCGTTGAGCAGCCAGTTTTGATCTCCATTTCGGGGAAGCGATGATTTCGTATTGACATTGATCGATATGTTGATGATGATATCGATCATCATCAATACGGTGACATCGTCGTTCTCTCGGAAGGGATCCATCATGCGCTTGCAACTCGCCCTCAACGTCACCAACCTCGACGAGGCCATTGACTTCTATTCCAAGATGTTTGGCGCCGAACCTGCCAAGAGCAAGGCAGGCTATGCCAACTTTTCCATCGAGAACCCACCCCTGAAGCTGGTGCTGTTCGAGGTCGGGGGCGACCATCCCGAGGCTGCAGCACCCGGCGAGTTCCACCACCTCAACCACCTCGGCGTCGAGACCGAAACTGCCGACGAAGTCGTCGCAGCCGATGCCCGCATCACCGACACCGGTATCACGACGACCGGCGTCGAAGACGCTGTGTGCTGCTACGCCGAAAAGACCGAAACCTGGATGCAGTCGCCTGAGGGCGCCAAGTGGGAGTGGTACGTCAAGAGCGGCGACACGGACCAAATGGAACATGCCGCCGTCGGCACATCAGGCGTCTGCTGCGGCTGAGTCGCTCGACTGACAGTCCCGACCGCCAACCAGACTGGGCGGCGTGACCGCCTGATCTGCGAGGCTGCGACATGACCTTCTATGGAGACGAACAGCGCGCCCTGCAAGCACGCTTCGACACCAGCAGCCTCGCCGCTGTGTTCGAAGCGACGATCATCACCGACTCGATCGACAACGATCAGAAGGCCTTCATCGAGGGGCGCGATCACTTCTTCCTGTCGAGCGTGAACGCCGACGGTTGGCCGACCGTCTCGTACAAGGGCGGCCCCGTCGCGATGGTGCGAGTCGTCGACGAACACACCATCGAGTTCCCCAGCTACGACGGCAACGGGATGTTCCTGTCGATGGGCAACATCGAGTCGGCTGCGAAGATCGGCCTGCTCTTCATCGACATGGTCACCCCGCAGCGACTCCGGCTCCAGGCAACCGCCGAACTGTCCGAAGATCCGGACGTCCTTGCTCAGTGGCCCGGCGCCCAAGTGGTCGTCCGCGCCACCGTCGTCAACGTCTTTCCGAACTGCGCCCGCTACATCCACCAGCACGAACGAGTGGCGTCATCGAAGTACGTGCCGGACGCAGCTGGCAATCAACCGGTCGCTACGTGGAAACGGATTGACATGATTCAACCGTTCCTGCCCGAACGCGATCAGGGCCCCGCCGCAGAGGCCGGCACGATCACCGGCGACGAGTACGGCAAACATCTCGCGGACGGCACCAGTTGATCGCAACAACGCGCAACAAATTCCCGCCGAGACCGCCACGCTTTGGTCGGACCGGAGTGTGACAACGCCATTCACGGTCGGGTTGGTTTACGGTGCTGTTCTATGGGCGACTTCGGGGGCACAATCGGAACGACGGTGGCGGATTCGACACCACATTGGCCTGCGGCCCCGACACCACCCGGAGCGAAAACCAACGTGCTCATCGTGTTGCTTGACGACGTCGGGTTTGCCGATTTCGGTTGCTACGGGTCCGAAATTGCTACACCAACGATCGACCGGCTCGCCGCCAACGGCCTCCGGTACACCGCCTTTCACACCACTGCGATGTGCTCGACCACCCGAGCTGCGCTGCACACCGGACGAAACCATCACGACGTCGGGATGGGCTGCCTCGCCAACTTCGACAGCGGCTTCCCCGGATACCGCGGCAAAATCGCTGCCGACGCGCCGACGCTCGCCGAAGTACTCCGGCCGCACGGATACCGCAGCTACATGGTCGGCAAATGGCACTGCACGCCACTCACCGAAACCGGAGCGACCGGCCCGTTCGACGGCTGGCCGCTCGGTCGCGGCTTTGACCGCTTCTACGGATTCCTCGACGCTGAAACCGACCAGTACTCCCCCGAGCTGGTCCGCGACAACACCCATATCACTGCTCCCGGCAACTACGAGTCCGGCTACCACGTCACCGAAGATCTCGCCGACCAAGCCATCACGTACCTGACCAGTCACGTGGCCGCCACGCCCGACGTGCCATGGCACATGTTCCTCGCGCCCGGCGCCTGCCACGCGCCGCATCAGGCCCCGATCGAGCTCATCGACAAATACTCCAAAATCTTCGCAAAGGGTTGGGATCAGACGCGGTCCGACCGGATCGCCGCGCAGATCGAACGCTGCATCATCCCCGACGACACCGAGCTGCCCGACCGCAACCTTGGCGTGAAATCCTGGGACGAGCACAGCACCGACGAACAACGGCTGTTCGCTCGGCTCGCTGGCGCCTACGCCGCGATGCTCGAACACTTCGATCAGCATCTCGGCAGGGTCATCGACACTCTCGAAGTAACGGGCCAACTCGACGACACCATCGTGATGGTCATGTCTGACAACGGTGCCAGCCAGGAGGGCGGCCCACTCGGGTTCGTCAACGCAATGGCACCGTTCAACATGATCAAGGAAACAATCGACGACAAGATCGCACGGATCAACGACATCGGCGGGCCGGACACCCACTCGAATTTCCCACACGGCTGGGCAATGGCCGCCAACACACCGCTCAAGCGATACAAGCAAAACACCCACAGCGGTGGGGTGCGCGACCCATTTGTCATCACCGGGCCCGACCGCATCGTCGGCACATCGAACGCTGGCGAGCTCCGCCATCAGTTCTGCCATGTTTCTGACCTCGCCCCGACCATCCTCGAACTGTTGGGCCTCGGCGACGCAGCATCATCGAATGGCATGACCGGCACCAGTTTCGCTTCGTCGATCGCCAACGCCGACGCGTTGACCGGCAAGACCACGCAGTACTTCGAGATGTTCGGGCACCGCGGCATCTGGCACGACGGCTTCAAGGCTGTGGCGTACCACTGGCCTGGTACGTCATTCGATGACGACGCCTGGGAGCTCTACGACCTCACCAACGACTTCAATGAGAACCACGACCTCGCCGCCACGCAACCCGAGCGACTCCGCTATCTGCAAGAGATGTGGTGGGCCGAGGCACGCAACAATCAGGTCCTCCCGCTTGACGATCGCTTCGGTGAACGTTTTGCCGAGAACGCCACGCGCCATGCCGGTGACCGCACGAATTTCACGTTCTGGTCGGGCATGGGCCACGTGCCGTCCGATGTTGCACCCGACCTCCGTAGCCGCAGCTACGAGATCACCGCGCACGTCAACACCTCCGGGCATGTCGGCAATGCAGATGGCGTACTGATCGCTCATGGCGACGCAACATGCGGATACTCGCTGTTCGTCCGCGATGGGCTCCTCGTGCATGATCTGAACATCGGCGGTACCCATCAACTCGTCACGTCGGACCGCCCGATTCCTGCAAGCGCTGCCACGCTTGGATTCCAGATGCAACGCACCGGCGAGGGTCCGTTCCCCCACGGCGTCGGCACGTTACTGATCGACGGTGAACCTGCCGGCTCGATGGAGACCGACCAAATTTTCTGGCTGATGATCTCCTGGTCGGGCCTCGACATCGGCCTCGACCGCGGCACCACCGTTGCCGACTACGACGGCACCGGTCGGTTCATGGGCCCCAACAACTACACCGGCGAACTCGTCCGCGTCAGCGTCGACCTCGCCATGGACCAAGATGTCGATCACGACGCCGCCGGCGAGACCGACCTGGGTCGCGAATAGCCTGCTAACGCCAGCCAGCCACTCGCCAGTCCAGTCCATAAGTCACCTGTTTCTCGCCGAGAACAGCAGGCACTCTGCGACAGACCATCCCTAGGATCTGAACCCGTGCCGTCGGAAATCGGACGGCTCCGACGATGAGTGGATGATGACCGAGCAACGGAGCACGCAATGACCGCAGCAATCGAAGCACACAACCTTCGCCGCGCATTCGGTGAGAACGAAGCCGTTGCCGGCGTCGACCTCGCCGTCAAGCCCGGCGAGATTTACGGTTTCCTCGGCCCCAACGGCGCCGGCAAGTCGACCATGGTCAAGATGCTCTGCACACTGCTGTCTCCCACATCGGGCCGAGCCACGGTTGCTGGTTTCGACGTCGCATCGCAGGCTGGCGACATTCGGTTGCGCATCGGCGTCGCCCTGCAGGACTCCTCGATTGACGGCAAGCAATCGGGCCGCGAAATGCTGCAGCTCCAAGGCGAGCTGTACGGACTGTCAAAGGCCAACATCAAGCAACGCATGAGCGACGTGATTGGCCTCGTCGACATCGGCTCGGCCATCGACGACCGCGTCGAGTCGTACTCAGGCGGCATGAAGCGCCGGCTTGACCTGGCGATGTCGCTCATTCATAAGCCGCAGATTCTCTTCCTCGACGAGCCGACCACCGGCCTCGACCCGGCAAGCCGCACGGCGGTGTGGAACGAGGTGCGCAAGCTCAACCGGGAGGAAGGCATGACCATCTTTCTCACCACCCAGTATCTCGAGGAAGCCGACGAGCTCGCTGACCGAGTCGGCATCATCTCCGCCGGCAAACTCGAGACCGAAGGCACGCCGACCGCTCTGAAACAGTCGATCGGCAACGACCTGATCGTCGCCAAAGTTGATGGCGACACGTCGACGATCGAATCCGAGTTGCGCGCATTGGCTGGCGTGTCGAACGTCGAATCGCGCCCTGGTGAATTGACCGTGTCGGCAATGAACGGTGCTGCCGTAATCGCCGACGTCGCTGTCGCTCTCAAGGAAAGCGGCATCACGGTGCAGACGCTCACGTTGCGCACGCCCACCCTCGATGACGTCTTCCTCCAGGTCACCGGCGCGCACTTGGCGGAGAGCCATGCGAGTACGGGCGACGACACGGAAGGAACCGCAGCATGACCGCCACGCAAACCACCTCGGCCACGACCCCGACACCGACGCAGCCTTTGGCTCGACGGTCGTCGATTTTCCACGACCTCAAGACGGTTGCGAAGCGGGCCTGCCGCGGCGTGTTTCGTGAGCCCGAGTTCTTTATCCCGGCACTCATTGTTCCCGTGTTCTTCTTCGTGGTGAACATCGGTGCCCTGCAGGACTTCGCCGAACAGTCCGGCGTCGTCGTCGACTTCAAGGCGTTCCAACTACCCGTGTCAATCATTTTCGCAGTGACCGGCGTGTCACGAGCGAGCGCGCTCGTCACCGATATCCAAGGTGGCTATTTCGACCGGCTACTGCTCACGCCGATCCGTCGACCCGCCTTACTCCTCGGGCTGATGGCCGCCGACCTGATGGCGGTAATGATGCTCACAGTTCCCGTCCTGCTGCTCGGCCTCGCCGTTGGGGTCAGCTTTACCACCGGCATCCTCGGCATGATTGCCTTCCTGTTCTACGGAGCACTCTGGGGCCTTGCGTTCGCCGGCTTCCCCTACGCGATCGCCCTCAAGACCGGTAACCCCGCGGCGGTCAACTCGAGCTTCATCCTCTTCTTCCCCTTCGCCTTCTTGACCACGTCGTTCCTGCCGAAGGAAGCCCTCACGGGTTGGCTGTCGACAATTGCCACCTACAACCCGGTCACGTACGTACTCGACGGCCTGCGCAGCCTCATTACCGAGGGCTGGGAGTGGGCAACACTCGGCAAGGGCCTGCTCGCAATCCTGATCCTGGCCTCGATCAGTTTCAGCATGGCCAGCGCTGCAATGCGCGGCCGCATTTCCCAGAAGTAGGACCCTTTCCGCCTGCGTCGACAAGTTGGTTGATATCCACACTGATTTGTCGACGTAAATGAGGGAAACTGCCGCAATGTCAGCCGACAGTCGCGCCAGCCTCAGCACGGACCGGCTCGGCGGCAATTACTTCAAACTGTTCGGCGCCTCGACGATCTCGAATCTCGGCGACGGCATCGGCATCATTGCCTACCCGTGGCTCGCGTCTGCAGTCACCCGCAATCCGCTGCTCATCGCTTTCGTTGCCGTGGTCCAGCGTCTTCCGTGGCTGCTGTTCAGCCTGCCGGCCGGCGTCATCACCGACCGATACGACCGGCGAACCCTCATGGTGATCGCCAACTCTCTCAGGTCAGTACTGACCCTCGGCGTGGCGTTCATCGTGCTCGGCCGGCAGGGTGTGCTCCCAAGCCCCGACGACATCGATGCTGGTGCGGTGATCGGCACCGACGCCTTCGTCTACGCGATGGTGCTCGTCGCCACGATGCTGATGGGGTTCGCCGAAGTGATCTACGACAACTCGGCGCAAACGTTCATGCCCTCGATCGTGCACAAGGCCAATCTCGAGAAGGCCAACGGCCGGCTGTGGAGCATCGAGCAGGTCGCCAACACGTTTATGGGGCCACCGCTCGGCGCTCTCCTCCTCATCGTCGCGTTCTCGGTGCCGTTCTTTGTCGACGCGGCCACCTTCGTTGTGTCGGCCGCGCTGATTGCGCTCATCCCTGCGACGAAGCGATCGTCAAAGCAGACCGACCTGACGGAGCGGAGACCGTGGAAAGTCGAACTGCAGGAAGGATTCTCGTGGCTGTGGTCGCACGACCTACTCCGCCCGATGGCAATCATCCTCGGGCTCCTCAACTTGCTTGGCACCCTGTCGGGCGCGACGCTCGTCTTATTCGCACAAGAAGTGTTGCGAACCGAGCCATACGAGTTTGCGCTTCTCGAAAGTGGCGGCGCCATCGGCGGCATCATCGGCGGTTGGTCAGCGTCACGAATCGCGAGAAAGATCGGCTCGGGCCCATCGCTGTACCTCACACTGCTAGTTGGTGGCCTCGTTACCTTCTTGATCGGGTTCGCCAACAACTGGATCTTCGTCTGGGCGATGTTCGCCTTCTTCATGTTCTTTGCCGTGCTGTGGAACGTGATCACGGTCAGCCTGCGGCAATCGATCATTCCGGACGAACTCCTCGGCCGCGTCAACAGCGTGTACCGCTTCTTCGCATGGGGCATGATGCCGATCGGTGCAGCGCTCGGCGGCCTCACCGTCGTGCTCACTGACGCCTTCGGGTCACGTGATCTCGCCCTCCGTATGCCGTTCTTCGTTTCCGGCGGACTCAGCGTCGCACTCTTCTTTTTCGCAGCTCCGAAGCTGACTACCGAGAAAATCGAAGCAGCCCGAACCGGCACTGGATGAGCAGCCGCGCAACAAAGTTGGAGATTGATTGATCCAACAAAGCGGCTGCGACGAACAATAAGTGTTCATGTATGAACGGAAAACGTAAACCAACGCCCAGCCGGCCTCCCCCCACGGCTGGGCGTTGTGCTTTTTCGGCTCGTGTTCTTAATAGATCTACCGGTACTGATCTGCAACAATGAGTACCGCGCCGTACGTCAAGCGCTCGAAAACCGACACCAGGGGCACGAAAATGACCGAACTCGCATACGCAGCTGGACCGACCGATCGTCCACTCCTCACCGACACCATCGGTCAGAACCTTGCAGCCACGGTCACAGCACACGGCGATCGCGAAGCGCTGGTGTCCGTGCACCAAGACATTCGCTGGACCTACAGCGAATTCGCTCGACGCGTCGCCGATCTCGCCAAGGGCCTGCTCGGAGCCGGGCTCGTCATGGGCGACCGCGTCGGGTTGTGGAGCCCGAACTACGCCGAATGGACGCTGCTCCAGTTCGCCACAGCAGAAATTGGGGTCATCCTCGTCAACGTCAACCCGTCGTACCGCACGCACGAACTGGCATATGCACTCAACCAATCTGAGTGCCGCTGGCTCGTGGCGGCACCCGCGTTCAAGACCTCCGACTACCGATCGATGGTCGCTGCTGTGCGCGACGAGTGTGCCCATCTCGAGCGCGCAGTCTTCTTCTGGGATGATGACTGGAACGAACTCTGCGAGGGATCCGACACGATCTCTGATGCCGACCTCGATGTCTGCCGAGCCAAGCTCGCCTGCGACGACCCGATCAATATCCAGTACACCTCGGGGACGACCGGCTTCCCAAAGGGCGCGACGCTCACGCATAAGAACATCTTGAACAACGGCCACAACGTCACCAGCGGCCAGAACATCACCCACGAAGATCGACTCTGTATTCCCGTGCCCTTCTATCACTGCTTCGGCATGGTGATGGGCAACCTTGGCTGCACCTCGACGGGCGCCACCATGGTCATTCCGAGCGACGCATTCGACCCGGTCGCCGTGCTCACCGCCGTCGAGAAAGAACGGTGCACCGCGCTCTACGGCGTGCCGACAATGTTCATTGCCGAGCTGGCACTGCCGAACTTCGACGACTTCGACCTGTCGAGCCTGCGCACCGGCGTCATGGCCGGCTCGCTTTGCCCCGAAGACGCAATGATCGCCTGCATCGAGAAGATGAACATGGTTGACGTCACCAATTGTTACGGCATGACCGAAACATCACCGGTGAGTTGCCAGACCATGATCGGCGACACGATTGAGCACCAGACTCAGACTGTTGGCGTCGCCCACCCGCACGTCGAGGTGCGTATCGCCGACCCGCTCACCGGAGAAACGCTGCAGCGCGGCGAACACGGCGAGTTCTGCACCCGCGGCTACTCGGTGATGCAGGGCTACTGGAACGACGGCGAAAAGACTGCCGGCGCCATCGACACCGACGGCTGGATGCACACCGGCGACATCGCCGTGATGTTCGACGACGGTTATGTGAACATCGTCGGCCGCATCAAAGACTTGGTGATTCGCGGCGGAGAAAACATCTACCCCCGTGAGGTCGAAGAGTTCCTGCTCGGTCATCCCAGGATCCACGAGGTCCAGGTCATCGGGGTACCCGACGCGAAGTACGGCGAAGAAGTGATGGCCTGCGTCATTCCCGTCGACGGAGCTGAGGTGACCCTCGATGACATTAAAACCTTCTGCCAGGGAAAGATCGCCCACTTCAAAGTGCCTCGCTACCTGAGCATCGTCAGCGAGTTTCCAATGACCGTGACCGGCAAAATCCGCAAGATCCAAATGCGCGATGAGGCCGTCGCTGCGCTCGGCCTTGGCGACTTCGTCGCCGACGCCTGACGGCGTCTCTCATCGCCTTCTCGGGCTGGCGCCCGACGGTCACTTCCTTGCCCGTCCAGGGCCACCTCTTAGCGTCGCCTCACGATTCCTCCGTCTTCGCTTTACGCCCTCTCTTGGTACTCCCTTGCTTGCTCTTTGCCCAGCTCTTCCAACTGCTTCGCTCGGAAGGCTTCTCTTTCGACACGTCTTGGGTGGATGAAGCCCTCTCCTATCAACTGTTCTCCTGCCCCGAGCATCACATGGCGCGCGATGCGACGGCCGTGGGGTGAGAGCGCCTGCCAGCGTTCGTAGGGCATCGACCTGATCACGCCTTCGCTGCGGAACCAGGGCGCGAAATACTCCATGTTCGGCATGGCCCGCACGTCGCGAGACAGGTTCGGCGTACCGCCGTGCCAGGTCCGGTTGTCGCGGATGATCGCTGAGCCCGCGGGCACCGGACAGACAGTGCTGAGCTTCATCCAGCCGGGTTCGGCGGCGAGGCTGGGGATTGGATCGTGGCTGTTCTGTGTTCCAGGGATCTGACGTACCGGTCCGTTCACCCGGGTGAAATCGATCATCGGGAAGTTGATCGTCACCACCGGCACCGGGAGGTCCCGAACCGAGATACGTCCTGATCGATCCGGAAGCTCCTCCCAGATGTTGTCGGAATGCAATCCCTGGTATTCGATTGCCCCTGGGAGCGCCATGTCGCCCCCTCCGCCGCCGAGGAGATAGTTCGGCGAGCCGAAGATTGCGGTGAGGATCGGTGTCGTTGTCACCAGGTCGACCAGTTCGCACCACTCGGGTACGTGCAGCATGTGGCGCGTCGCTGAGCTGGAACCGAACGAGTAGCGGTGAGGCAGGCCCCCGGCGCCGCCACCAACGCTGTTATCGGGATCGACCTCGATCAGCCGGTCGACGACGCGGTCGACTGCACCACGCATCCGTTCCAGTAGCGCCGGGTTGAGCGCGTCGCGCACGACCACGAAACCATCTCGGTCGAACAGTTCGACAGCTCGAGCGACATCGGCAGGTTCCACCAATTCGAGATCGGAGATTCCATTCTCACGATCGAGCCGTTCGCGGAGCGCGACAACATTCGGGTCGTCGTACCTGCGCGTCCAGCCGACGACCGTCGGGTCACCAGCGACCAGGTTGTAGTGCTCAGGTGTGGTCTCCAACTCGTTTGCCTCAGCTGCGAGCCCGGCCGGGTTGTCGTTGGTGTCGGTGACCGATGAGCGGGGTCGCTTCACGAATCCGTTCGGCGGCACCGACTCGTGCCACCCCACATCAGATTCCCGGCCCACATCAGATTCCCGGCCGCCTGTTCCAGTCATATTCTGATTCTCGCGCACCAGAACTGGCCGATCGGTTAACGGAGATCATCTTTGCGGGGGACCCGAACGTGCATTTTTTGCTGCGAGGATCATCGACGTGACAGCGATCATCGAGACCTCGGGCCTGGTTATGCAGTTTCCGAACACTCGGGCGCTCGACGGGCTCGACATCAGTATCCCACCCGGCGTCACCGGATTGGTCGGAGCGAATGGCGCCGGCAAGACCACGCTGATCTCGCTGACGCTGGGCCTCTTGAAACCCACCTCCGGGTCAATCAATGTGCTCGGGCTCGACCCGAACGTGCACGGCCCCGCACTCCGCGCCCAGATCGGGTACGGCCCCGAGCGCAACGTGCTTCCGGACGACCTCCGTGCTTACGATTTCGTTCGCCACCTCGCCGAGGTCAAGGGGCTCCCCCGCGACGAGGCCCGCACACGAGCAAGCGATTCGCTCTACTTGGTCGGCTTGGGTGAAGAGCGATTCCGGGCGCTTGGCACTATGTCGACCGGCCAACGCCAACGGGTCAAGCTCGCCCAGGCAATCGCGGCCGACCCACGCTTCATCGTGCTGGACGAGCCGACCGACGGCCTCGACCCGGTGCAGCGCGACGAGATGCTGAACATCATCGTCCAGGTCAACCGCGACTTCGGGATCGACGTGATGCTCTCGTCGCACGTCCTCGAAGAGGTCGAACGGGTCTGTGACCACGTCGTCGCACTCGACCAAGGCCGGCTCGTCGCACACGGAGCGATGACCGAACTGGCCGGCGCTTCCGGTGGCGTCGAACTCGAACTGGTCGACGTCGACGAACCTGCGCACAGCGTCAACACTGTCGTTCGGCTGCTCGAAGCATCCGGCGCAACGGTCGAACGCAGCGGCGCTGTCCTGTCCGTTACGGGCAAGTCGGACGACGAACTGTTCGATGCGATCGGGGCCGCCGTGGCCCAGGCTGGCGCCCGGCTACGACGCCTCGGACAGCGCCGGCGCACGCTCGACGACATCTTCACCGATCAGCCCCACCACGGCGCCGAGGAGATCGCCCGATGACCAACGTTGGGGCATCCTCGCGGGGCGACGCCCAGATTTCAGCGCGCGGGTTCCAGCGATACGAAGGCGAACGCGCCGGCGTTGCCGGCTCGATTCGCAGCGTCATGTGGCAAAGCATGCGGGCCACCCTTGGGCTCGGTCGACCGGCGAAGAACAAGATCTTCCCGGTCATCGCCATCGCGATTGCCTACGTCCCCGCAATCGTCTTCATCGGCCTTGCCGTCTTGATCCCATCGGGCATCGTCGACGGTCCGTCATACCCCGAGTACTACGGCTTCATCACCTCGGCAATCGCGCTCTTCGCGGCACTGGTCGCCCCCGAGGTCCTCGTCTCCGATCGGCGCAACGGCATGCTGGCGATGTATCTGTCGACGCCACTGCATCGAGGGACCTACCTGGTCGCCAAGATGCTCGCTGTTGCACTGACCCTCGGCCTGGTCACCCTCGGGCCACCCTTCCTGGTCTTGCTCGGCTACACGTTCGACGGTTCCGGCCCAGATGGGTTCGGAAATTGGATGATCGTGCTGTTCCGCATCATCTTGTCGGGCGCCGCTGTGTCGGCGGCACTGACCGCTATCTCGATGGCAGCGTCGTCGATCACCGATCGTCGCGCCTTCGCATCGATCGGCGTCGTGTTGCTGATCCTCGCCTCGCCGATCGTCGCCGGGTCACTGGTCGACGGTGCTCAGCTCTCACCGAACTGGCGGCTGATCGACGTGTTCTCGATGCCGTTTGAGCTGGTTTTCCGGATCTTCGGTGAGCCGGGCAACTTCCCTGAGGTCTCGACGGTGGCAGTCATTGCTGTCAATGCCGCGTGGACGTTCGGCGGCCTCGCCATCGTCGTCTGGCGCTACTCAAGGTTAGTGATCGCACGATGACCACGCTTCCACCACCGACAGCGCCCTTCGCTCCACCGAGCCCAAACGCTCCTGCAACCAACGCCATGATCACCGTCAATGAGGTCTCGAAATTCTTCGGGTCCATCGTCGCGGTGAGCGATGTCAACTTCGCGATCGACGGCGGCGTCACTGCGCTACTCGGCCCGAACGGGGCCGGCAAGTCGACGCTGTTCCGCATGATGTGCGGCTTGACCGCACCATCAAAGGGTTCGATTCGCGTGCTGGGCCGCGACCCGCGAACCGACCGATCGGTCCGCGGCCGCATCGCGCTGGTGCCACAACAGGACGCACTCTTCGATCATCTGAGCGCTGTCGAGATGGTGCGCGTTAGTGCCGAGAGCCACGCAATGCCCGACCCCGAAGGCGTTGCGCGCTGGGCACTTGAGCAAGTTGATCTTGCCGACGTCGGCGCCAAGCCCGTCGGGCAGTTTTCGAAAGGCATGCGCCAACGCGTCAAGGTGGCGTGCGCCCTGGTGAACGACCCGGAAGTACTGATTCTCGACGAGCCGCTGACGGGCCTCGACCCCGTGCAGCGCCGCCACATGATCGCCCTCTTCCATGCGCTTGGCGATGCC
>CAWUXP010000247.1:0-7433 GCA_963926495.1 Candidatus Ilumatobacter herschelensis
GTTGAGCGCCATCACATACGATACATGGGGAGGCCCATTTGCACAGGAGAGCAGTCTCATAGCACCTCGAAACGACACCCGCGGCGAACAACACCGCATCAACGATCGCATCCGCTCACGTGAAATCCGTTTAATCGGACCCACCGGTGACCAGCTTGGTATTAGGCCGGTTCCGGACGCGCTGCGCATGGCCCGTGGGTTTGACCTCGACCTCGTCGAAGTTGCCCCCGGTGCGAACCCTCCCGTCTGTCGCATCATGGACTACGGGAAGTTCAAGTACGAGGAAGGCCAGAAGGCCAAAGAGGCTCGGAAGAAGTCGACGAACGTCACGGTGAAAGAAGTGAAGTACCGGCCGAAAATCGGCAAGGGCGACTTCGACACTAAGACGCGTAACGTCATCCGATTCATCGACGAGGGCCACAAGGTCAAAATCACGCTGCAGTTCCGCGGACGTGAGATGGCTCACCCAGAACTCGGTTCGAAAATCCTCGACGAGGTGCTCGTTGCAGTGGGTTCGTCCGCAAAAGTCGATACCCAGGCACGTTTCGAGGGCCGCAGCATGACCATGGTGCTGTCCCCGGACAGACAAGCCCAAGAAGCAATGAAGAAGGCAGCAGCGGAGGCTGAAAAAGAAGCCTCCGTCGCAGCAGCCGAAGCAGGCGAAACGCCTGCTGAAGCACCGGAAGTTGAAGCAGTCGAAACGCCTGCCGAAGCTCCCGTCGCGGAAGCAGATGAAACATCTGCTGAAGCACCCGACACGGCCACCGCCGAGTCGGGCGACACGGAAGACCCCCAATAGTAAGGGAGCATTCGATGCCCAAGATGAAGACATCGAAGACCGCAGCAAAGCGGTTTAAGACAACCGGCACTGGCAAACTTCGCCACGAGCAGCAGAACAACCAGCATAAGTTCGAGGGAAAATCGTCCTCGCGCAAGCATCGCCTCGACCGTGATGCCGATGTCCACAAGGGCGATGCCCGCAAGATCAAGCGCCTCCTGGCTAAGCGCTGAGTAGAAGGAAAAGACAATGGCACGAGTGAAACGTGGCGTCGCGTCGAAGAAGCGACACAAGAAGATACTGAAGCAAGCCAAGGGCTATTACGGCAATAAGAGCCGTTCGTTCAAGTCTGCAAACGAGCAGGTCATGCGGTCGGGCAACTATGCCTTCCGTGACCGTCGCGCCCGTAAGGGTGAGATGCGTCGTCTGTGGATCCAGCGGATCAACGCAGCGACTCGTCAGCACGACATGAGCTACAGCCGGTTCATTGCCGGGCTGAACGCTGCGAACATCGAAGTTGACCGCAAGATCCTCGCGGATCTCGCCGTCACAGAGCCCGCAGCGTTTGCGAAGCTCGTCGAGAGCGCGAAAGCTGCCCTCTGATCAACTAGACCAAGGGATGCATGACATCTCTTGATTTTAAGAACTCACGAGTTCAGCAACTGCGGCGCCTTCTGGGGCGCCGCAGTTCGCGTTACGAGGAAGGTTCCTTCGTTGTCGAAGGCCCGGTCCTGGTTGCGGAGGCAATTCGTGCCGGATGGGTCTGTGAGTCACAGTTCGTCCCCGAGAACAGTGACTCCGCAATCGAAGGCGGGGGCTCAATCTTCGAACTTGCGTCTGGCGTCCTCGAACGCGTGGCGTCGACGAACGCTCCGCAGCCGCCGCTGGCGATCGTCCGGATGCCGGAAGTCGGTGACGTGGCGGAGCGTCTGCAAGCAGCATCGTTCGTCGTTGCACTCGATCGGATCAGCGATCCTGGCAACCTCGGCACCATCCTTCGTTCAGCCGAAGCTGCAGGGGCCGACCTGGTCGTTCTGACACCTGGCGGTGTTGACCCGTACAACTCGAAGGTCGTTCGGGCCGCTGCAGGTGCGCTCTTCCACGTACCGTTCGTCGTTGCCGAACTCGACGACGTCGCAGCGGCGGGGCTCCGCTTGGTCGGTACAAGTAGCCACAGTGCAGACGGGCGCACCGTGCGGCCGCACACCGATGTCGACTTCACTGGCCGGGTGGCAATCGTCATGGGCAACGAAGCCGCAGGCCTGCCCGACCACTGGGACGATGCGAATGGCCCGATCTGTGAGTGGGTCACGATCCCGCACCGGGGGCGCACCGAATCGCTCAATGTCGCTATGGCCACGACCGTCCTCGCCTTCGAAGCCGCCCGGCAACGCAACTGATTGCGCCAAGCGGTGAGCGTCGCGCCGGCTGGACCGGCTGGCTGCTCACCGCTCGGCAGGTTCGGGTTAGGGTTGCGATTCGGGTTACGGTTCGGGTTACGGAGATACAACGTTGTGTCGGGTGCGAAGCATGGTATCCAGCCGGTGATCTGCCTGCGGTGCGGGCTACGCTCGGGGTCGTGAAACTGCAGTCGCAGCGATTTCTGTTCCCCGGGTGACCGGGGACGTGACACGCACGAAATCGCTCCTGCCCACGTTTCGCCCTCATCCGGGGACTGACAACGCACTCCGGATGACCTGAAAGGAACCCCTGTGATCACAGAAATCACTGCTGCCAAAGTCGCAGCGCTGGCGGACATTGACGCCGCTGCGACTGTCGACGAGATTGTCGCCCTCACGACTCGGTACGCCGGGAAGAAGGGTGAGTTCGTTGGCCTGAAGAGGCAGCTCGGCGGCCTCGACACGGTCGACGAGAAGAAGGCGGCGGGCGCTGCGGTCAACGACGCCATGAGCGCCGTCGACGCCGCGCTTGGCGAACGACGCTCGGCGCTCGAATCGGCAGAACTCGCCGCACGGGTAGAGGGCGAACGGCTCGACCTCACTGAGTTCTTCAGCGCACCCACACGTGGGCACGCGCACCTTGTCACGCAGGCCTGGGAGCGTCTCGAAGACGTCTTCGTAGGGCTCGGTTTCACGGTGGCCGAAGGCCCCGAGATTGAAACTGACTGGCACAACTTCGAAGCGCTCAACATGCCAATAGGCCACCCAGCACGCGGTGAATGGGACACGCTTTTCGTCGACCACGTGCCCCCGGGCGGCGAACCCGGTACCACTGTGTTGCGGACTCACACATCGCCGGTCCAGATCCGCACGATGCTTGCCCAGGAGCCGCCGATCTACATCGTTGCGCCTGGCCGCGTGTTCCGTCGCGACACGCCAGATGCCACACATATGCCGGTGTTCCATCAGATCGAGGGTCTCGTGATCGATCGAAACATCACGATGGCCGATCTGGCTGGCACGATCGATGCGTTCACCAAGGCCTACTTCGGGCCGGGATTTAACTCGAGGCTTCGCCCGAGCTATTTCCCCTTCACCGAGCCATCAGCTGAGTTCGACATTCAGCGGCCTGACGGCAGCTGGATCGAACTGGGCGGCAGTGGCATGGTGCACCCGAATGTCCTGCGTGCCTGCAACCTCGATCCGGACGAATGGAGCGGCTTCGCGTTCGGATTCGGTATCGATCGGATGGCCAAGGAACGGCACGGCGTGGGCGACTTGCGTGACATGTACGCCGACGACAAGCGATTCGTCGAACAATTTTAAGGAAATGCAGTTCTGATGAAGATTCTTCTGTCTTGGCTCAATGACTACGGCGACTTCGGTGATCCAACCGACGCTGCTGCGGTGCAACGCGTGGCCGACGCGTTGACATCACTCGGCCTTGAGGTCGAATCGGTCGACGTCATCGGTGAAACCGTCGATGGCGTGGTCGCTGCACGCATCAATCGGCTCGAAGGTCATCCGGATGCTGCAAAAGTGCAGCGCGTGTACGTCGATGCTGGCGACGGCAAAGAGCGCCACGTGTGGTGCGGCGCCGACAACATCTCCGAAGGTGACATCGTCCCGCTGGCGACGCTCGGCACGCAAATGCCCAATGGCATGAAGATCGAGCGGCGCGGCATCCTTGGCATCGACTCTGAAGGCATGTTGTGCTCAGCACAAGAACTCGGCCTTGGCGAAGATCACTCAGGCATTCGCTTGCTGCCCACTGGAACGCTGTTGGGACAGCCCTACGGTGAGGCCCTCGGGCTCAGCCTCGACGTCTCGATCGATGCCGATGTCACCCGGAACCTGCCGCACTGCTTCGGGTACGTTGGGATTGCTCGCGACCTTGCCGCCAAGATGGGCGTCGATTTCCGTCCGCCGACTCCTGATTTCGCCATCATCGGCGACGGTCGGACAACACCCGTCGAGATCGTCGACGGCGATCGATGTACCCGATTCACGTCGACGGTCATCTCCGGCGTCAAAGTGAAGCCGTCACCCGAGTGGATGGCGAATCGTCTCACTGCTGCCGGTATGCGTCCAATCAGCAACGTCGTCGACGTCAGTAACTACGTGATGCTCGAGCTGAACCAGCCGAACCACGCATACGACCTCGACACGCTCGGCGGCGGAGGTTTCCGGATTCGCCTGGCGAGCGAGGGTGAGCATCTCACGACGCTCGACGGCCAAGACCGGGCGTTCGGTGCAGACGACTTGCTCATCTGTGACGCCAACGACAGGCCAATCGGCGTCGGTGGCATCATGGGCGGCCTCGACAGCGAGATCAGCGATGACACGACGACCGTGGCCCTCGAAATGGCCTGGTTCAGCCTGGTCGGAATCGGCCAGACGGTGACGCGCACCAACCTCCGCTCCGAGGCATCGACACGCTTCGAACGCGGCGTCGATCCGCACGGCATGCCGCTGGCGGTCGTGCGCTTCGCCGAACTACTCAGCGAAACCTGTCCAGATCTCGTCGTGCACGCCGGGGGAGCCGATGCGCAATCGAGCGACCTGCTGCCCGCCGAGCGGACGGTGGCGGTTCGCGTCGATGCCGTTAATCGGGTGCTCGGAACGGCCCTGGCCGCCGACGACCTGCCCGGTCTGCTCGACCCGATTGGCTACACGGTGACCGGAGTTGGTGAGACGCGGGCCGTCGTGCTGCCGACGTGGCGCCTCGACTCGACTGCAGAGATCGACGTGGTCGAAGAGATCGCCAAGCACTACGGCTACGACCGACTCGGCTCGAGCGTCCCGAAGTCGATGCTCCACGGTGGGTTGACCGAACGGCAGCAGCGCCGTCGCCTCGTTCGCGAGGTACTCCTCGGCCTCGGCATCTCTGAAGCGATGCCAAACCCGTTCCTCGCACCGGGCACGCTGGCCAAAGCGGGGCTCCCGGCGCAAGCTATTTCGATCACGAACCCATTGGTTGCCGAGGAGAGCGTGCTGCGCACCTCGCTGCGGCCCGGCCTGCTGGAAGCGATTGCCTACAACGAGAGCCACCGCCAAAAGGGGCTGAGCCTGTTCGAGATCGGCCACGTCTATCCGCCGAGCGAGTCCGAACTGCCGGCTGAGTACGAGGCGTTGACGGTCGTACTCGCAGGTCGTGAGGCTCCGGCGGCCGTCGCTGTGTGGCGTGAGCTCACCACCAACCTGGGTTTCGGTGCCCGAGTCGATCAGAGCAAGGTCCCATCTGGGCTGCATGCAACGCGCAGTGCGACGCTGCAGGCTGGCAAGGCACCGCTCGGCGCTGTCGGCGAGGTCGCTCCCGAGGTGCTCGCGGCCTTCGACGTCACCGAACGTGTTGCCATCCTCGAGGTCAACCTCGATGAGTTGCTCGACCGCAAGACGAAGCCGGCGCAGTGGAAGCAGACAAGCCGTCAACCGTCCAGCGACCTCGACCTGGCGTTCGCGATGAACAACGATATCCCTGCTGAGAAGCTGGAGAAGGCAGTCCGCCAGGGCGCCGGAAAGCTGCTCGTCGACGTGTCGCTGTTCGATGTCTACCGAGGCACGGGTGTCGCTGACGGCCATCGGTCGCTCGCCTACCGGCTCCGGCTCCTGGCTGCCGACCGCACCCTGACCGATGCCGACATCGCTGACGTTCGCCGAGGTGTCGAAGCCGCCGCAACAAAGCTCGGCGCTGATCTCCGAAGCTGATCGGGTTCCAACTCGACGAAAGGATCGCTATGGCTGTTCCCGGTGAAACCGATCTCGACAAGATGCTTGCCGCACTGCAGGTTGAGCGACGCCCTGGCGTGTTCACGTACGCGGCGGTAGCGGCCCCGACGCCTGAGCTCTTGGCCGCTGCACACGGGATGGTTACCGAAGACGAAGGCATCACGCTGATCTTGCCGATTGAGGCGGCCGAGCTCGCTGGGCTCCCGGTCGACATCGAGCTGGCTTGGCTGTCGCTCACGGTGCAGTCGAGCCTCGAAGCTGTTGGTCTCACCGCAGCGTTCGCAGCCACCCTCGGCGCGCACGACATCGCCTGCAACGTGCTGGCGGGCTACCACCACGACCACATCTTGGTCCCGGTCGACAAGGCCCAGCAGGCGATCGACGCGTTGACTGCTCGCTGACGGTCTGGCTGTCTCTTTGGACATGGTCGGCCTCACTCGTTGAGGAGGTAGCCGGCGACGGCAGCAGCGCTAGTTCAGGCTGAGGTCGTCCGGGGCGTTGGCGAGCCAGGCGAGTCGGCCGGGCTGGCGGCGGAGCACATTCCGCCATAGTTCATCGGGTTCGGAGCTGAACACGTCGCCGGTCTCGGCGTCGAGCACCAGCCAGGCGCCGGCATCGATTTCGCCTTCGAGCTGTCCCGGGCCCAGCCGGCGTACCCGCGGAATACGCGGACACGGTCGACCGCTGCGGCAACGATGGCTGGATCGGCGGTGAGGTCGGCCGACACGATGTCGCCGACGATCGGGGTGAGGTTTTCGTCGTGGCCCGTACCGCTCTTGGCGTGTGCCAGCGCTATCAACGCGCTGTCTTCGACCGGGCCGCCATCGAAGATCGACGATGGGGCGGTCTGCAGGTCGATCCAACGGTCGAGGGGCTCGTCAAGCGCTTCGTCGCTCGGCCTGTTGATGACCACGCCAACGGCACCATCATTGTGGTGTTCGAGGATGTAGATCACCGCTCGGTCGAAGTTCGGATCGTCAAGCGGTGGCGTGGCGACGAGCAACCGGCCCTTGGTTGCAGGTGCGATGCCGAACACTTCTATAGTCTGCCCGTTTGCTGGTGAAATACACGTCGCAGCCGATGTCGCTTTACTGACCTGCCCCGCTGAGCACCACCATCTGTGCATGGTCATACATTGGTGTGTATGATCATGCAATGAGTGAGCAGATCTCCGTCGGCATCATCGGTGCATCCGGGTACACCGGGGCCGAGCTGCTGCGTCTGGCAGCACAACATCCGAACTTCGACATTCGCCTGGCAACCGGCGACTCGATGGCCGGTCGTCGTGCGGCGGACCTCTATCCATCGTTGATCGGGGCGTACCCCGACCTGGTCTTCGAGTCGTTCGACGCCGCCGCAGCCGAGGGTCTCGATCTCGTGTTCCTGGGGCTCCCGCATGAAGCATCGATGGACCTCGCCCCCCAACTCGTGGGCAAGGTCGGGTGCATCGTCGACCTGTCGGCGGCATACCGGCTGCGCGACACTGCCCAGTACCCAGAATTTTACGGCTTCGAACACACCCAAAC
>CAWUXP010000248.1:0-4741 GCA_963926495.1 Candidatus Ilumatobacter herschelensis
CTCACCGAACTCGCTGCCACCGGGCACCAAGCAGCCCGCATCGGCTCAACAGCGGCCGGCACGCCCGGCATCATTCTCCGCTGAGTTCAGTCGGCCGGCGACCAGCGCGCTGCGCTCAGTACCGAGCCCCCATCGAGTAACCACATCGACGTCACGCCGTCTGCACTCTCGACGACGCTTGCGAGTTGTGTTCCGTACGTAACCGGCCCGGCGAATTCCATCTCGGCGCGGCCACGGCGCGGCATCGTTCCATTGATCGACTCCTCGACGAACGCCCAATTTGCGGCATTGTTAACGTGGTCGAACGGGTCGAGATCCGCCCGTCTGACGACCCACGGGAGTGCATCAGCCAAGTCGGTCGGTGCCGCCAGCGCAAGCCGTGCCGAAACCTTCCGACCGTCGCTTGCCGGGCCGTAGGCATCGATGAAGTGCTGCGTCAACGCAGCCGGCCGACCGGTGTCGGTAGCGACCTGAACCCAGACGCTCACGGTCGCGATGGCGGCACCGTGTGACCCGGCGAGGATCGTTGTACGTTCCGCCCAGCTGCGACCGACGCCAGTGCAGTACGTCGTCACCGTGACGATCTCGTCGAGTACCGCCGGTTGCCGTACCTCGATCATCGAGCGCCGGACGACCCAGCCCCACGCACCATCAAGGTCGGCATCTGCCGCATCATCGCTCGCGATGTCTTGGAGGTAGCGGGCGGTTGCATCGAGGCGCAGCTGACCACCTGGGTCGACGTCGCCGAGTCGGACCTTGCGCTCCGCACAGAATCGTCGACCGACCGCTGGTGGATCGAGCAGTTCGGAAGCTCCGGGGACAGCGGCCATCCGATGATCGTGGCAGATACCGCAACGGATAACGCCTTCGCGGAGTATCTCTGCGCCAAACCACCGCTGAGGTCAGCGGTGCACTCGTGCAATACGATTGGAGCATGCTGATCGTCGCCGGAACCATCGTTGCCCAACAAGGAGGACGTGCTGCGTTCCTCGAAGCGGTGCAACCCATGGTCGCTGCGACCCTCAACGAGGCGGGCTGCCAGGAGTATGCCTTCTCCCCCGACCCGAACGACGACAACCGCATCATGCTCTACGAACTGTGGAACGACCAGGCATCGCTCGACGCACACTTTGCGAGTGACCACATGGCTGTATGGCAGGAAACCCGCAAGGGTCTTGCGCTTGCTGGCTCCAACATCAACAAGTACATGATCGACTCCGTGGCAGCACTCGGATGAGCAACGACACTCCCACCGAAAATCAGATCGACACCCGCGACCCGATCTTCGGCTGCATGGACAACTGGTACCTGCACCTCAAGGGCAAGCTCGATGGCGGCCTCGAATCGATGCTCCATCCTGATGTCGTGTTTCTCTCCCCCGTGGTGTTCACCCCCCAAGAGGGCCGCGACATCACCATGCTGTACCTGACCGCTGCCGGCGGAACGCTCGGTGGCGATGCCGACGTCGAAACGAAAGCAGCAGAATCAGGCTCAGGCGAGTTCGGCTACATCAAGACAATCCTGCAGGGCCATCACGCCATGCTCGAATTCGAAACCACTGTCGAAGGCAAATACGTCAACGGCGTCGACATCATCACGTGCAACGACGACGGCATCATTACCGAGTTCAAGGTGATGATGCGGCCCCTCCAGGCCGTCAACGCGGTGCATGCCCAGATGGGCGCCATGCTCGAACGTCTCGCAAAGCGCTGACGCCCTCTGCGTATGGTCGACCTGCTCTGCGTCGGCGATCTCAATGCCGATCTGGCGATCTCGCTTGCCGACGACCTCGTCATCGGCTCCGACACTGATGGCACTATTGATATGCACGGCGGAGGCTCCGCTGCGAACGTCGCTGTTTGGGCTGCCCGGACAGGGTCGACTGTTGGATTCGTCGGTGTGGTCGGCGACGATGATCTCGGCACGTTCCTCGTCGACGGCATGGTGCAGGCCGGCGTCGAAGCGCATGTCATTCGACGTGCCGGAGCGTCGACTCGTGCAGTTGCGGCGATCGTCGGCCCGGACGGGAACCGATCGCTCGTGTCCGACCTCAGCGGGCAAACAGCACTTGTCGACGGCGACGTCGACGCCAACCAACTCGCGGCCGCCGCGTGGTTGCACCTGACCGGGTACACCTACTTAACCGAGCAGAGTCGATCGCTTTTCGTCCAACTCACAAAGCAAGCAGCGGAACTCGGCATCCCGTGGTCGGTGGATCCGTCGGCGGCGCAACTCATCCGGGCTCGATCTGACGTTGCCTCGGCGCGAACAGCATTCAAAGGATGCGATGTCATGTTCCCGAGCGACGACGAAGCAGCCCTGCTGGCTGATGTCGACGACCCGGTGGCGGCCGCAAAATCGCTACTTGACATCGCTGACTGCGTCGTCGTCACACGGGGCCCCGACGGAGCAACCGTTGCTCGGCGCGGTCAGCCGACGTTCTCGGTTCCAGCTGCGCCGACCGAACTGTGCAACACGCTGGGCTGCGGCGATGCGTTCGCAGCTGGGTTCCTCACCGCCCGCATTGGTGGCGCCGACGATCGGACCTGCGCAGCAGCAGCAACTGCAACAGCTGCCCGGGCAGCAAGCTTGTCATCGGCGCGCTGATCTCGCACGACTACTCGGCGGCCTAGCCAGCTCGGTAGGTTCAGCTACATGATCGCTGAACACTTTGACGTCCTCGTGGTGGGTGCTGGAATCTCCGGCATCGGTGCGGGTTACCACCTTCAGCAAAACTGTCCTGACCGGTCATACGCGATCCTCGAAGGTCGATCGTCGCTCGGCGGTACGTGGGACCTCTTCCGCTACCCCGGCGTGCGCTCAGACAGCGATATGCATACCCTCGGCTACAGCTTCCGACCCTGGACCGATGCGAAGTCGATCGCCGACGGCCCGTCGATCCTGCAATACGTCAAAGACACCGCCGCCGAGTTCGGTATCGACAAGCAGATGAGGTTCGATCATCAGGTCAGTGCAGCATCATGGTCAAGCGAGACATCGAGGTGGACGCTCAGCGTGCAGGTCGGCCATGAAGACGAGCAGCAGCGCGTCGAGTACACCTGCAACTACCTGTTCATGTGCTCGGGTTACTACAGCTACAAGAGCGGCTACGAACCTGTTTTCCCCGGCGCCGACCAGTTCGCCGGGCAAGTCGTCCACCCGCAGAAGTGGCCTGAGAGCCTCGATTACCAGGGCAAACGCGTCGTCGTGATCGGCTCGGGTGCCACCGCGATGACGCTCGTGCCGGCAATGGCCAAGGATGCTAGGCACGTCACCATGCTGCAGCGCTCGCCTACCTATGTGGTGTCACGCCCGTCGACGGACTCCATTGCGAATGGGCTGCGCAAGGTGCTGCCCGACCGTGTCGCCTACAACATCACGCGCTGGAAGAACTCAACGATGGGCGAGTTCTTCTACAAGCAAACGCGTACCAAGCCCGACAAGGTCAAAGACCAGCTGCTCGGGCTCATCCGCAAGGAACTCCCCGCCGAGATGGTCGACGAGCATTTCACTCCGGAGTACAACCCGTGGGACCAGCGGCTCTGCCTCATCCCCGATAGCGACCTTTTCAATGCGCTGAACTCCGACGCCGCTTCGGTCGTCACCGCCGAGATCGACGCGTTTACCGAAACGGGTATCAAACTCACCAACGGCGATCATCTCGATGCTGACGTCATCGTTACGGCGACTGGTCTCCAACTCGTCACCATCGGCGATATGGACTTCAGCGTCGATGGTGAACCGGTCGACTTCTCGAAGACCTGGACATATAAGGGCATTGCGTACTCCGACGTGCCG
Source organism: Candidatus Ilumatobacter herschelensis (assembly GCA_963926495.1). GTDB lineage: Bacteria > Actinomycetota > Acidimicrobiia > Acidimicrobiales > Ilumatobacteraceae > Ilumatobacter_A > Ilumatobacter_A herschelensis. The sequence goes on from CAWUXP010000248.1 coordinate 3,799, forward strand.
AACCTCGCGTCGTCGTTCGGCTACATAAACGCGTCATGGACACTGCGCGCCGACATCACCTGCGAGTGGGTGTGCCGTCTCCTCAACCACATGACCGAAAGCGGCACCACCCAGGCGACGCCAAGGTTGCGACCCGAAGACGCCAACATGACCGAGTACCCGTTCATCCAAGACTTCTCGTCCGGCTACATGCAGCGGATGATGCCGCTACTCCCCCGCCAGGGCGACCAGGCGCCATGGCTGAACCCGCAGCGTTACAGCGCCGACAAGAAGCTGATCGCCAAGGCCCCGATCGTCGATGGTGCAATGCGATTCGCCAGCGCCCGAGTAAAAACCTCCGCCTAAGAAATCCGGCCACCTCGGGTCGGGTCGTTCAGTCGTTCAGGAAGTCAACGCAGCGCTGTGTCCAGGTATCGAGTTCAGCGCGTGTTGAAGCGAGCACGACCTGGCTGTTCGGCAGCAGCTCACCGAGTCGCTCGGCGGTCGAAATGGGATGACCGGTGTCGCCGGTCCACGCCAGAACCAGCGCTGGCATCGTCAGCGCCGCGAGCGCATCTTCGCCAGGAAAGTCAGCGTGGCCTGCGCCGCGGAACATCGACGCGAGGCGAACGGTGTCGGCAGCTTCGAGGCCTTCGACCCGGCGCTCGACGTACGCGATATCGCCAATGAACGGGTCCGGCGGCGGCATCGTCTTCGCTCCGTGCACGAGTGGGGCGACTCCTTGCGCTTCGACCGCCTGCGCCATCTGTTCGTACAAGCCGACCTGCTCGGCGCGGCTCGCCCACGCGGTCGGCGGGATGGCCAAGATCAACCGCTCGACGCGGTCACCGAGGTGGAGTGCTGTGTGGAGCGCTGTCGCAGTCCCCATCGACGCACCCCCGAGTGCGACCTTGTCGAGCCCGAGCTCGTCGATCAGTGCGATCTGGTCGAGCGCCAATTCTGA
>CAWUXP010000249.1:0-12157 GCA_963926495.1 Candidatus Ilumatobacter herschelensis
GGGAGGGCGTGACCGTCGCCGCTGTCCGGCTGCCGCCGCTGCACGGCGCGCTCGACCGGCTGATCGATGCCGTCGAAACCGAACTGGGTGACACGCTGCCGATGCTGTCGCGCGAGGGTAAGCAGCGGGCGATCCGCATCCTCGACGAGCGTGGAGCGTTCATTCTGCGGCGCGCTGTTGAAGATGTTGCCGATGCCATGGGCGTCAGCCGGATCACCGTCTACAACTATCTCAACGCGATCCACCGCTGACTCCTGCCAGACTCAGCGTCGATGACCCGACTCGACGATTTCGATCTGATCGCCTTTGATGCGGACGACACGCTGTGGCAGAGCGAAGATTCGTTCAACCGGGCTGAGCTCGCGTTCGCCGAGCTCGTCAGGCCGCACTGCCCGGTTGGCGTCGATGTGGAGGAGGCGTTGCGAGCGGTCGAGCGGGCCGACCTGTCGGTTTCCGGCTACGGGGTGAAGGCGTTCACCATCTCGATGGTCCGTGCCGCGATCAGCGCATCGAATCGCACGGTGCCGGTCGAGGTCATCGAGCAACTGGTTGAGATAGGCCAGCACATGCTGACCGAGCCGGTACATGTGCTGAATCACGTGCCCGAGGTGTTGGCGGCAGTGGGGGCTGAGAAGCGCATCGTGATGATCACCAAGGGCGACCTGGTGCATCAGACGCGCAAGGTCACCACGTCAGGGCTCGAACATCACTTCTCCGACATCGAGATCCTGCTCGAGAAAGACCCGGCCACGTACGCCAAGATCTTCCGCCGACTGGGTGTCGAGATGCATCGAGTGCTGATGGTCGGTAACTCGGTGAAGAGCGACATCTTGCCCGTGCTGGCCCTCGGCGGGCACGCCGTCCACATCCCGTATCACATGACCTGGGAGCTCGAACGCGTCGACGATCACGACGAGGAGTTCGCCGAGCTCGCAAGTATCAACGAACTACCCGGCTGGCTGGGCCTCTAGAGCCGTCGGAGTTGGATGCGGTCGACCCGGTGGTCGGCGGCTTTGCGCAAGATCAGCGATGCGCGATCGCGGGTCGGGGCGATGTTCTCGGCGAGGTTGCGGCCGTTGATCTCGCGCCAGATCCCTCGGGCGGTCGCAATGGCTTCCTCGTCGCTGAGTTCAGCGTAGAACTTGAAGAAACTGTTCGGGTCTTGAAAGACCGATCCCCGCAGGGCGAGGAACCGGTCGATATACCACTTCTGAATGTCGGCTTCGTCAGCGTCGATGTAGATCGAGAAGTCGAAGTAGTCCGAGACGAACTCACTGAATCCTTCAGCCGTTTGCAACACATTGAGTCCTTCGAGGATCACGATGTCGGGCTGACGTGTGACGACTCGCTCGTCGTCGACGATGTCGTAGACGACGTGGCTGTAGACCGGAGCGGTCACTTCAGCCCGCCCGCTCTTGATGTCGCGAAGTACACGCAGTAGCTCGCGCGTGTCGTAGCTCTCTGGGAACCCTTTGCGATTCATGATGCCGCGTTCCTCGAGTACGGCGTTCGGGTGGAGGAAGCCATCGGTGGTGATGAGGTCGACCTTGGGGTGAGCGGGCCACTTCGCCAGCAGTGCCTGCAAAATGCGGGCGAACGTGCTCTTGCCCACAGCGACACTGCCCGCGACACCAATGATGTACGGCACTTTCGGCGCAACGGTGCCGAGGAACGTTGACGACACTTTGTACAGATCCTGGATCGTGCTCACGTACAAGTTGAGAAGGCGGCTGAGCGGGAGGTAGATCGTTGCGACCTCCTCCAGGTCGATCTGATCGTTGATGCCCTGGAGATCGCTCAGTTCACGTTCGCCGAGCGTCAGCAGCGTCGATGCACGAAGTTCGGCCCACGTGTCGCGCTCGAAGCTGAGATAGCGATCGGCTGGCGATGGTTCAGCCTCGCTAGCGCGCGCTGTCGGTTGATGCACCGGTTGGATCACGGGCGCGACCTTACGCACCCACGGGCACTCCCTCACAGACGCGCGCACAGACGCGCGCACAGACGCGCGCACAGACGCGCGCACAGACGCGCAGCGCCTAGCCTGCGGGCGTGAGTGACTGGGCCGACCGCAAGCAGCGTGGCGCCTGGTACACGCCGGGCGACCTCGTAGTGCGAGTCGTCGAGGCTGCTGTCACTCCTGAGTTCGTAGAGCGATGTCTCCTGACGTCGACTAAAATTTGGATCGTCGACCCCGCGTGCGGTGACGGGCGGTTCCTGATTGCAGCTGCTGAGCGCATCGTGCAACTCGGTGGGACGGTGCACGCCGTCGGCATCGACATCGACCGATCTGCCGTCGAGGCCGCTCAGCAGGCGCTTGCGCAGGCGACCTCAGTTGCCTCGAACCAGGTGGTGTACGCCGATGCCCTCTCGATGAACTGGGCGAAGATCGACAAGCCGCCTGAGAGCGGATTCCATTTGGTGATTGGAAACCCGCCCTTCTTGTCGCAGATGGCAGCGACGACAACCCGTGGAGGTTCGAGCAGCAGAGGCGGAGGCCCGTATGCCGACGCTGCCGTCGAATTCGTGGCCCTGGCCACTGAGCTGGTGAGCGACTCGGGCCGCGTCGCATTTGTTCTGCCACAGTCGGTGCTTTCGGCCCGCGATGCGGGAACAATGCGCTCGCTCGTCGACGTCCGTGCGGACATCGCGTGGTCGTGGTGGACGGGTAATCGAGAGTTCGATGCCCACGTCCACACGTGCGCGCTGGTTTTTCAGTTCGGTACACCGTCAACACGGACGGGGGCGACCTGGGGGCACGTGATCACCGACCGGCAGGGCGTGCCGGAGGTCCCACTGGCGTTCGAGCAGCAAGCCGCTGGCAGGCTCGGCGACCGATGCTGGCTGAACGCCAACTTCCGGGACGAGTACTACGGGATGGTCCCCGCAGTCGGTGACCATGACACAGGCCCACAGCTGATCACCAGTGGGCTGATCGATCCGGGCCGATCGTGGTGGGGTCGTCGTTCGATCACCTTTGCCAAGCAGCGCTTTGCTGCGCCGCGTCTGGATCTGGATGCGCTCGATCCGAAGATGCAGCGTTGGGCTGATCGTCGACTTGTGCCGAAGGTGTTGATTGCGAACCAGACGAAGATCATTGAAGCCGTGGCTGACCCGGCTGGAGACGTCCTGCCGGGCGTCCCGGTCATCTCCGCATATCCGACCGGCGACGATTTGGAGGCCACGGCCTGGGAGATCGCTGCGGTGCTGACGTCGCCGGTCGCGTCGGCTTGGGCTTGGCATCGGAGTGCTGGCACAGGACTGTCGGCGGATGCAATCAGGCTCGGCCCCGTGTTGCTAGCTGACCTGCCGTGGCCGGCCGGGAGCCTCGATGCAGCAGTGCAAGGACTTCGCCTCGGAGATATCCGGGGATGTGGGCACGAGGTGCACCGAGCATTCGGAATCGACGATGAGGTGTTGGTCGCATGGTGGGAGGCCGCACTCGTCAAGATCGAGGCGCGCCAACCGCCGAACGTCACAGAGCCGTTGAGGTCCTAATCAGCCGGCAGGCTGCGAAACTTATGTCCATGACGAGCGGGCAATCGACCACACAGCGCCGAGCCCGACGAGGCAGCGCTAGCGGTGCCCTCATCGTGGGGCTCGCCCTCTTCGCCGGAGCTTGCGGCGGCAGTAGCGATGCAGGACCGACGTTGAGCGCGGCTGGTGAGCAAGGTAAGCGTATTGGGCTGTCGAGGGGCTGCGCCGGCTGTCACGGAACGGATGGCCAAGGCGGCGTGGGCCCCACGTGGGTCGGGCTGGCGGGATCGGAGCGTGAACTGCAGGATGGCACAACGGTTGTGGCCGACGATGCGTATCTCGTACGAGCGATCGCTGAACCAGGTGCCGACCTGCTCGCCGACTACCAGCTGCAGATGCCGCAGAACCGGCTGACCGACGATGACATCGCCGACGTGATTGCCTACATCAAAGATCTCAGCCAGCCCGCCGGCGGCTGATCGGTCAGCGAGTCCAGGGGGCGGTCGGGCTCGCAGTGCCAGGCCCACCGGTGAGCACTTGCGGGCCCTCGTCGGTGACGAGGATCGTGTGCTCGAACTGGGCTGTGCGCTTTCCGTCTGAGGTGACAGCGGTCCAGTCGTCGTCCCAGATTTTGTAGTTGATCGTGCCGAGCGTGATCATCGGTTCGATCGTGAAGGTCATCCCGGCGCGCATGATCGTGCTCGACCGGGAGTCGTAGTAGTGCAACACCTGGACGTCGGTGTGGAACTGCTCGCCGATCCCATGCCCCACGAATGCCCGCACAACGCCGTACTTGTACGGCTTCACGGTGTCTTCGATGGCGCGGCCGATGTCGCTGAGCGGCCGGCCGACCTTGACGGCTTCGATGCCACGCCACATCGACTCTTCGGTGACCTTGACGAGCTGCCGGCTTGCAGGGTCGACATCACCGACGAAGAAGGTGGCATTGGTGTCGCCATGTACGCCGCCGAGCCAGCCGGTGACGTCAATGTTGCAGATGTCGCCGTCTTGCAGTTCGCGCGAGTCGGGGATGCCGTGGCAGATCACTTCGTTGACTGATGTACAGCAGGCCTTCGGGTAGCCGTGGTAGTTGATCGTGCTTGGGTAGGCGCCGCCGTCGATGAACGCCTGGTGCACGGCGATGTCGATTTCTTCGGTGGCGACACCTGGCTTGACCATGTCGCCGGCCATCTTCAAGACTTCACCAGCGAGCTTGCCGGAAACGCGCATTCGCTCGATGATCTCAGGCGACTTGACCCGGCCTTCGTCCCATGCCTCGTACTCGCCGGTGTCGGCATACGGCGGACGGGCGATGTTGGCGGGGACGTCACGCATCGGCGTCACGAGGCCAGGCAGAATTCGGCCTTCAGACTTTTTGTGACAGCGCTTGTACTTGCGGCCGCTCCCACACCAGCAGGACTCGTTGGCCTGCGGCAGGGTGGACGGAGCAGTACCGAGCGTCGACGTCATATCTTCAGGATACGGCCAAGCTGCGAACGCGCACAGGTGTCTCCTCAGTCACAGCCCACCAACCACCACAACTGAGACCATTACGCATCGTCTGTGCAGGGTGATCGACTCCATTTCGGGAGAAGAGGGTCAATGGCGGCCGAAGGGGTTGATCGAGCGGCTGGTGAAGGCGTTCAGAACGCGGATTACTTCGTGTGCGCCCCAGCGTTGCCCACGCTGTGCCGTTGGGTCGAGTGCTTGCAAGACGCCGAGGTCAACGAGCTGGCGAATCGCCCCACCGACTGACGACGGACTGGCGTCGAGTTCTTCACTGAGCGACTTCACGTCGACGATCGGGTGGGCGAGCAACGTGTCGATGATCGGGTGGATGACCGAGTCGGCACGCACGCCGTCGGCAACGGTGCGCCAGCCCTGGACGATCAGTTCGACGTCGTCAAACAGCATGCTCGCGCTCCGCAACGCAGCAAACGTGGCGTCGGCGCCGAGCTCGACGATCGGGACGAAGTCGCCTGACCGATATTCGGTAAGCGCCTCGATGTATCGGTGCTTCTGCGAGACGATGCCCGCCGAGATTGGCAGCGTCGCAGCTTTCGTCAGCCCGTCACGGCGCAGCAGCGCATGGATCAACGCTCGGCCGACGCGACCATTGCCATCGGGGAACGGGTGAATCGTCTCGAAGTGGGCGTGCATCAGCATTGCCTGGATGAACACCGGGATGTCCGTGCGGTTCATGAACTCGGACAGGTCTTCGATGGCGTCGGGAATGTGATCGGCCGCCGGAGGAACGAACGTCGCGCCCGGGGGCCCGGCTGAGTAGCTACCAATCCAGACCGGGTCGGTCCGCCACTTGCCGGCAAGCACCGGATGGGTATCTCTCAGTAGCGCCCTGTGAACGTCGAGAATCGTGTCGGGGGTGATGTCGTCGGACAGTTCGATGGCGATTGCGGTTGCGTCGACGTTGCCGATGACGTCGGCAACCGAGCGCCCCATCTCATCGCCGATCTCTGCCATCAGCAGGTCAGGGATTGACGCAGCAACGTTCTCGATGCGCGACGACGCTGATGCTTCGATCCGGACGAGGAGGCGTTCGAGCGGGGCCAGGGTGTCACCGACGCGAACATCGAACTGGGCAATTGCCGCTCGGACATCTTCAGAGATGAGCGCGCAGTCTGACGGGATCAGCATGCTGACGTCGGCAATCGGGTCGAGGATCGCCGACTGATAGCTGCGATCTCGGGAGGATCGGCGGGCATCGCCGCCTTCAGAGATCAGCCAGGTGAGCTTCTCGAATCGCACCGGTGGCCAGAGCATGAGCCCACGGTTGTGTGTTGTGAACTCGGCTGCCATTGGTCAGAGTATGACCGATGGCGAGCTGTGGGGTGTCAGCTCCGGACGTGAAGGACGCCAAGAGCGAGCGCTGTGGTGAGCGCTGTGAGGCTCAGACCGTCGGTGATCTTGCCTGAGCGGATCAAGTCGACGACGTCACGAACGGGCCGCCATTCGATCTTGCTTGCCTCGGTCGCGTCGGTTGGATCACCCACATGCTCAGCACCTGCGCAGTGAAAAATGTGGAACGTCTGATCGCTGAGCCCGTTGCACGGGTGGAACACAATGATGGGCGTCGGGTCAGCCGTTGGCCGCCAACCCGTTTCCTCGAGGGCTTCTCGCACAGCGCCATCACTCGGTGTTTCGCCGGCATCGACACCGCCTGCCGGAATTTCCCAACCCCAGGTGTCGGTGATGAAGCGATGCCGAAAGATCAGCAATATCTCTTGCTGATTGCGCGGGCCGCGTGTGATGACACACCCAGCAGCAGGTCCGGGGGCACGGATCACATGATGCTCGAACGGTGCAACGCCGGGCGGCTCGACGGTGGTCAGCGCAAGGTTGACCCACGGCGATTCGTAGATCCGACGCTCACTGTGGACGTGCCATCTCACGATTGGGAACCTCGTTCAGACGTTTGGTGCGCCGGCGCGAGAGCGCTTCATCGCGGTGGCGAGGCGCCATGACAATGCGGCGATGGTGATGCCGCCGACTCCGCCGATCACCCCGACCCACGGGAAGCCGTCGTCATCTGCGATGAGCTCGAGCTGCGGCGGGGGAGCAGTGGGGTCGTAAGTGAAGAGGTAGGCGGCTTCGATGCGGTCGTTGTCTTCGACGTCCGTGCTGACATGTCGCACTGCGTACTGACCAGGGACCGACAACTGGGCCACGAGTGACACGATCACCCTCAGGTTGCCGTCTTGCGTGAATGTGCTGCCGACGATCTCGCCGTTCGGATCGGTGACAGATCCGACGGGGTCAGTGATCGTGCTGGCGTATCGCAACTGAATCGTGGTGATCTCGCCACCGACAACTGCGCCCGGCCCAGGGCTGGCTGCGCCAAGCCCGGAATGAGCGAATGTCGCCGAGCTGAACAGCAGCGTGACAGCCGTTACCAGGGCAGCGACCAACCCGACCGGCCCCCAGCGTTCCCGTGATTGGTTGGCGCGCCGACAGCGCAAGAAAATCTGGCAGTCGGCGTGGGCGAAGATCATGCTGCCAACCCGTTGGTCAGGGGGAGTGACCAAAGCAGCGATTCGAGCAACAACCGCTCGTTCGGGTTGCGTTCCATCGACTCCAACGCACCGTGGATTTGGGCGACCGCGCCAGCGCACCCTTCGATGTCGATGAGGCCACTGCCCGGCTTCGTTGATGCAAGCGCCTGGTCTCGGTAGACCGATGCAAGCGTCGCCAGACCGGAGCGGAGCTCGTCGGTGCGGTGACGCCGGAGTTCGCGTTTGTGGCGTTCTTCGAGCTGCTTTTTTCCGCTGCCCCGCTCGCCGTGTTCCTTGATACGTGCATCGAGTTCGATGATCTCCACTTCGTGTTTCGCCGCGAGTGGTGCCGCCGCTGCATCGATCAAGGTCAGTAATTCACCTGCGAGGCGTATTGCAACGGCACCGGTGCCATCGAGTTGGCCGGGAGCCCCGAGGAATGCTTTGCGACGTTCGGCGAGCGCCGGGTCGGTGGCGAGCACGCGAGCACGGTCGAGGTTGCCAAGCGCAGCCTTCGACGCGACCATCGCGCCTGCCGGGTTGATGCCTTCGGTGAGGAGGCGGGCCGCAATGACGTCGGCGCCGATCGCGCGGAAGTCGATGCGTGCACAGCGCGACGAGATGGTGATCAAGTCGCGCGGCACGAAGTCGCAGAGGATGACAAACATCGTCGAGTCGGGCGGCTCTTCGATCGTCTTCAACATTAATGCCGCACCGTTGGGTGACAGAAGATGAAATTCGTCGAGGATCAGCACTTTGCGAGCCCCCTCTGTTGGTGCGAGTGAGCTGACGCGCACGACCTCTTTTGCCTGGTCGGCAGAAATGGATGCGCCAACGCGCTGCACTTCACGTACGTCGGGATGCTCGCCCGCCAGGATCAGCCGGGCATCGCGCTGCTCGCGATCTTCGCCGCCGGACATCAGGCTGGCTGCAAAAGCGCGGGCAGCTTCGAGCTTGGTCGAACCGGCCGGCCCGACGAACAGGTAGGCGTGGACGGGCCCCCGGGCCACCGCAGCACGGAGGTGCTCGACGGCGGGTTTTTGCCCGACGACGTCATTCCACACCGAGCCAGGGTCGCCGAGTTCGGGCCGGCCGGAGGTGGGCGCGTCAACATTTGGCGGAGCTGCCGCAGCCTGCTCGTCGGCAAGTATCGCTGCTTCGAGCTGCTCCTCGGTCATGTCGTCGTCGCTCATTTGCCCGGAGTTGAAGTCGCTCACAGCACACCTCGCTCGGTCAGAGCGGCCACGATCGTTGCTTCGACCTCGTCGATCGAACCACGACCATTGACCGTGATCCATTGGTCAGTATTGCTGGACGCCATCGTCCGGAACCCTTCGATTACCCGCAGATGAAAGGCATCGCCCGCAGCTTCGAACCGGTCGAGGTCACGCTCTTGGAGCCGCTCGGCAATGAGTGCATTGGGGGTGTCGAGGAAGATCACTGTTTCTGGCCAGCGGGCATTGATTGCCCAGTCGTTGATGATGGTCAACTCTTCGACGTCGAGCTCGCGTCCGTAGCCCTGGTAGGCGAGCGTCGAGTACAGCGATCGGTCGCTGACCACGTTGCGGCCGGCATCGAGCGCCGGGCCAACGATCTCAGCGAGATGCTGGGCGCGATCGGCAGCGGTCATGAGCGCCTCGGCCCGCGGCGTCAGGTTCGTGACCGAGTTGTCGTGCAGAATTTCGCGGAGTCGTGCCCCCACTGCGGTGCCACCCGTTTCGCGAGTGAGCACGGCGTCCATCCGAGCAGCGAGCAAGGCAGCCTGCGTGGACTTGCCGCAGGCTTCAGCACCTTCGAAGGCGATGTAGTGCGGTGACGTCACGGATTGGAGGCTAGAGGACGACATGGTGCCAGGCACCGAGTCGTCGCGATGTGACCGTCAGTCGTTGATGTCGGTGATGACCGGCTTTGTCGCTGCGGTCTTCTTTGCTGCTGCCTTCTTTTTCGGAGCGGTCTTCTTTGCTGCTGCCTTCTTTTTGGCTGCAGCCTTCTTCTTCGTGGCCTTGGCCTTCTTGCCCGGAGTGCCACCCTTGGCAATGACTGCTTCGCGACGGATTGCCAGCAGCTCGTAGGCACGTTCCGGGCTGATCTCTTCGAGACGGTCACCCTTGCCGAGGGATGCGTTGGTTTCACCGTCCGTGACGTACACGCCGAAGCGGCCGTCCTTGGCAGTGACGTTCTTCTCGGACACCGGGTCGGTGCCGAACTCTTTGAGTGGACCCTTCGCAGCGAGGTTGCCGCCGCCGCGTTTGTACACCTTTGGTTCGGAATAGATCTTCAAGGCGTCGTCGAGTGTGATCGTGAGCAGCTGGTCTTCGGAATCGATGTTCCGGTAGTCCTTTTCCTTCATGACGTACGGGCCGTAGCGACCGTTGTTCGAGAAAATCCCGATGCCATCAGCTGGATCGTCGCCGAGGTGGCGCGGGAGCTGCAATAGCTTCTCGGCGTCGGCCATCGTGACGTCTTCGAAGACCATGGTCGAGAAGAGCGACGACATTTTCGGCTTCTCCATGCCGGGAGGCGGGTTGTCGTGATCGCCCCATTGCACGTACGGGCCGTAGCGTCCGTTCTTGGCAAACACCGGGAGCCCGTCGAGCTCGCCTATCGGATCGTCCATCTTCGGAGCGTTGAGTAGCTCGAGGGCCTTCTCGACGGTCAGCTCGTCTGGTGGCAGATCGTCGGGAACCGACGCGGTGTCGTCGCCGCGTTTGACGTACGGGCCGTACTTGCCCGGCTTGGCAACGATCTCGATGCCATCCGGGTCGTTACCGAGTGGAAACGTATTGATCTCGGCAGCGTCGATTTCGTCGAGGTTTTCTTCGACCAGGCGCTTGAGGCCGAGCATTGCATCATCACCGTCGCCAGCCTCGGCCGTGATGGCGGGAACGGTCGCGTCGCCCTGGTCGCCCCAGTAGAAGCGTTGGAGCCACTTGTCTTTCTGACGTGTGCCATCGGCAATCGCGTCGAGGTCGTGCTCGGTCGACGCGGTGAATTCGTAGTCGACCAGCGCTTCGAAGTGCTTTTCGAGCAGCCTGATGACAGCGAATGCGGTCCAGGTCGGGACGAGTGCCTGACCCTTTTTCCACACGTAGCCGCGGTCCTGCACGGTTTGGATGATCGATGCCCAGGTGGATGGTCGACCGATACGCAGTTCTTCGAGTCGCTTCACCAGTGAGGCTTCGGTGAAGCGTGATGGTGCTGACGTCGTATGGCCGTTCGGGGTGATCGATGCGATCGGCACCAGGTCACCGGCGGTCAGCGGCGGCAGGAGTGCTTCCTTATCGGCAGCGTCTTCGCCGGTTTCTTCCTTCGATGCGACGTAAACAGCGCGGTAGCCGGGGAACGTGATCGTCGTGCCAGACGCTGCGAATTCGCAGTCGGTGAGTTCGCCGGTGGTGCGGTCGAGCGACTCGGCCGAGAGGCGGATCGAGACGGTGACACCGGCGGCGTCGGCCATCTGCGAAGCCAGCGTGCGCTGCCAGATCATCCGGTACAGCGCAAGTTCCTGGCTGTTCAGTTCGGTCGACACGGCGTTTGGCGAGCGATAGGGCGTGGTCGGGCGGATGGCCTCGTGAGCGTCTTGGCCCTGCGTCTTCTTCTTGTATTGCTTTGGCGCAGCGTTGAGGTACTTCGCCCCGTACTCACTCGTCACCGCTTCACGTGTCGCCGTCATTGCCTCTTCGGAGAGAATCACGTCGTCGGTACGCATGTAGGTGATGAAGCCGCGCTCGTAGAGGCCCTGGGCCACACGCATCACCTGGCTGGCCGAGAGGCGGAGCTTGCGGCCACCTTCCTGCTGCAGTGTCGAGGTCATGAACGGCGCCTTGGGTGACGAGCGATATGGCTTCTCGTCGACGGAACGGACCGTGAACTGCTTGCCTTCGAGGCCCTCTGCCAATCCGCGTGCGCGGCTTTCCGTCAGCTGGATCGGTGTGTTGCCGCTCTTCGGCGTGGTCACTTCACCGTTGTCGTTGAAGTCTTTGCCGCTCGCCACCTTTGAACCGGCGATACCGACGAGCTTGGAATCGAACGACGGATCGGTTGCGGTGATCGCGTCGATGTCCCAGTAGCTGGCGCTGACGAAGGCAATCCGTTCACGTTCTCGTTCGACGACCAGCCGAACTGTGGGGCTTTGTACGCGACCGGCAGACAGACCGCGGTTCACGCGGCGCCACAGCACCGGGGAGACTTCGTAGCCGTAGAGACGGTCGAGCAGGCGACGGGTCTCTGCAGCATCGACCATGCCGTAATCGATGCCGCGGGGGTTGTTGACAGCGTGGTCGACGGCAGCCTTTGTGATCTCGTGGAAGACCATCCGCTTGACCGGCACCTTGGGCTTGAGGTACTCGAGCAGGTGCCACGAGATGGCCTCGCCCTCGCGGTCTTCATCGGTTGCGAGATAGAGCTCGGAAGCGTCTTTCAGTGCAGCTTTCAAGTCTTTGACCACTGTTTTGCCGCGTTCGGTCAACTCGTAGGTCGGCTTGAAACCGTTGTTGACGTCGATGTTCAACCCTTTAGAAGGCAGGTCCGCGACGTGGCCAACAGAGGCGCGCACGTCGTAGCCGCTGCCGAGAAACTTTGAGAGGGTTTTCGCCTTCGCAGGAGATTCGACGATGACGAGTGGCTTAGACATCAGGGTCTTTCGCTAGGGGATTGCAACAGAGTTGTCAAGT
>CAWUXP010000250.1:0-3134 GCA_963926495.1 Candidatus Ilumatobacter herschelensis
CCGCACGTGACCCGCTCGTGACGTTTGGTCGGCGACTGTCCGAGCTGGCATGCTCGGCTGTGACCCAGGGCGCATCGATCGTTCGGTTGTGAAACGTGGATAGCGTGGTCAGCCGTGTCTACTACCGAAACCACCCAGACGCTCGCAGACGGACTGTCTTCGCGAACTGACATCCGCAACCTCGCGATCGTCGCGCACGTCGACCATGGCAAGACGACGCTCGTCGACGCCATGCTCCAGCAGTCGGGTGCTTTCAGCGCGCACGAAGAAGTCGTTGAGCGAGTCATGGACTCCGGTGACCTCGAAAGAGAAAAGGGCATCACGATCCTCGCCAAGAACACGTCCCTCGTCTGGGATGACAAAGCGAGCGGTGAGAAGATCACCCTGAACATCGTTGACACGCCCGGCCACGCCGACTTCGGTGGCGAAGTCGAGCGTGCGCTCACCATGGTCGACGGCATCGTGCTCCTCGTCGACTCCGCTGAGGGCCCGCTCCCACAGACCCGCTTCGTGCTCCGCAAGGCGCTTGCTCGCAACCTGCCGGTCATCCTCGCAATTAACAAGATCGACCGCGCCGATGCGCGTACCGCCGAAGTGGTCGACGAGGTTTACGAGCTCTTCTTCGATCTTGACGCCCGTGAAGACCAGGTCGAGTTCCCGATCGTCTACTGCTCGGGTCGCGACGGCTGGGCCACGCTCGACCTCGACGAGGCACAGGCCATTGTCAAGGGCGACGTGACCGGCATGGATCTGACCGCGTTCGTCAACGTCATTCTCGAGAGCATCCCGGCGCCGACTTACACCGAAGGTGCACCGCTGCAGGCATGGGTCACCAACCTCGATTCCTCGCCGTACCTCGGACGCATGGCGTTACTCCGCATCATGGAAGGTGAGATCAAGAAGGGCCAGCAGGTTGCCTGGTGCAAGGTCGACGGCACGATCGCCCGAGCCAAGATCTCCGAGCTGTTCCTTACCGAGCACCTGACCCGCGTACCGGTTGAGTCGGCTCGCCAGGGCGACCTTGCAGCCATCGCCGGCATCGAAGACATCTTCATCGGTGAGACGCTGGCCGACATCGATAATCCGATCGCGCTGCCGCTGATCACCGTCGACGAGCCAGCGCTGTCGATGACCATTGGCATCAACACCTCACCGCTCGCAGGTCGCGAGGGCAAGAAGCTCACTGCTCGCTTGGTCAAGGCTCGCCTCGACCAAGAACTCGTCGGCAACGTGTCGATCCGTGTGCTCCCGACGGCGCGTCCCGATGCCTGGGAAGTGCAGGCCCGCGGCGAACTACAGCTAGCGATCCTCGTCGAGCAGATGCGTCGCGAAGGTTTCGAGCTGACCGTCGGTAAGCCGATCGTGCTCACCAAAGAAATCGACGGCAAGGTCCACGAGCCGGTCGAGCGTGTCACCATTGACGTCCCCGATGAATACCTCGGCGCCGTCACACAGCTGTTGGCCACCCGCAAGGGCCGCATGCAGAACATGGGCGGCAGCGGCTGGGTTCGCCTCGACTACCTGGTGCCGGCCCGTGGCCTCATCGGTTTCCGCACACAGTTCATGACCGAGACCCGCGGTACCGGCATCATCAGCCACATCTTCGAAGGCTACGAACCGTGGGCAGGCGAGATTCGGGCTCGTGCGCAGGGTGTGCTGGTTAGCGATCGTATTGGTCCCGTCACCAACTACGCCATGATCAACCTGCAGGACCGTTCGGCCATGATGGTCAAGGCTGGCGACGATGTCTACGAAGGCATGATTATCGGCGAGAACTCCCGCGCCGGCGACATGGACGTCAACATCTGCCGTGAGAAAAAGCAGACCAACGTGCGTGCGTCGTCGTCCGACGACACCGTCAAGGTCACGCCGCCGAAGCTGCTGTCGCTCGAAGGTGCACTCGAGTTCATCAGCGTCGACGAATGCGTTGAAGTGACCCCGAACAACATTCGTATTCGCAAGGTCGAGCTCGATCCCACCATTCGTGCTCGTCACGCCAAGAAGGTCAGCAACGAGTTGAAGGCTGAAGACGAAGCCCGTAAGGGCTGAACGACTGAGCTCAGGCATACTGGCTCTCATGGTCGCCACGCTCGATCCTGCACTTGCCGCGAAGATCGAGGCGCTCGATGCTGGCCTGCGACAGCTCGGCAACACAGTCATCGCATTTAGCGGGGGTGCAGATTCTGCGTTCTTGGCTGCTACTGCGCGCCGTGTGCTCGGTGCCGAACGTGCCCACTGCGTCACCGCAGTGTCGCCATCGCTGGCCGGTGACGAAGAGCGAGACTGTCGGGCACTCGCTCAAGAGTGGGATCTGCGCTGGACGCCGGTCACCACCAACGAGATGGAGCGGGCGGCCTACCGGCTGAACGACACCGACCGTTGCTTCCACTGCAAAGCAGAGTTGATGGATGTCGTCGGGCCGATTGCCAAGTCTGCGGGTGCAACCGTCGTCCTCGGTGTAAACGTCGACGACCTTGGCGATCATCGGCCTGGTCAGCGGGCAGCGGAAGAGGCGGGGGCGGTGTTCCCACTCGTCGACGCCGGTTTCACCAAGGCCGATGTTCGCGCAGCATCGGCGTATCTCGGGTTACGCACGCACGACAAGCCTGCAGCGGCGTGCCTGGCCTCACGGATTCCCTACGGCACCGAGGTCTCGGTCGGGATCCTCTCGCGGGTCGACCGCGCGGAAGCATCGCTCCATCGGCTCGGGTTCGCTCAGGTGCGTGTGCGGCACTACGGCGACACGGCGCGCATCGAGGTCGAATCTTCGGAGCTACTCGGAGCCGTCGAGCGTCGTGTCGAGATAGTCGACGTGGTCAAAGGCGCCGGCTACAAGTACGTCACGCTTGACCTCGAAGGTTTCCGCAGCGGCAACCTCAACGGCTGACTCGCGGCTCTGTTCGACCCTCGCCAGCTTCGAACTCCCCACAACCCGCAGCGACTCGCACCGCCTCGATTGTTTGAGTACACGGCTGTTCACGTATCGTCGGAGCCATGAAGCTCTCTATGCAGATCAGCTACTCCGGTGACTTCCACGCCGACGTAGCAAAGGTTCAGGAACTCGAAAAGGCTGGTCTCGACGTTGTCTGGGTGCCCGAGGCATACAGCTTCGACTCGGTGTCGCAAATGGGCTA
>CAWUXP010000251.1:0-8488 GCA_963926495.1 Candidatus Ilumatobacter herschelensis
AGTCGGTATCGACCCGGCGCGTGCTGCCGAAAGCAAGCCGCACCAGTTCTCGGGCGGTCAATGTCAGCGCATCTCCGTGGCCCGAGCCCTTGTGCTCGACCCCACGCTGATCATCTGCGACGAGCCCGTCTCCGCGCTTGACGTGTCGGTACAGGCGCAGGTCCTCAACCTGTTGGAAGACCTGAAAGAGAAGTTTGGCCTCACCCTGGTGTTCATTGCTCACGACCTCGCAGTCGTGAAGAACATCAGTGACCGAGTCGCTGTGATGTACCTCGGCAAGCTGTGCGAAGTCGCCTCGAGCGACGATCTCTACGCCCGCCCGGCGCATCCGTACACGAACGTACTGCTCGATTCGATCCCCGAACCCGACCCCGAAGCCGACCACTCTGTCGGCAAGATCGTCGGCGAGCCGCCCTCGCCGGTCTCTCCCCCGTCAGGCTGCCGATTCCACCCACGTTGCGCCTACGCGACCGAGATCTGCACCAACGAGGAGCCACAGATGCGGTCAATGGGCGACGGCCACTTCGTGGCGTGTCACCATCCGGTCGAAACTCCCGTCGAGATCGGCTGAGACTGCCGTCGGGACCTGTTTCCGGCTGCTATCTTCCTGCCGTGCCAGCGATCACGAATCAGCTTGTTCGCGAGCGACTTATCGACATCGGTGCCACCCTGTCGTGGTATCGCCACGGGGTTAGTGACCCGACCACCTGGTTAAACCTCGTTGGCCGCGGAGTCACATCGACAGGCGAAATGGTCCGCGCAACGCGTACTCCTGACGGCCCTGGCACGCTCCGCATCGGGTGGAGTAATACGCCAGCCACTGACGTCGACGGGGTCCCTGGAATTTCGCTGGCGGCCTACGGACCAGGCGCTGCGTGGATGCTTGATCAGGCCCCTCGGATGCTTGGGGTTGACGACCAGATCGATCACAGGCTCGAAGGCGACCCTCATCCAGTTGTGGCCAACGCTGCTCGCAACGGGCGCTGGGTCCGCATGGGCGCCAGCCAAGATCTGTATCACTCGCTGCTGCCGACCATCCTTGAACAGCGGATCACGATTAGCGAGGCGCACAACCAGTGGCAACAGCTGTGCTTTAACCTCAGCGAGCCCGCCCCAGGGCCGTTCACACGACTTCTCTTGCCGCCCGAACCTGGTGTGCTTGCACGGCAACCCAGCTGGTGGTTTCACCCGCTCGGCATCGAACGCAAGCGAGCCGAATCGTTGCAACGTGTCGCCAAACACGCTGCGAAATACTGGGACTGGGCAGAGCTAGCACCGACCGCGGCCCGAGCCAAGCTGCATCTGATCGACGGAGTCGGCCAGTGGACGATCGGCAATGTCCTCGGGCCAGCGATGGGCGACCCCGACGCTGTTGCTGTGGGCGACTATCACCTCAAGAACATGGTCGGCACCGTCCTGGCCGGTGAGTCCCGTGCAACTGACGAACGGATGCTCGAACTACTGGAGCCCTACGTGGGTCAACGTGGCCGAGTTGTTCGCCTGCTGCAGATGCATGGTGCAGCAGCGCCAAAGTTCGGCCCAAAGAAGCGCATCCTGCCGATGCATTCGTGGTGACCGATGCGTGACGCCGAAATGAATCCGGTCACGATCGATCGCCCCAGCGGGGGCCGGCTGGCCAACCTACTGAACGAGTTCTCGGCACCCCGCGGTACCTCGATTCGTGACGACTTTGCCGACAAGTCATTCCGGCGCGCCATCGTCGTCGGGATGATCGCGTACATCGTCACTCGGCTCTGCATCATTGCCGGCGCTGGCGTCCGCGCCGCACAACGAGTCGTCGATGTCCGCAAAGACATCGAGAACGGCATCCTCGACGAGATCGAGCCGCCCGCAGGGTCGACAATCAGCAACGTGTTGACGTCGTGGGATGGCCGTTGGTATCTCGAGATCATCCGCTTTGGCTACCCCAAGTCGATCCCGGCTGACATCACCTACAACCAACTCGAAGCTCGGGCAGCGTTCTTCCCGGTGTACCCGTGGTTGGTGCGTGTGGTCGACTTCGTGTTGCCGGGTGGCGACACGCTGGCAGCGCTGTTCACCAATTTCGTACTGGGTGCCGTCTCGGTTGTCTTGGTCGGGCTCCTGGCTCGGCGCTTGTTTAACAATGCCGTGGCTGCCCGTTCAATGACCCTCTACGCGGTGTTCCCCGGCAGTTTCGTGCTGTCGTTTGCCTACGCCGAGGCAACATTTATCGTCGTCGCGGCGCTGTGCCTGCTCTTCTTGATCGAAGAACGCTGGGTATTTGCAGGTATCGCAGCGGCAATCGGGACCGGCACCAGACCGAACGGTGTGGCGCTCATCGCGGCGTGTGTCGTCGCGGCAGCCCTGGCAATCTGGCGGCGGCGCGACTGGATGTCGCTCGTCCCAGTTTTCGTGTCGCCCCTTGGGTTCATTGGCTTCCAACTGTACGTCGACGCCCAGGCTGGCGAGCGCGGGGCGTGGTTCCGCGTACAGCGCGAGGCCTGGTCCGAGGGGACGAGCTTCGGGGCAACGGCGGTCGCCAACACCTTGGGCTTCGTCACCAGCCCGCTGAGTTCGCCTGCCGATGCGCTCACGGCGCTGTGCTTATTGGCGCTTGTCGGAATGCTCTATTCGCTGTGGAAATGCCACCTCCCACTCCCCCTTGTAGCGTTCTGTGCCGTGATCATCGCCCTGATGCTGATCCCCGAAACCGTGACCGCCAGGCCACGGTTCTTGTTTACCGCATTCCCGTTGTTCATCGCTGTTGGTGCCTGGTGGCCAGAACCGGTTGCTGTTCGCGATAGCGATCGAGCGAGCTGGGACCGTGCAGGCTGGGACATGGTCCTGGTGGCCGGCGGGGCCGGCCTTGCCACCTTGACCGGCTTGTACGGGGTTTTTGGAGCGATTCCGTAGTGGGCACGTTGCGATGCCTCGTCGTAGTGCCGACCCACAATGAGGCCACCAACATCGAACAGATTCTTGCCCGCCTCCACGAACAAGTACCCGAGGCCCACGTCCTCGTCATTGACGACGCATCCACCGATGCCACACGCTCGCTCGCTCGCTCGCTACTGCGACCGAACGACCGAATCGTCGAGCGCGAAACGAAAGGCGGCTTGGGAAACGCGTATCTGCACGCCTTCCGCATAGGTCTCGACGAGGGGTACGACCTCCTCGTGCAGATCGACGCCGATATGTCCCATGACCCGGTTGCGCTGCCGACCATGCTCGCGGTGGCAGAGCATGGCGTCGCAGTGGTCATTGGGTCGCGCTACATCCCTGGTGGTTCCGTTGTCGGCTGGCCGCGCCGCCGACTCTGGCTCTCGCGCTGGGCCAACCGTTACACCGCCATTGCGCTCGGCCTGGCCATCAACGACGCCACCGCCGGATACCGCGTCTACCGAGCCGACGCACTCCGGTCACTCGACCTGGCCAGGATCCAAGCAAGCGGCTACGGGTTCCAGATCGAAATGACGTACCGGGCAGTCCGCTCGGGTATGAGTGTGGTCGAAATTCCAATCACCTTCCGCGATCGGGTGACCGGTGAATCGAAAATGAGTCGCCGAATCGTCGTCGAGGCGTTCAAGCTCGTCACGTGGTGGGGCCTCAATGATCTCGTGACGCTGCGACGTCGACGTAGGGCATACGGCACGCTCGACCAGGTCACGCAGCCCGACAGCCAGTGAGCGCTACGATTGGCCGCTCCATGCGCGCCCCGTCCACGCTCTCGACGCCGATGGCTCGATTTGCCGACGCGTTGCTGGCGGCAGACCTGCCAGCGCTGCCGGTTGGCCCCCGCCTTCAGACTGTTTCGTTTCTCGATGAACGTGTGCAAACGATGCCGTCTATCCCTCGATTTGGTGTGAAAGTAATCGGGGTCGGCGTCGACGTTCTCTCGAGGCTCATGGGCGTCAAGCGGGTCATCAGCCTCGTCACGAAGCTGCCGATTCCTCTGCTCGCCGAATACCCGCGCCTGATCCGATCGTTGGCTTTCGCCTACATCTGGGAAACCTGGCCGGCCACCCGAACGGACGGCGCCCAATGACTGCCACTAACGAGTGGGCCGCACGCCACGAGTGCGCGGTACTGATCATCGGCTCTGGAGCCGGGGGTGCCACGACTGCAGCGATCCTTGCCGAAGCGGGCCACGACGTGCTCATCATCGAAGAGGGGCCGTGGGTCGACCAGGGCGAAGTCGTGCCGTTCTCGCTCGAACAGATGGACCGTCAGTACCGATCCGGCGGCGTCACGGTGGCGCTCGGTGTCCCATCGATTGCCTACACCGAAGGCCGTTGCGCCGGGGGTGGTACCGAGGTCAACAGCGGGCTGTATCGCCGCCCACCCGAGCAGGCGATCGCGCGTTGGCAGAGCGAGTACAACATCGACGACTTCGACGCTGACGGCTTGCTGTCGATCTGCGAAGAGGTCGAGGCCCAACTGACCGTGCAGACCGTGCCTGGCGAACACACCCGAGCCAGCGAGATCCTGCGCGATGGAGCAGTGGCATTGGGGTGGCAGCACGACGAGAGCCCACGCTGGATGTCGTATCCCGAGGGCGGGCGCGCCGTCGATGGCAAACGCCAAAGCATGACGCGTACGTACCTCCCGCGGGCCTTTGCTGCGGGCGCCCGGATGCTCACCGAACACCGCCTCGATGGGCTGGTCATGTCCGGTGGTGCGGCCACGGGCGCTCGGTTGTCGGCGACAGCAACGGGTGTCGATCAGCCGGTCACGATCACGTTCAAGAGCGTCTTTGTTTGCGGCGGGGCCATCCAAACTCCTGCGATCTTGCAGCGCGCCGGATTCCGCCATCGGGTGGGTCGCACGCTCGCTGTCCATCCCACTGTCAAGCTCGCTGCCCGGTTCGACGAGAACGTCAACACGCCTGACGACGTCCCGGTGTTCCAGGTCAAAGAGTTTGCCCCTGGCATTTCGTTCGGCGGCTCGGCAAGTCACCCGGGGCTGGTCGCGCTGTCGTTAACGGACAACTGGCGCGACTTTGGCGCGGCCGTCACTGCCTGGCCCGAGCTGGCCATCTACTACGCAGCAATCACCAGCCAGGGCCGCGGTTGGGTGCAGGCGATTCCTGGCGTCCGCGACCCGATCGTCACGTATCGACTCACCAAACGCGATCGAGCGCTGCTCGGCCAGGGCCTGGCCCGGCTCGCACTGCTCATGCTCGAGGCCGGCGCTGCCGAGGTGTACCCGTCGTTCAAGCAGGCACCGCTCGTCCGCAACCGCGCCGACCTCGCCAAGATGACCGCTGCGTTCGCTGCGACGAAGGCCAGCGTCATGACCGTGCACCTCTGCTCGACCGCACCAATGGGCGAGAACCACAAGCGGACCGCAACGGACAGTTTTGGCAAGGTCCACGGCGCCACCAACGTCTGGGTCAACGATGCTGCACTGCTTCCCGACGCACCAGGCGTCAACCCGCAGGCCTCCGTAATGGCTATTGCCATCCGGAACGCACGACGCTTTGCTGACGAACGAGCAGGATGACCCATGACGGAGATACTTCGATGAACCAACAACTTGCCACCCCCGACGTCACCGTGATCACGGGCGCTGGCGGTTGGCTCGGCACAGGGCTGGTCGCCGCGTTCATCTCTGACGAACACGAGTACCAACGGCAAGGCCGACTCCGCCTGCTCGTCCGTGACCCTGGCGACGCGGTTGCACTTCGTGCGGCAAGCGATCGCGTCGAGGTCGTCATTGGCGACATCAGCCGGGCCGACACCACCCTGGAGCTGTTCCGTGGGCTCGGCGATGTCGACGCGGTCGACGTGATCCACACTGCCGGCATCATCCACCCAAACAAGATGGCCGACTTCGATGCCGTCAACCATCAGGGCACCGAACACATCCTTCGTGCCGCCGAGAACGCCGGCGTCAGGCGCATGGTTCACGTCTCGTCGAACAGTCCCTTCGGCACCAACGCAGACGTCGCCGACACGTTTGGTCACGTCGAACCGTTCCACCCGTACTACGGCTACGGGCGCTCCAAGATGGACGCCGAACTCCGAGTGCAGGATGCAGTCGATCGTGGGCTGAACGTCGTGATGGTTCGGCCACCGTGGTTCTACGGTCCGCACCAGCCAGCACGTCAGACCACATTTTTCACCTTGGTCCGCACCGGCAGGTTCCCGGTGCTCGGTGGCGGGAACCAACGTCGATCGATGGTCTTCATCGACAATCTGATTGAAGGCATCGTCCGTGCAGAGTTGACACCAACTGCACCCGGCCTCGCCTGGTGGATTGCCGACGAGCGGCCGTACACCGTGACAGAGATCGTTGAAACGGTCGGTCGTGCGCTGACCGCCGAGGGCTACACCGTCAAGCCGAACCGGCTGAAACTGCCGAACGTCGTTGGTGACATCGCCGAGAAGATCGATGCAGTCTTCCAACGCGTCGACAAATACAACCAGCAGTTCCACGTGCTCGGTGAGATGAACAAGACCATTGCTGTCGACATCAGCGCGGCGCAGCGCGATCTCGGCTACTCCCCTGCCGTGTCGCTCTCTGACGGCATGCGACGCAGCATTCAATGGTGTCGCGAGCAGGGCATCGAGCTGTGACCACGTATCTCGTCACCGGGGGGAGCGGCTATTTCGGGTCACTGATCACGCAGCGTCTCCATGCAGCAGGCCAAACGGTTCGCGTGCTCGACCTCAACGATGCTCACGACCGGCCGACCGGCGTCGAGTTCATCCAGGGCGATGTCCGTGACATCGATGTGGTGCGCGAGGCAGTCGACGGCGTCGACGTCGTCTTGAACAATGTGGCGCAGGTGCCACTCGCCCAGGACGAACATCTCCTGCGATCAGTCAACGTCGACGGAACGGTCAACCTGCTCGTAGCGAGCGCCGCGAGCGATGTTCGCAAGGTCGTGCACACCTCATCGAGCGCCGTATTCGGCGTTCCCAAGGCCAACCCAGTGTTGCCGATCACCGTGCCGTCACCGATGGAGGCGTACGGCCACGCCAAGCTCGCAGCCGAGTGGGCCTGCCTGGTCGCAGCTCGACAGGGCCTGGATGTATCGATCGTCCGGCCGCGCACCATCCTCGGTCATGGTCGTCTCGGGATCTTCGGCATCCTGTTCGACTGGATTGCCGACGGACACGATCCAATCGTGCTGGGCGACGGCTCCAACCGCTACCAGTTCGTGCACAGCGACGATCTCGCCGACGTCTGCCTGCTGGCCGCCGAAGTGGATTCCCCTGGCGTGTTCAATGTCGGTACCGATCGGTTCGGCACCATGCGCGAGACCCTCGACGCCCTGTGCACGCACGCAGGCACCGGTTCACAGGTCCGTTCGCTGCCAGCTGGCCCGGCCAGCCTCGCCATGTCGTTGACCGCGAAGCTTGGGCTTGCTCCGTTCGCTCCGTATCACTGGATGATGTACTCAAAGTCGATGTGGTTCGACCTCGAACACCTCGAAAACCAGCTTGGGTGGACCCCGCAGTGGTCGACGAATGACATGTTCGAGCAAAGCTACGACTGGTTCCTCGAGCATCGTGCAGCAACAAGCGACGCCAACGCCTCGCATCATCGCCGGACCTCGAAGCAAGGCGTTCTGGGGCTTGTGAAACGCATGTCGCGCGTGCTCCCAGCGGCGCGGTGACATCCATGAGCCCGGCGAAATGACACGGCTTGCCGAGCTGCTTCGCCAGCGGTCGACAGCGGTATCGGTCGTTGTGCTGGCCTGCTTGGCCTACCTACCTGCGCTGACGGCTGCGCCGGGTCGGATGCCGACCGACTCAAAGCTGTACGTGTACCTGAACCCGGGTCGCTTCATTGTCGATACGACGACGTCGTTCGATCCACGCCAGTTCGCGGGCTGGGTGCCGCATCAGCACATCGCCTATCTGTGGCCGACTGCTCCCTGGTTCTGGGTGTTCGAGCAACTCGGAGTGCCCGACTGGATTGCCCACCGACTCTGGATTGGCACGCTCTTGGTGGTCGGCGGGCTTGGCGTGCGGTGGGTCAGCCGAGTGCTCGGCCTGGCGCCTATTGCCGCACTCGTTGCAGCGCTCGTCTACCAGCTCTCGCCGTATGTGCTGCCGTATATCTCTCGGACGTCGGTCCTGCTGCTCCCGTGGGCTGGCCTCGGGTGGATCGTTGGCCTCACCATCTTGGCAGCCCAGCGCGGCCGATGGCGCTTCCCGGCAGCAATCGCTCTCGTCGTCCTGACGGTCGGTGCCGTCAACGCCACTGCCCTGGCAATGATCATTCCTGCGCCCACACTGTGGCTCGCCCACGCCGTTTGGAACCGGTCGATTACCTGGCGCCGAGCGCTCGCAACTGCTGGCAAGGTCGCTGTGCTGTCGACCGCCGTGTCGCTGTGGTGGATGGCGATGTTGATCATCCAGGGTCGCCGCGGCGGCGACGTGCTGGCCTATTCCGAATCACTCGAATCGGTGTCGTTCACCTCTACGTCGACCGAGGTACTGCGCGGGCTCGGCTATTGGCTGTTCTACGTGCGCGACTCTTTTGCCGCAGCCAC
>CAWUXP010000252.1:0-5097 GCA_963926495.1 Candidatus Ilumatobacter herschelensis
ACTGCGATTCGCGATGTCCCCGTCCCGGTCATTGCGCGGGTCCAGGGATATGCGATCGGTGGCGGCAACGTGCTCGCCACGATCTGCGACCTCACCATCTGTTCGGAGTCGGCGACCTTCGGGCAGGTCGGACCCAAGATGAGGTCGGTCGACCCGGGATTCGGTACCGCGTTCCTGTCACGGGTTGTTGGCGAGAAGAAGGCCCGCGAAATGTGGTACCTCTGCCGTCGCTACTCCGGCAGAGAGGCGGAAGAAATGGGCCTCGCCAACATCTGTGTCGCCGACGACGAACTCGACGCAACGGTCGAGCAGTGGGCCACCGAAATCTGCGCGAAGAGCCCAACAGCGATCGCTCTCGCGAAGCGCTCATTCAATATGGACACGGCGCACCAGGCCGGGATTGCTGGGATGGGCATGTACGCCTTGCGCCTCTACTACGAGACCGACGAGTCCAAAGAGGGTGTCAATGCGCTCAAGGAGAAGCGCCAGCCCAACTTCCGAGAATTCGCGACATGAAGATCAACCCGAATCCGTACCTCGATGACGACCTCTTGGCCCTCGCCGAGATGACGGGCCGTTTCGCTGACGAACAGATCGCTCCAGGATTCACCGAACGCGACACGACCCGGACACTCGACCGCACGCTGTCGGTGGCGATGGGCGAACTCGGCTTGATTGCACCCGAGCTACCCGCACATCTCGGCGGCCAGGGGACCTCCAAAGTCGCCGCCGGTGTGATCCACGAACAGATCGCCGCTGCGGATCTCTCCATCTCCTACATCAACCTGCTCGGCTCACTCAACGCCCAGATCCTCGCCGACCACGGCGATCCCGACGTCGTCGGCCCATGGCTGCACGAACTGACCGCAGGGCGCGTTATTGCTTCGCTCGGCCTCACCGAACCGCGCGGTGGATCCGATGCCGCACAGCTGGGTTTGCAGATCACCATCGACGGCAGCCACTACGTCCTGGACGGTGAGAAGACGTCGATTTCGGCAGCCGACCAGGCCGAGATCTCCGTCGTGTTCGGCCGCACCGGCGGCCCTGGGGCACGCGGCATCACTGCGGTACTTGTTCCTATGGGCCTCCCAGGCATCACGACAACTCGTTTCGACTGCCACGGACAACGCGCGATCGGTCGAGGATCGATCTTCTTCGACGGTGTCCGGGTGCCCATAACGCACCGACTCGGCGACGAAGGGGGCGGGTTTGTTCAGGTCATGCAAGGGTTCGACTTCTCGCGCGCACTGATCGGGCTCCAGGTCCTCGCCGTCGCCCGCGCCGCACTCACCGACGCCTGGGCCTACTCCACCGAGCGCACCGCCTTCGGCCAACCGTTGTCAGCCTTTCAGGGCGTCTCCCACCGGCTCGCCGAGTTCGACACGCAGGTCGAAGCTGCGCGCCTGCTCTGCTACCAGGCATTATGGGCAGCCGACCGTGGGCTCGCGCACACCGCCGAAGCAGCGATGTGTAAATGGTGGGCGCCGAAGCTCGCCTACGACGTCGTTCACGAGTGTCTGCTCGTCTTCGGCCACGGCGGCTACGACCGCGGTGTCATGGAGCAACGACTCCGCGATGTCCTCGGGTTCCAGATCGGCGACGGCACGGCGCAGATCATGAAGACTGTCATCGCCCGCGACCGCGTTGGACGGGCCAACGTGCCCGCCTGACCTGGCGCGCCCATCCATAACCCAGCCACGACCCACCCAACGTTCAACCGCTGGGGAACACCGACACCGATACCGGGGGAACACACATGCAATTCGACGCCGACAACATCGCGATCCGCAGACCAGCGATGATCGAATCCGGATTCTGGCTCGACCAGACAATCAACAAGTCGCTCGACGACGCCGCTATCGCCCATCCTGAGCGAACAGCGCTCACCGCCGTTCGGCTTGGCGGCAGCACCGTCTCGATGACGTACCGCGAGCTGGCCGAAACAGCTAACCGAGTAGCCGTTGGCCTGCACCGGCTCGGCGTGCGCTCCAACGACATCGTGGCCGTGCAACTTCCGAACTGGTGGGAGTTCACCATCACCTACCTCGCCTGCGCCCGAATCGGGGCGGTGATGAACCCCCTGATGCACATCTTCCGCGAGCGCGAACTGGAGTTCATGCTTGGCCATGGCGAAGCCTCGGTAGCCATCATCCCATCGACCTTCCGCGGCCACGATTTCCGCGCCATGTACGACGAGTTGCGTGAACGAATCCCGCATCTGGAGCACGTCATTGCCGTCGACGACGACGGGCCGGAGGGGTTCGCCGCACGACTCACCGGAACAGCGTGGGAAGAACAAGCCGACGCAGCCGAGATCCTGTCATCAAGCCGACCCGGCCCGGACGACATCACGCAACTGATCTACACCTCGGGCACGACCGGCGAGCCGAAAGGCGTCATGCACTCGTCGAACACGCTGTACTCGAACATCGTCCCGTACGCCGAGCGACTCCACCTCGACACCGATGACATCGTCTTGATGGCCTCGCCGATGGCCCACCAGACTGGCTTCATGTACGGGCTGATCATGCCCGTACTGCTCGGGTGCCCAGCCGTACTACTCGACGTCTGGGACCCGGGCCAGGCGGTCGAATTGATCAACGAGCATGCCGTCACTTTCACCATGGCCTCCACACCGTTCCTTGCCGACCTTGCCGACCGAGCCGAGTCGGGTAACCATCCGGTTCCGTCACTCCGGACGTTCCTTTGCGCGGGCGCCCCGATTCCTGGCCCCCTCGTCGAACGCGCCCAGCGCACACTCGGAGCGAACATCGTGTCGGCCTGGGGTTTGAGCGAAAACGGCGCCGTCACCACGACGTTGATCGGCGACGACCCGAGCCGGGCAATCGATACCGACGGATGCCCACTCCCCGGTGCGCAAGTCAAGGTGGTCGACATCGACGACGCAGAACTTCCCGTCGGCGAGACGGGTCGACTGCTCGTGAAATCCTGCTCCAACTTCGGTGGCTACCTCAAACGGGCGCAACTCAATGCGACCGACGCTGACGGGTGGTTCGACACCGGAGACCTCGCCCGACTCGACGCACACGGCTACATCCGGATTACCGGCCGCTCGAAAGACGTCATCATTCGAGGCGGCGAGAACATCCCCGTGGTCGAGATCGAGAGCCTGCTGTATGCACATCGTGCAGTGGCGCAGGTCGCAATCGTCGCGCTCGCCGACGAACGACTCGGAGAGCGGGCGTGCGCCGTTGTCGTCACGAAACCCGGCGAGTCGTTCACGTTCGACGAAATGATCACCCACCTCGAACAATCACGCCTCGCCAAGAACTACCTCCCCGAGAAATTGATCATTCTCGATGCCATGCCAACCACCCCGTCCGGCAAGATTCAAAAGTTCAAGTTGCGGGACAAGATCAGCTGACCTTCACTAGGTCACCACGTATCGATGTTGGGGCGATCGCCTCGCACTGGTGGTGCTGCAGCAAGCAATGTCGAGAGCCAACGACGCGAATCCGCTGGGTCGATGACATCATCGATCTCGAAGTGCGTCGCCACGCTTAACGCCTTGCCATGCTCATACATCCGGTCGACCATCTCCGTGAACAACGCGTCGCGCTCGGCATCAGATGCAACCGCAGCCAGTTCCTTGCTGTAGCCGAGCCGGACGGCACCTTCGAGGCCCATGCCGCCGAACTCGCCGGTCGGCCACGACAGGCAGGCGAGCGGCGCCTTCGTTGAACCGCCCATCATCGCCTGCGCGCCGAGCCCGTACGCCTTACGCGTCACGATCGTGATCACCGGGACCGAAACGTTGGCACCAGTGACGAACAGTCGTGAGCAGTGCCGGACCAGTGCGCTGGCCTCGATATCGGGGCCGACCATCATCCCGGGCGTGTCACACAGGGTGATGATTGGAAGGCCGTGCGCATCACACAACTGCATGAACCGCGCTGCCTTATCAGCGCCGTCCGAATCGATGGCCCCCGCCAGGTGGTGTGGATTATTGGCCACGACGCCCACCGGTCGGCCTTCGAGCCGGGCAAAGGCCGTCACCATCCCTAAACCGAAGTCTCGTCGGAGTTCAGTGATCGAGCCGATGTCGAAGAGCCCGTCGATCACCGTGCGGATATCGTAGGCGCGCAGCCGATCGAGCGGCACCACATCGCGCAGCGCCGTCTGATCAGGAGCGTCCCACTTGTCAATCGCACCCTGGAAGTAACCAACGCAGCGCTTCGCAATCGCTGTTGCTTCCGCTTCATCGGCCGCCACGATGTCGACGACACCGTTCGCTCGCTGCACTTCAATCGGGCCGATTTCGGTCGGCTCGAACACGCCGAGCCCGCCACCTTCGATCATCGCAGGGCCACCCATGCCGATGTTCGAATCTTCGGTGGCGATGACAATGTCGCAACAGCCAAGGATGGCAGCGTTACCAGCAAAGCAATAGCCAGCGTTGACGCCGATGAGTGGCACGGTGCCCGAGAGTTGTGCGAACCACAGGAACGCAAGGCAGTCGAGGCCGCTCACCCCGATCCCGTCGGTGTCGCCCGGCCGACCGCCGCCACCTTCGGTGAAGAAAACCAGCGGAATGCGCAGTTGCTCTGCAAGTTCGAACAGCCGGTCTTTCTTGCGATGATTCTGCGTGCCCTGTGTACCGGCCAGCACCGTGTAGTCGTATGACACCGCAATTGCCTTGCGCGTCCGTGCGTCAGCGAAGAGGTCGCCATTGATATCGCCGATGCCACCGACCAAGCCGTCAGCAGGCGTTTTAGCGATGAGATCGGCAACGTCGCGCCGTCGCCGTTGGGCAGCGATCACCAGCGGGCCGTATTCAATAAACGAGCCCTCGTCGACAAGGTCAGCAACGTTCTCACGTGCCGTTCTCCGGTTGCGTCGGCGACGCTTCTCCACCGCGTCGGGCCGAGCTGCGTCGAGCCCACCGTCGTGCCGGCCAATCACTTCGGCCAGATCGGGCCGGTCCAACCCCTTCGGCAGCGATGCCGCAGTGGAGACTCCCGGTGGCGGCAAGACATCATCCGCGGCGGCAGCAATCGGGGGGCCAAGTGTGACCAGCACATCGCCGGGCGACAACGTCGACCCTTCAGCCGCGACCACAGCATTGACGACACCGTC
>CAWUXP010000253.1:0-3537 GCA_963926495.1 Candidatus Ilumatobacter herschelensis
GAGCTGGTCGTAGAAGTGGTGGATCTTGCGGTAACGCACCTTGCAGATGTAGCAGTGCTGTTCTTCGACCGTTTCCCGGAACGGAGCCTCGTCGGGCTGGTCTTCGACGTCACGTTGCTCGAAGTCGTCGGGCGCGAAGACGTCAGGGGTGGTGAACACCGGCCGGCTACGCAGCGTCCGGATACCGGTCTCGTCGAGTGTCTGCTCGTCAGCGCGGACCCGGTCTTGCCGGCGCTGCTGCTGGAGCAGCTTCGTGCGTCGCCGGCGAATCTCGGGGTCGGGGTAGAACACATCGCCAGCTGCATTGAAGAAGGCTGCCTTCTCCCGCGCGTCGAGCTGTTCGAGAAGCTCAGGTGCGGCAATGATTGAGCGCAGCACGTCCATCGCACCGAGCAATTGTTCGCGCACGCTCTCGTCTGGTTGCGCTTGGTCCACGGTCGAAACCTACCGGCGCGGGGTGCGAGCCAGCGCGGCGAACGTGATGGCGGCGGCATGGCCGACGTTCAGCGAGCTGGCGCTTGGATCGATCGGAATCGTGACCCGACGTGTTGCTGTAGCAAGCATTTGCGGATCAACGCCAGCGTGCTCCGCGCCGAACACGATCGCCAACCGCGCAGGGGTGGCGATATCCCACACGCTGTCGACGGTGTCAGAGTGCGACATGGCCCACGAGCCGAACCCGTGACCGTGGAGTGTGTCAAGGACGTCCGGCCACTCGGTTGCATTCGGCTGGGCGACTCTCATCTGCAGGATCTCGCCCATGCTGACTCGGACCGTTCGCCGGTGGTACGGGTCGGTGCAGGTCGGGCCGAGCACCATGCCACTGACGCCGAACGCCCTCGCCACCCGGGCAATCGCACCGACGCTTTCGTCGTCGTCCAACCCGTCGAGCACGACGAGCCGGTTGCTCGACGCTGCCAGTTCGTCGACGGTAGCCAGCGGTCGCCGGTCGGCCGAGACGAGGACGCCACGGGGGAGGTCAAAGCCGACGATGTCATGCATCACATCGCGTTCTGCCACGTAGACCGGGATGCCCTGGAGCTCCGGGCGTTCCAGGAACGGTTGAAAGCGCTTCACCCTCGATGGCGAGAGAAGGGCTGAGCGGAAGTGGTGCTGCGAGTCGCAGAGGCGCTCGATCGACATCCAGCCTTCGGAGATGAAGAACTCGTTACCTTCGATCTTCCGTCGTGCTGTCCCGTCGCCAAGTTGCCGGTAGTCCGATACGAGCGGATTGTCGGCACTTGTCACCGTGATCGCGCCGTTCATCGACACGACGGTAGGCGAGTGAGCGACCCGGATGATATCTGGCCGTACTTTCGGGCCATCTTGTGCGCTCTCTTACCGTCCGGATGGATGCTGATTCCATGAAGCGTTCACAAGCCGAAGCCCTTACTTTCGTAGCGGTCCTTGCTGACGAACCCCGAGGTGGCCTTCAAGTTCACCAGCCCCGCAGGCAAGCCGACATGATGGACCTATGGCCTACACGCTCTACGGCGCACCCGTTTCCCTGTACACCGGCAAGGTGCGGTCGTACCTGCGGACCCAGGGCATTGACTTCGTCGAAATGTCGCCGGGGAGCGACCGGTACCTGAACCACATCATCTCGACGGTGGGCCGGTGGATCATCCCGTGCCTTGAGACGCCCGACGGCACGATCATCCAAGATGGCGCCGACATCATCGACCATTTCGACCTGGGTGACGGACAGCAGCATCGGCGGTTCTCGGCGCGGCCCGAATCGCCGACATTGCTCGCCATCTCCCACCTGTTCGAGATCTTCGGTGGCGAAGGTCTGCTGCGGCCGGCGATGCACTACCGCTGGAATTTCGACGACATGAACCTGGGCTTCATCATGGCCGAGTTCGCCCTGAACATGCCGCAGTCGATGAGCGGTGAGCAGGCCGACGAGATGTTCATGAAGAGCAGCGGTCGGATGCGCAAGGCTGCCAACGTGTTTGGCGTCTCGCCCGAGTCGCAGCCGCTGATTGAGTCGGCGTTCGAGGAATGGCTGGATCTGTTTTCGGCCCACCTTGTCGATCACCCCTATCTGCTGGGCGGCCGACCAACGCTCGGCGACTACGGCCTGATTGCTGCGATGTGGGCCCATCTCTACCGCGACCCGGCGTCTTCACTACTGATGAAGCAGCGGGCGCCGCGAGTTGGCCGCTGGGTCGAGCGAATGACCACGAGTGAACCGTACGTGCACGAATACGGCGGCGTCGACGACCCGACGCTGGTCGACGACACCGACCTCCCCGAGACGCTGCTCGCCATGATGCGTTTTGTCGCGGAGGAGTACCTGCCCGAGATCACGGCACACGTCGATGTCGCCAACGCCTGGCTCGGGGAGCACCCCGAGATTGCGGCCGGTACCAACGGCCTTGACGACCCGGCGAATCGAAGCCTCACTGGCGTTCGCGGTCCCGAGGGTTCAGCAACGTTCGACTGGCGCGGTATCCAGATCACCACGGGCGTAATGCCGTACCGCTTCTGGCTTTTGCAGCGACTTCACGATGACCTCGCCGCGGCCGGTGCTGGTGATCAACAGCGTGCTCGCGACACGTTCGGAGCTGCCGGCATCGAATCGATTCTCGACCTCCGAACGCTGCGTCGTGTCGAGCGCACGGCCCATCTCGAAGTGTGGGGCCCGCTCATCTGATTGTCGTTGGGTCAGGCCGAGGAAGTGAATTGAGGGTGACTCTGGAATGATGCGTCGATGAGCACACCGCTGCCCCTCGACGACGTCCGAGTGATCGAGATCGACAGTTGGATGGCTGCGCCGAGTGCGGCCGCGATCCTGTCCGACCTCGGTGCCGACGTGATCAAAATCGAGCCGCTGTCGGGCGACCCGATGCGCAACACCACACGGCCCGCCAAGGTTGACGGTGCGTTTAAGGGGTATGACTTCCAGTTCGATGTCGACAACCGTGGCAAGCGTTCGATTGCCGTCGACCTTGCGTCGGATGAGGGGCGCAACATCGTGCACCGGCTCTGCGAAGGCGCCGACGTGTTCCTCTGCAACCTGCTCCAACATCGCCAGGAGAAGTTCGGCCTCTCACCCGCTCAGCTGTGGGAAACGAACTCGAAGCTCGTACATGCAACCCTGACCGGCTACGGAACCGACGGGCCCGAGGCGTGGCGCCCCGGATACGACGTGACGGCGTTCTTCGGACGGTCGGGTCTGTACGACTCGATGCGCGACGGCAACGAAGGACAGGTCGCCATGGCTCGACCCGCCCAGGGTGACCACACGACTGGCCTTGCACTGCTCAGCGGCATCCTCGCGGCACTTCGGCTTGCCGAACGGACCGGTACCGGCCAGGCCATCGAGACCTCGCTCTTCGAAACGGCGGTGTGGACGCTCGCCACCGACTACGGCATCACCGCCGTCGATCAGGCGCCGGTCCGGCGACGCTCACGCCAGCAGCAGATCGTTGCCACGGCCAACCGATACCCGTGCGGCGACGGCAACTGGGTCGTATTCAACATGCCGGAAGAAGCGGCATGGCCGCGTTTCTGCAGAGCGCTCGGTCTCGA
>CAWUXP010000254.1:0-12573 GCA_963926495.1 Candidatus Ilumatobacter herschelensis
GTTCGCCGGTTACTCAACCACACGTCCGGCTTCGGGAAGTACGACACACAGTTCTTCGGCAAGGGCGCCGACAGCTGCGAGGATGCCGCTCGGCTCGGCATCAGGCAGGGCGCGGGTTCTGGTGGCTACCGGTACAGCAACATGAACTTCTGTGTCGCCGGGGTCTTGATTGAATCGCTCACCGGGAAGAGCTACGAAGAGGCTGTGTACGAACAGCTCCTCACACCGCTTGGGCTGTCCGGGCTCCGGCTGGCCAATACGTTTGACCCCGGCCCGGGCGAAGTGCTGCACCCGTCGACGCCCGATCGCAATTACATGGAGACACTCGGCGGCGCCGGAAGCTGGATTGCGTCACCGACCGACCTTGTCATCATCTTGAATTCGCTCGACTACTCGACTCCCGGCTTCAAGCCGCTCGAGCCCAATACGGTCGCGCTAATGGAGACTCCCGTCGGCGGAGTTGCAGGCCAACGTGGCTACGGCCTCGGGCTGATCTCATACGGCGACGGGCGCTACGGCCACACCGGCACGATCGAAAACACGCACGCCATGGTCTTGAATCGCAGCGACGGCGTCGTCTGGTCGGTCACCGTTTCGGGTCCGTACCCCGACGACACGCCACGTCTTGAAGCAATCATCAACCGAGCATTCGAGGCTGGCGGGTTTATCTCAGGTCAGTAGATCACGCCCGCCGCTCGAAGCTCCGAGGCATCGAGCCCGAGTTCGGTGATGATCTCGTCAGAGTGCTGGCCGAAGGTCGGTGCATGGTCGCCAATGTGCTGCGGAGTGGCTGACATTTGAGCAGCCGGGCGGGGCTCGCGAACCATTCCCGCCACCGGGTGCTCCCGTTCGACGAACACCCTGTTGTTGATGACCTGAGGATCGTCGTGCAGTTCGCTCAACGGTGTGATCTTGGTGCCCGGTACGTCGTGTTCGACCACGCCCTTCATGAACTGCTCGACGGTCGTGTTCCTTGCAGCTTCGCGGAGCACTGCATTGAGTTCCTTACGGTGCCGCGAGCGCGACGCGAGGCCGGCGAACCGTGGGTCTTCGGCGATTTCGGGACGACCATACGTGGCGCAGAGGCCGGCAAATTCCGACTCGCTGACCGCACTGGCTGCCGCATAGCCGTCAGCGAGCGGGATAGCGGTGTAGTTGGATGCAAGCGTCGGCGCCCTGTCGACATCGTCGTCGGTCAGAGCAACGTCCATTGCCGAGTCGGGCCAGAGGAAGGCGATCGCAGTGTCGAGCATCGACAACACGATGTGTTGGCCTTCGGCCTTGCCCATGGCGCGGGCGAAAAGTGCCGCGGTGATTGCTTGGCATGCGGTGTAGGCGGTGGCCTTGTCGCACACGAGTGTGCGGAACAACTCGGGTGCACCCTTGGCCGGGTTTGTCTGCACGTCAGCCAGCCCTGAGGCGGCTTGGATCACGTTGTCGTAGGCGCGGCGGCCACTCATTGGGCCGTCAGGACCGAACCCCGAGATCGACGTGTAAATCAGATTCGGATTGAGTTCATGCATTGCTTCCCACCCCAGGCCGATGCGTTCCATGGCTCCGGGCCGGAAATTCTGGATCAGTACATCGGCGTCGGCGATCAGGGTCCGCATCGCGTCGAGGCCAGCCGGTTGCTTGACGTCGACGACGAGTGATCGCTTGCCGCGATTGTTGTTGACGAAGATCCCGGTCATCCCGTTCTTCGACGTGCCCAGATGGCGCATCATGTCGCCCAAGCCGGGTGCTTCGACCTTGACAACGGAGGCGCCCTGGTCGCCGAGCATCATCGCCGCAAGCGGACCGGCGATCATCACCGACATGTCGACCACCTTGATGCCGGCAAGTGGTCCGGCGACTGAACCGGCGAGTGGACCTGCGGGTTGATCGTTCATGGGTCAGATGGTTGCACGTGGTTGATGCCAATATGGCGTCGTGGCGCGCCCTGATATTCCAATCACGGTCATTGGCGGATACCTCGGTGCCGGAAAGACCACATTGCTCAACCGGCTGCTGCGCGAGCCCGGTGGCCGTCGGCTGGGGGTGATCGTCAACGACTTCGGGTCGATAGGCATCGACGCCGAGCTGCTTGCCGCGGCGAGCGATACCGGTGTGGTCAATCTGCCCAACGGTTGTGTGTGCTGTTCGCTGGGCAACGACCTCATGGAGTCACTTGGTTCGCTCCGCGACGTCGAGTTTCCGCCGGACCAGATCGTGATCGAAGCGAGTGGCATCGCTGATCCATCGGCCGCGGCAGCGTGGGGAACTTCGGCGGGCTTCGCTCCGGGAGGAGTGATCGTGCTCGCTGCGGCCGACTCGATCGGGCGCCAGGTCAACGACCGCTACGTCAGCTCAGAAGTTCGACGTCAGCTCGCGGGTGCCGATCTCATCATTTCGAGCAAGCTCGACCTCTGTACACCGGAGCAGCTGCAGCGGGCATTCGACGTGCTCGAAGAACACGCGCCCGGCGTTCCCATCGTCGACGGTTCTGCTCCGACCGATCTGGTTCTCGGGCTGCGGCTGGGGTCTGGCGCTGAGACGACAGCGGCCAACCCGTCGGTCGAGCACGTGCAAGCGAAATACTCGCGCTGGTCGTGGTCGGGCGCAACGGTCGACACGCGACGAGTCGCCGGCCTCGCCGACGCGATGCGCGACGTGTTGCGGCTCAAGGCGGTACTCGACGTTGACGGGCACCACCTCCAAGTCCATGTCGTAGGCGGCTGTATGACCGTGCACGAAGTGCGTGGGCTCCGGGCCGGAAGCCGCGCTGCAGCGGTCCTGCTTGCGGACAACGATGAGGCGTTTCTGGTTCTGCTAACTGCTACGTTCGACGCACTCGTGTCGTCAGGTTCCTGAACGTCAAACGCCGGGGTGCGCCGCCTCGTTTGACCGTCCGCCGACGATGGTTCCCCACACGCCGATGTCTTTGATTCCCATCGGATCGATGCTGAGTGGGTTCTCTTCGAGCACGGTGAAGTCGGCGACCTTGCCACACTCGACACTGCCGAACTCGTTATCGGCGTGGAGCTGATACGCCGCCCCGGTGGTGACCGAGTGCAGCGCCGATTCGGCCGAGATGCGCTCGTTCTCGCCGAGAATTCGGCCGGACGGTGTGACGCGGTTGACTGCACACCACATGGTGTGCAGGTGGCCCAGCGGGGTGACGGCGGCGTCGGAGTGGATGGAGAATGGGACGCCGAGGCGCTCGGCTGTGGC
The DNA here is from genome assembly GCA_963926495.1 of Candidatus Ilumatobacter herschelensis. Classification (GTDB taxonomy): domain Bacteria; phylum Actinomycetota; class Acidimicrobiia; order Acidimicrobiales; family Ilumatobacteraceae; genus Ilumatobacter_A; species Ilumatobacter_A herschelensis. The sequence continues at coordinate 3,211 of CAWUXP010000254.1, forward strand.
GCACGCTTCCATGCGGCTGGCTCGCTCGGGGCCGACCGTGATGTCGTGGTGCTGGTCGCCCCAGTACCAGATGTGGTTCGTGAAGATGTTGGCGCACATCCCGAGCTTGGCCATGCGGCGGTACTGGGCTGGTGACGTCAGTTGGCTGTGCTGCACGGTGTAGCGGTGGTCGAGCCATGCAGACTCCAAGAGCAACTGTTCGACGACATCGAGCCACAGGTCGATCGTCATGTCGCCGTTGCAATGCACGTGCGTATTGATGCGCCGCTCATGGAACGGCCGGACCATGTCGATCAACTGCTCGGGCGGCACCATCCACACACCGTGATCGGTGGGGGCCTGGCCTCCGGGGCTGAAATAGCCGGGCCACTTCATCTTCGCGGTGAAGCCTTGGATCGATCCGTCGAGCACGATCTTCAAGCCGGCGGTGCGCAGGCGGTCGGTGTCTTCCAGTTCGAACTGCTGCACCAGATCGGCAGCGGCCGCCCAGTCGTTCGACCCTGGCATCATGCCGATGAGGTGTCGCTGATGAATGCGTGCAGGGAAGTCGTCGGTTACGACCTGGTGCCACAATTCCTGGCCCTGGGGCCGGGTGACACCGCTGGCGCCGAGATCAACGAGCGACGTGATGCCGACGTTCGCGCACATCTGGCCGAGTGTGCGGATTGCTTCGGGGTCGCCCATCAGCCGCATGATCAGGTGGATTGCCGACGTGGCGAGCGCGATGGCTGGCATCTCCTGCAGCTCACCGTTTGGCTCGCCGTTGGCGTCTCGCGCCACACCGACAGTCGTCGAATCGCGGGTGATCTCATTCTGGTCGAGCATCGCGCTGTTGACCGTGGCGAGGTGGGCGCTGGCGTGGAACACGAAGATTGGCCGCTCCAGCGATGCCCGGTCGAGGTGATGACGGCTGAGGCGTTCTTCGCCGGTGAAGTAGATCGGGTCGAACCCCCACACGACGATCGGTTCTTGTGAGCCCCGCGTGTCCTCATCGAGTTTGCGGAGTAGCTCGAAGAGTTGGTCGTAGGTCTGGATGCCTTCGGCCATGCTGCCGTCGGGGCGATGCCGCGGGAACCAGCCGGCGTAGGGGAGTAGCCCGAAGGAACCTTCGAACACGTGGCCGTGGGCCTCGATCATGCCGGGCGTGAGGACGTGGTCGGCAAAGCGGGAGTCAAGGGTGTGCGGCCCCCAGCTCGTGCATTCGTCGAGCGAACCAGCGGCGAGGACTTTGCCTTCACGAATCGCCACTGCTTCGACGACCGGCTGGCTGGGGTCCATCGTGATGATCGACCGGGCTGTGATGACGGTGATCTCGCTCATGCCAGTTCCGCCACGACGTCGCTGGCGATCAGGTCGAGGTGATCGAGATCTGCAATATCCATCACCTGCAGATACAAGCGCTCGGCGCCAGCCGCGCGCCACGCACGCATGCGCTCGGCAACTTCGCCAGGGGTGCCGCACAGGCCGTTTTCGCGTAGTTCGGCGGGCTCTCGCCCGAGTGCCGCGGCACGTCGTTCGACTTCGGCCTCATCAGCGCCGACGCAGACGATGAGCGCTGCGGAATAGACAAGCTCGGCAGGATCCCGGTTGATCGCCTCGCACGCCGCTCGCACGCGACCGGTTTGCTCGACGAAGAACTCGCGGCTGACGAACGGCGTGTTGAACTCGGCCGCGTACTTGGCAGCCAGTGCCGGTGTGCGCTTTGGGCCGCCGCCGCCGATGACGATGGGCGGTGCTGACTGGGCCGGTTTGGGAAGTGCTGGCGAATCGGAGATCGGGTAGTGGCCGCCCGGCTTTGAGTAGGTCTCGCCGGTTGGCGTCGCCCACATGCCGGTTATCAGTTCGAGCTGTTCTTCGAGGCGGTCGAACCGCTCGCCGAGATCCGGGAACGGGATGCCGTAGGCCTTGTGCTCGGCGGCGAACCAGCCGGCGCCCAGCCCGAGGTCGACACGGCCGCCTGACATCTGGTCAACCTGCGCCACGCTGATCGCCAGTGGTCCTGGCTGGCGGAACGTCGCTGACGACACGAGCGTGCCGAGGCGAATAGTGGATGTGTCGCGGGCGAGGCCGGCGAGGGTGATCCACGCATCGGTCGGGCCCGGAAGGCCGTCGCCATCGCCCATCACCAAGTAGTGATCGCTTCGGAAGAACGCGCCGTAACCGAGCTTTTCGGCACGCTGCGCAACGGCGAGCAGGTCGTCGTATGAGGCGCCCTGCTGGGGCTCGGTGAAGATGCGGAGATCGGTGATGTTGAGCGTGTCGGTCACGAGCCCAGGCTACGCAACCGCCCGGTCGACTTAGGCGTCAGCGCGATCGACCGAGAACGCTGCTGATGTAGAGCCACGCTGGCGGCTTTGGAACGACGGGTAGACCGTGTCGCCGCGCTGGTATAACTCGGTCGAGTGGGTACGCGCGGCGAGCACTGTGCCGCCAGCCAATTCGACCTCGTAGCGGACGTCGTGGCCGTAGTACTCAACGGTGCGGACAGTCGCCCCCTCGGTGCCATCGGCTGGGTCGAGACACAGGCTCACCTGCTCGGGCCGAACGAGAATCTGCACCTCGTTGTTTGACAGATCGGTACGACGGTCGTCGATCGTGACCACGCCGATAGGTGTGGCCGCGACCGTGGCGTCGTCGTCGGAAATGAGGCCGAGGACGAAGTTGGCCTCGCCGACAAACCCAGCAACCCACGGCGTGGCGGGGGACCGGTAGAGCTCGTCGGGGGTACCGAACTGTTCGATGTTTCCGGCCTGCATCACCGCGACCTTGTCACCGAGGACGAACGCTTCGTCTTGGTCGTGCGTGACGAACACCGTGGTGACGCCGACGTCGCGCACGATACGCGCGACTTCGGCGCGCACCTGGACGCGTAGTGAAGTGTCGAGTGCTGAGAACGGCTCGTCGAGGAGGAGCACCTTGGGTTGTGGAGCGAGCGACCGGGCGAGGGCGACACGCTGCTGCTGCCCACCCGAAAGCGTGTTGGGCAGACGGTCGCCGAAGCCCTGCAGATTGACCAACTCGAGCAGTTCGTCAACGCGTGCCAGCACCTCGGTTCGTGACAGTTCTTTACGCATGGCACGGAGGCCGAACACGATGTTTTGGGTGACGGTCAGGTGGGGGAAGAGCGCACCGTCTTGGAACACCATCCCAACGTTGCGTTTCTCGGGGTTGACCCACTGCCGTTTGCCCGAGCCCTGGCTGCTGACCGTCGTGCCGCCGATGGACACGGATCCGGCTGTGGGCCCCTCGAGCCCGGCGATCGCCCGCAGCAGCGAAGTCTTGCCGCAGCCTGAAGGGCCGAGGAGTGCAACGATTGACCCGGCCGCGATGTCGAGGTTGACGGAAGTGACCGCAGCGACCGAGCCGCCACCGTCAGTTGTATATGCGACCGAAATTCCGTTGAGTGAAACCGCCGCGCCGGCGAGCGTTTCTGGTGCGGTCGACATCGTTGCCCAGGCTAACGGCTCAGCCGCGAACGACTTCGCTGCGGCGCAGTACGAGGAACCAGGTCAGTGTCGCGGACACTGCGACCAGGACGAGTGAGGCGAGGCCGGTCGCGGCATAGAAACCTTCTTCGTACGACGACCAGATATCGGTGGTCAGCGTCGAGAAGCCGATGGGGGAGAGCAGGAGCGTGGCTGGCAGTTCTTTGAGTGTCGACAGCATGACGAGGCCGCCACCGGCGACCAGGCCAGGGCGCATCAACGGGAAGTCGACGTGGAAGAAGCGACGAACGGCGCTCGGTTCGAGCAGCCGACCTGACTCGCGGAGGGCATGCGGCACAGCGCGGGCAGCCGACTCGGTGCTTGCCAGTGCCTGGCTGCCGAAGTGGATGACGTAGGCGATGATCAGCAGCGCGCTGGTTTGATAGAGCCCCCTGAGTACCGGGGTGTTCAAGGTGAGCACTGCAAGGGCGAGCGCAATGACGAGACCCGGAATCGCAAAGCCCACGATGACGGAGATGGCGGCGTAGTTGGAGCTGCGATGCGGGCGGCGCGTCGTGGCGAGCGCGATGGGCATCACGGCAGCGACGGCGAGCACGGCAGCGATGACCGCAACGGTCGCCGTACTGATTGCCGGCTGCACGAGGTCGCTGATCGACACACGGCCCTCGGCGATACCGCGTTGCGCCCAGGTACCGAGGCTTGTGAGCGGGATGACGAGGCCGACGAGCACGACGAGCGAACATCCGGCCAGCGCAGGGGCCTGGCGCCAGCCGAGGCGACTCCGCCGAACGGCGGCTGTCGACTGGTCATCAGGCTGGCTGCTGCCGCGCTGGGACCGTTCGAGTGCAACGACGGCGAGGGCCAAGATCAGAACGACGGTGGCCGAGGCATACGACAGCGCTCGATTCGATTGGCGAGTGGCGAAAATGACTCGTGTGAGGGTGTCGAAGCCGAGTAGCTGGACCGCTCCGAACTCGCTCAATGTGTAGAGGAAGACCAGGAGCCCGCCACCGAAGACTGCCGAACGAAGTTGCGGCAGCGTCACCTTGAAGAAGGTCGCAGTCGACGACAGGCCGAGCAGGCGGGCGCTCTCTTCGAGGCTGGAGCGCAGGGCGATGAGCCGGGCCGCGACCGGGAGGTAGACGTAGGGGTAGGTGAACGCCGTGAGGACGAGCCACGCCGCGCCCAGGCCGCGAAAGCGCCGTGGCGGAGTGATGCCGACCGCAGACAGTGCGTCGTGAATGATGCCATTGGGTGCGAGCCCGGCGATGAACGCTGCAGCTCCGACGAACGACGGAAGCACAAGCGGGAGCACCAGGGCGGTCCGCCAGAAACGTCGCCCTCGAAGATCGGTGCGGGTGACGAGCCAGGCGAGCGCGGTGCCGATGATTGCCGCTGACACCGAGACAAGGACGGAGAGTTGCACCGTGCGCCAGAGCGGCCCAGGTACTTCCTTTGCGACGTCGGCAAGGTCGCCACCGAGCCGGATGGTGCGCCAGACGACGAAGCCGGCTGGACCGGCAAAAACGGCACCGATCAGCAGACCAAGGATGCGACTCGGGGTGACCCAACTCGTGCTCCCACCCCGAGAGGTGACGCGACGCTTCGATCGTCCACCGGTCGGCGTCGGCTCAGCGACGTCGAGTGGGAAGTCGAGTGGGGAGCCGACTGCAGGGTCCAATCGTCAGCTTTCGAGCCCCGACTCAGCAATGAGCGCTCGTGTTGCTTCGAGCCCGCCCGCGAGATCTTCGAACGCAATGCCGCCGACATTGCTGATGTCGCTGCCGAAATCGATTGGTGGCACGTTGTTGGCCGGTGACTCGCCGATGGTTAATGGGTACTCGAAGGTCTCGGTGGCGAAGTACTGCTGGCCGCTGGATCCCAACAGGAAGTTGATGAGCTGGGCTGCGGGCTCGACGTCGTCTGAGCCAGCGAGAATTGCAGCACCAGTGATAATCAGCACCGCCCCTGGGTCGTCGGTGGCGAATACATGGTTGGCCGATGGCTGATTGGGGTTCTCGGCCAGTGCTCGATAGTTGTAGTAGTGATTCACGAGGCCGGTGTCGACCTCGCCACGGCCGACCGCGGCAACGATGGCACTGTTGTTCGCGTAGAGCACCGGGTCGTTGGCATCGAGTGCCTTGAGGAACTCGAGAGTGGCAGCGTCGCCTTGTGTGGCGCGCATTGCGGTGACGAAATCTTGGAACGAACCGTTACCGGGGGCGACGCCCACGCGACCCTTCCACTCGGGACCGGTCATGTCGAAGACGCTGCTCGGCAGATCGGCCGGGTCAACGGCATCGGTATTGTAGACGAGTACGCGCTGGCGACCGGAGAATCCGACCCAGCTGCCACTGTCGTCGCGTACGTTGTTTGTCACGAGAGTCAAGGTCGACGTAGGCAATGCACCGAGGCGGCCACGCTCTTCGAGGAAGCCCATCGAGCCGGGGCTCTGCGAGAGGAAGACATCAGCTGCTGTCTCGCCGGCCTCGCCTTCTTCGTTGATCAGCAACGCAAGGTCGGCGGAGTTGCCGTATTTCACCTCGACGGACAGCCCGCTGGTTTGCTCGAACTCATCGATAATCGGCTGAATCAACTCGGTGCTGCGACCCGAATACAAGGTGAGGTCGGCGTCGTCGCCCCCGCAGGACGCAGCGATCAGACTGATCGCGGCGAGGGCTGCGGCGACTCGTACACATTGTCGAGAACGTGACATGCCGCGAGTGTAGGCATCTCCTCCAGGAATATGTCAAGCATGCCTAACAAGCGAGTGTGACCAGTGTCAATGTGTGATCGACAGTGGGAGTACGCTGGGCTAATGAGTGAATTCGCGGTGGAGCGTTGGTCGCCGGCGCTCGGCGCTGAGGTGCATGGTCTCGACCTCGATGCAGCGTTGCGCGGGAGCGACACACAGATCGACGAAGTCGTCGATGCGCTGTACGGGGCGCTGATCGAACATCAGGTGCTGTTTCTTCGCGATCAGCCGCTCTCGCCAGAGCTGCATGTCGAATTCGGTCGGCGGCTCGGCGAGCTCGCTCCGCGCCATCACAGCTACACGACCCTCGATAGCAACGACGACGTGGCGGTGCTCACTTGGGAACCGGGCGACCGTCCCGATGCGTCCGAGTGGCATACCGACATGACGTTCCGGCCGAAGCCGCCGTTCGCCTCGATTCTCAAGGCGATCGAGCTGCCGCCGGTCGGCGGCGACACGCTGTGGGCCAGCATGTATTCCGTGTACGACTCGCTGGACGCCGGCTTCAGGTCCGACCTGGAAAGCATGGAGATCTGCCACGACCCAGGGCAGTTCCGAAACGGGGCGTACGAGCGCGGCGGCAACCAGGGGATCACCGACATGTTGGCCGAAGCCGGTTCGGCGGTGTGGCCGATTGTGTCGCATCACCCGGTCACCGGGCGCCCCTACATCAACGTGAGCGAGTCGAACGCTCGATGGATCATGGGCACAGGTGCCGCTGAGTCGCAACGGATCGTCAACTACCTGCTCGATTCGATCAACCGACCCGACCATCAGGTGCGTCTGCGCTGGAAGCCGAACACGATTGCCATCTGGGACAACCGCGCATCGCAGCACTACGCGGTTGCCGACTACCCGAAGTACCGCCGCACGATGCACCGCGTCGCCGTCGACACCGACCGGCGCCACGAAGCTTCCCTCGCAACGCGCGCCACGACCACTGCCTGATCGGCAGAGCGGTGCAGTGCTTCACGGCAACCTGCGCGACACTTGGCCATGGCAGCTTTGGGTCAACAAGGACGTCCGGTCGATGAAGTCATCGCCGAACTCACTGAGAAACGGGCCGGTGACGTCAAGTGGGCCGACGGCAAAACCTTCGGCATGGTCTACGACGGTGGTCCCACAGTTCACGACGTCGCCGAGCAGGCAGCGCGGCTCTACCTCCACGAGAACGCACTCAACACCCAGGCGTTTCCGTCGCTTCGGCACATCCAGTCCGAAGTTGTCGGGTGGACAGCGGGCTTACTCAACGGCGACGAGCACACATCGGGCTTTCTCACGAGCGGTGGCACCGAATCGATCCTCTGCGGCGTGCTTGCTGCCCGGAAACGCGCGCACGCTGAACGTGGCATCACCCAACCCGAAATGGTGCTGCCCGAAACTGCACATGCTGCGTTCCATAAAGCCGCCGACAATTTCGGTCTGAAGGTCCACAAGATTCCGGTTCACGCCGACTACACCGCCAACGTCGAAGCCATGGCCAATGCGGTCGGGCCGAACACGGCACTCGTCGTTGGATCTGCGCCGCAGTATCCGCAGGGAGTGCAAGACGACATCCCGGCGATCGCTGCGCTGGCTAAGTCGGTCGGAGCGAACTGCCATGTCGACGCGTGCATGGGCGGCTTTGTGCTCCCATTCGCCGAGCAACTCGGGCGCGAGGTGCAGCCCTGGGACTTCCGTGTCGACGGCGTCACCACGATCTCCGCCGACATTCACAAGCTCGGTTATGCCCCGAAGGGCGTGTCGGTGATCCTGCACAACACCAAAGAATCCCGGCAGTATCAAACCTTCGTCTTCGACGACTGGCTCGGTGGCTTCTATGCCTCGCCGAACATGCAGGGGACCCGGTCGGGGCTGCCGATGGCGTGTGCGTGGGCAGTGATGCAGCACCTGGGGACCGACGGCTACGTTGAACTGACTAGGCAGACGCTGATCAACGCTGACCTGATGCGAGCCGGGATCATGGGCATTGACGGCATCCGAGTCCTTGGCGACGGCCAGTTTCACCTGATCGCCATGGCAGCGGAATCTGAGAGCGGCATCGACATGTTCGCACTCGGTGACGCCCTGCTCGCCAAGGGCTGGTACCACGATCGGCAGACGCCGCCCGACAACCTGCACTCAACGGTGAGCAACACCAACACCGGCGTCATTGACGACTACCTCGCCGACCTCACCGAGTGTGTTTCAGCCGTGCGCGGGACCAGTACCGAAGACCGCAGCACTACCTACGCCACTCTGGAATAGGGGGCGTCGGGAACGTGCGGTTTCGCGTGCGGTTACCGTGCCGAGACCTGTCGTCTGTGCCTGCCGAGCGTAAGGGGCGACACAAGATGCCAAGAGACAGCCGTTGGGAGCATCAGCTCGCTAGTTGACTTGCTTGTCGTGGCCTTCCCAGAAGGGCGCTCGGAGCTTGAACTTCTGCAGCTTTCCCGTGGCAGTGCGGGCGAGTTCGTCGCGGAACTCGACCTTCTTGGGGCACTTGTAGCCAGCGAGCTTGGTTTTGGTCCAGGCGATCACGTCGGCTTCGGTGAGTGAGCTCCCGGGCGAGGTGACCACGAGCGCAGTGACGAGTTCACCCCACTTCTCGTCGGGGATACCGATCACGGCGACTTCGGTAACGTCGGCGTGCTGGAAGATCGCGTCCTCGACTTCAATCGACGACACGTTCTCACCGCCCGAGATGATCACGTCTTTCTTACGGTCGGCAATCGTCAGGTATGACTGGTCGTCGATGAAGCCGCCATCGCCGGTGTGGAAACAGCCGTCGTAGATCGCCGCGGCGGTTTGGTCGGGCTGTTCCCAGTAGCCGTCCATCACCACGTTGCTCCGCGCTGTGATCTCGCCGGTTGCAGTGATCCCCATCGTGCAGCCGATTGCTGGGACCCCGGCACGATTCAACTTTGCGGCCCGCTCGGTCGGCGTCAAATTATCGAACTCGGCACGCGGGCTGTTGATGGTCAGCAGGGGAGCGGTCTCGGTGAGGCCGTAGATCTGATGGAAGGTCCATCCAAGTTCGGTCTCGGTCCGCTCGATCGTCTTCGTCGGCGGCGGTGCACCGGCCACCACGATGCGGACGCGGCCGCTGCCAGGGATCGGCTTCCCTGCGGCCGCAAGTTCAACAGCTGCATCAAGAATCATGTTGAGTACAGCAGGTGCGCC
>CAWUXP010000255.1:0-6445 GCA_963926495.1 Candidatus Ilumatobacter herschelensis
TCCTGACTCTGAGCGAGGCCGATGACTGATGTAGTTGTGACCGTCGAGTTGCGCGGCGGTTGCGCAAGAGTTGCCCGGGAGCTGATCGGGTTCTCTATCGTTCCCCCTGATGCCAGTTGATCTCGACCCCAGCCGCTTCGAGTTTCTCGACATCGAGCACCGCGATGACGGTGTGTCGGTCGTGACGCTGAACCGCCCGGAGAAGCGCAACGCACTCAACGTCGGCACGATCGACGAGTTGGTCGATTTCTTCTCGGCAGCGCCGCGTGCCGGTGTGAAATCCGTCGTGCTCGCCGGTGCAGGAAATCACTTCTGCGCAGGCCTCGACCTGATCGAGCACCACGACGCAGATCGGAGCCCGGCCGACTTCATGCACGTCTGCCTACGTTGGCACGAGGCGTTCAACAAGATGGAGTACGGCGGCGTTCCAATCATCGCTGCCCTGCAGGGCGCCGTCGTCGGCGGCGGCCTCGAGTTGGCGAGCTCGGCGCACATTCGTGTCATGGATGGCTCGACGTACTTCGCACTTCCCGAGGGGCAGCGCGGCCTATTCACCGGTGGTGGCGCAACGATTCGGGTTGCCCAACTGGTCGGCAAGGCAAACATGGTCGACATGATGCTGACCGGTCGTGTGCACCAGGGCCAGGCGGCTGTCGACCTTGGGTTGGCGCAGTACATCGAGACGGAGCGCTCGAGCTTCGACAAAGCACTCGAGATCGCGCAACAGGCTGCGGCGAATCTGCCCCTGACGAACTTTGCGATTTGCTCGGCAATCAGCCACGTGCAGAACATGTCGTCGTTCGACGCGGCCTACGCCGAATCGGTGGTCGCTGGCGTCGTCAACACCCAGCCCGCCGCCCGCGAACGCCTCGCAGCATTCGCCGACAAGTCGGCGCCCCGAACGCGCCCCAACGCTGAGTAGCTCGCGCCTCTGGTCAACGTCGGCGCGTAGCCTCGGCTCATGAGTAACCGGGCACAACGTGCAGCGACCAAGGCCGTCCGCTCGGCGACAGAGTTTGTTGCCGGGCGAGTCGCGTCGAGCGATCGGATGATGAGCGTCGTCTACGACTTGATCAACGGGAGCAATTTCGCCGGCCTCGAAGCGCACGAGGAAATGCTGAGCGACCGGGTTCGCGTCGAGGCGTATCACCGCGGCATTCAACGCAATGTGCAGTCGGGCGACGTCGTGCTCGACCTCGGCACCGGTACCGGCCTGCTTGCGTTCATGGCGAGTAAAGCCGGAGCGAAGAAGGTCTATGCCGTCGAGCATTCCGACTTCATCCAGGTCGCACGAGAGATCGCGACGCACAACGGGTTTACCAATATCGAGTTCATTCGGGCGAACAGCCGTGAGTTCACTCCACCCGAGCCGATCGACGTGGTGCTTCACGAGCAGATGGGGGACGAACTGTTCAACGAGAACATGTTGGAGAACCTGCTCGATCTGCGTGATCGCGTGTTGCGCCCCGGCGGCCGGATTCTGCCGGCGCGATTCCGGCTGTTCGTCGAACCTATTTCGATGAACGAAGACATGCGGATTCGTCGGTTCTGGAACATCGATCTGCCAGACGGCATCGACCTCAGTGCTAGCGAGCACTCACCTGTCGCTGGCCGTTTCGACACCGGTCGGAACAACCAGTTTTGGCTCCGCCCGCACTCGGTTGCATCGACCATCGGTGATCCGCAACCAATCCTCGAGTTCGACCTGAACAGCCTCGAGTCCCTGCAGTCGCTGCCGACCCGGCACATCGTCGAGCGCACGGCGTCGGCGGACGCGATCGTCGATGGCTGCTGTATCTGGTTTGAAGCGCACTTCGACGACGAAACGATGCTGTCGACGTCGCCGCTGGCCCCGGTCACCAGCTGGGGCAATCGCGTCTTCCGCCTCGACCAAGAGGTCGCCCGAGGCGAAACACTGCGCTTCGATGTGCGGCTCGGTGAGCTCGTGGAGCCATCGACCTGGGATGTCCGCACCCTCTGAGGGTCAGGCGCGTGAGTTGTGCTGTGGAGTCACTTCAGCCGTTGACGGTGAGCGAGCCGGCCATCGACGGGTGGATGTTGCAGACGAAGGTGTAGGTGCCGGGTGCGTCGGGTGCGGTGATGGTGGTCGCGCCGCCGCCGTCGAGGCCGCCGCTGTTGAACGAGCCATCATCGGCGGTGAGGGTGTGCTGTGCCCCATCGAGGTTGGCCACAACGATCTCCGTGCCGGGAGCCACTGGATCCAGCGCCGAGAACGCAAACCCTTCGATCTGAATGGTGGGGCCGTCGACCGGCGCTTCTGTTACTGGCGCTTCTGTGGTGATGGCTTCTTTGGTGGGCTCAGTCACGGCTGCTGCGGCAGGCTCGGCATCACTGGAACAGCCAGCTGCAACAAGTGCAACGGTGAGCAAGGCGAGAGATGCAGTCTGGAGTTTCATGGGGGAGTCCTTTCGCGACCCGCCGTGGGTCAGGTGGTGACCGTAGCGGTCATGGTTGCGCAAGAGTACGTCTCTAGTGATCGATCGGTTCGGAGAAATCTGCGGGTGGAGCGATCGTCCGACGTGTCAGGTTTCGAGCAGGAGCCCAAGTTGGCGCGAGCGGGCAACGACGCTGCCGAGCTTGGCGAACAGGGAAGGTGGAAAGGCGTCGGCGAAGAGTGGCAACGACAGCACGGTCGGCGGCGTACCGTCGCGCAGCCGGACCCATCCCTCGGTGATGGCACGATTCGACTTTCCCGCGACCGCGGAGTCGGCTGGCACGCGCACGTCGATGCGCGAGGCGATGGGGAGCGCAACGCCCTGCAGGAGCTCCGCGCGGTTGACGCATTCGTCGGGCGGTGGAATCGTGGGCGCAGGGATATCGATCCCCGCGCCGGGCTCGTCATCGTCGATGTCACCGAACACGGCACTCACGGTCAAGCGTTGCGTCTCTGCCAAGGTGAGGGCACCACTGAGCACACTGACTGACCGACCGCGCCGGACGAGCGAGGTGTCGATCTGGGCGCCGCCTCCGCCCTGAATGGGCCGCAGAAAATGTGTGGTGATCGAGAGGGGGGTCGGGATGGCCAGAGTCCGCGCGTAGCGCGCGCAACACAGGGAGCATCGCGTAGCCACCGTTCGCAGTGTCACCGATGTCCCACGCCGTCGAAAGGTGAGCGCCGTATCGGCCGTTACCGAGTGCCACGACGGCGGTTTCGGTGTCGAAGATGCTCGCAGACACGGTCAGCGCTCGAGCGACTGCTTGAGTCGGTCAAGCGTCGACTGGATGCCCCTGGTGATCGCCTTTTGGCGATTTAGAAGGCGACCGTAGACCAATTTTTGCCAGCCGTCATAGGGCGGATAGCTGAACGACTCGGTGACGACCGTAGCGCCATCTCGTTCGGCAAACTCGTATCGCCAGGTCGAGTAGCCCTCTGCGATGAACTCGAATGAGACGTTCGGCTCCGCATCGACGACCCTGGATGTCGTTGTCCAGCGCTTGAGGGTGATCGGGCCGAGGACGGCAACGTTGTCACCCTCGAACTGTGCGCCGACGGCGGGACCAGTGGCATCGCCAACCCATCGGCAGGCGGTGCACTCGGGGCTCCACTCGCCCATTCGCGTCACGTCGGTCACCGCCGCGTAGACCTCGTTGATCGGCGCGATGATCGTTGTTGTCGCGGATCCGGTCAGGGGTTTGGTCGTTGCGTCGGTCATCTCTGCAGTGTCGCGCGTCGCTGTAGCCAGCGCCCAGCTTCCACTATCGCCCAGCCGGGCGAACGGGTCGGCCAGTAGCGTGCGGCAGTGGACTTGGTCGAGAAGCAGGAGACAACCGGTGGCATCTGGTCTCCCAACTATCTGCCGGTCACGCTTGCGAACCTGACCATCGTCGCCATTGCCGCATTCGATGGCCTTGCGCTGGTCGCTGCGCTGCCGTCGATTGCCGATGATCTTGGAGGCGTCGCGCTGCTTCCGTGGGTGATCACCGCCTATCTTGCGACGTCAGCTGTTGCCGGCATCATGGCCGGCCCGATTATCGATGCCGTCGGCGTGCGACGGACGTTTCGTGCCACCGGTGTGTGGTTCCTGTTTGCGAGCGCCGCCGCCGCAGCAGCTCCGAACATGGAGCTCCTCGTAGCCGCCCGTGCATTGCAGGGCATCGGGGGCGGCTTGGTGATTTCGGTTGCGCTGACCGCTGTCGGCCTGGCCTATCCACAACGATTACGCGCCAGGGCGTTTGCCGCGAACTCGATGGTCTGGGGGACGCTGGGGTTCGGTGGCCCGGTGATCACCGCTGGTTTGCTGGCGGTTGCGGGCTGGCGAATGATCTTCGTCGTGCAGCTGCCGATCACGGCCCTCGCCCTCGCCGCGGGATGGCGGACATTGCCCAGCACGCGGGACAAGCCGCAACGGATCGTCATGGACGGCCGTGGCATTGCCCTGATCGTTGGCCTCGTCGCCGCGTCGTTGTTCGCCGTGGCGCAGGTCGGCGTCCGCTGGCCATTGGCTGCAGTCGGCGCGGTCGCGGCAATCGCATTCGGTCGCGCGTTCTGGGCCAACTCCGGCCGCACCGATGGGCCGCTCGTCGAACGCATCCACATCACACGGTTCCCCCTGAAGCGGATCCATCTGACATCCGGCCTGGTGCTGATCGCCGGTCTGGCGGCCGACAACTACCTCCCGTTGTACATGCAGACCACGCGCGGCCGGTCTGAATCGTTCGCAGCGTTCTCGGTGCTGTTCCTCACCGTCGGGTGGTCGTCAGCAGCGTTCCTCGTCAGTCGGCTGCTCGAACGCTGGCGCGAAGCCGACGCCATCTTGGTCGGATCAATCCTGATGATTCCGGCCGTCATTTGGGCTGGGGTTGGCGTTGCTCTGACGTGGCCGATCCCGGTCATCTTCGGCGCGTTCTATGTCATGGGCGCGGCAATTGGCTTTGTTTCCACGGCGGGGCTCACCTTGCTGCAGGCGAGCGCCGACGATTCCGAGATGGGGCGCGTTAACAGCGCCCATCAGTTCATCCGCACGCTCGGGATCACCTATGGCGTGGCTGTCGGCGGAGCAATTCTGCTGTTCGTTGTCGGCAACCAGATTGGCGACGTTGAGGTTGTGCGCGATGTGCTTGGCGGCGAGGACGTGGTTGCCTCGGGCCCCACACTCGATGCGATCCGAGACGGTCTCGTCTGGGTGCTCGGCTTCAGTGGCGTCGCTGGTCTTGGATGCCTCGCTGCCGCCGTGGTCCTCTGGCGTGCGACGCGACGGCTGGGGCTGCTCGTTGGCGCTGATTCATAATTGATCTGACCTATTGCGTTAGAGTGTTTGAGTGCGCCACGACAGTTCATTGGTGAGTTACGTGACCGAACTCAAGTCACTCCCGGATCAGATCGCTACAGCGATTCGCGAGTCGATTGTGTCGGGCGCGCTGGCAATCGACCAGCGGCTCCCGAACGAGGCCGAGCTGGCTGTGCAGTTCGGCGTGTCGCGCCCAACGGTGCGGGAGGCCCTGAAGCGGCTCGCGGCCAAGAACCTGATCCGGTCGCAGCGAGGGGTGTCAGGCGGCAACTTTGTGACGCTACCGAGCAGTGAACAAGTGCGATCGGATCTGTCGACCACCGCCACGCTCCTCGTGAGCCACGAGGTGTTCTCACTCGCCGAGGTCGCCGAAAGTCGACGCCTGCTCGAAACTCTCTGCGCTCGACTCGCAGCCGAGCGTCGTACAACCGATCACCTCGCCGCCCTGGGAGACGCGCTCAATCGGCAGGCCCGCCCCGACCTCTCCGATGAGGAATTTTGCGACGCCGACGTTGCCTTCCACCGGGTGATCGTGCAGGCGGCCGGGAACCCGGTGCTCGACTACGTCATGGTGTTCGCGCTCGAAGCGTTGCACCCGTCTACGAACCTCGTGATCAACCGGTTCCGCCAGCGCTCAGACGTCTTGGCGCTGCAGCAGGTTCTACTCAATGCGGTCGCGTCCGGCGACCCAGACGCAGCCGAAGCAGCCATTCATGCCCAAATGGATCACCTCGGTGGGATCTACAACGAGGCCCAGGAATGGGTCGAAGCTCGACGCGTCGAACGAGAGGACAGCCATGGCCGAACTGCAGACTGAACACCGCCTGCGCAGGATGCTTGCACCCGAATCGGTTGCGCTCGTGGGCGCGTCGACGGTGCCGAACGTGGCGGGTAACGACATGGTGCTCGAACTGGAGGTTTCGCGGTACCCGGGCCGGGTGTATCCGGTGAACCCGAAGTACGACGAGGTTGAGGGGCGAGAGTGCTTCGACAGCCTTGACACCCTGCCCGAGGTCCCCGACCTGGCGGTGCTCAGCGTGGGCAATACGCGGCTCGAAGAATTGGTCGAGCAGGCCATTGACCTCGGCGTCGGCGGCTTGGTCATCCCGGGTAGCGCACTCTTGCCCGACGACACGGCGAGCAACTCACTGCGGTCCCGGATCCGCAACATGGCAACGGCCGCCAATCTGCCGATC
>CAWUXP010000256.1:0-17288 GCA_963926495.1 Candidatus Ilumatobacter herschelensis
TCTTCCTCGAGCAGCTCGAAACTGATCCAGCACGGTTCTTGCCAGCCGTCGGCGCCGAAGATCTCCACGACACAGCACCGGTTCACATCGACCTCAACCGACCGATGGACGAGATCCGCGCGACCCTTGCCGAACTCCCTGTGACGACCCAGGTCATGCTCAGCGGCCCGCTGATCGTCGCTCGCGACATCGCTCACGCCAAGATCAAAGAACTCCTCGACGCCGGCGAAGAGATGCCGCAGTACTGGAAGGACCATGCCGTTTACTACGCCGGCCCAGCCAAAACGCCTGAGGGCTATGCGTCCGGCTCGTTCGGACCGACCACGGCGGGCCGCATGGACTCCTACGTTCCCGAGTTCCAAGCGGCTGGCGGCTCGATGGTGATGCTCGCCAAAGGCAACCGGTCGCAGCAAGTGACCGATTCGTGTAAAGACAACGGCGGTTTCTATCTCGGTTCGATCGGCGGTCCTGCAGCACGCTTGGCGCTCGACAACATCAAGCAAGTCGACGTGCTCGAGTACCCCGAGTTCGGAATGGAAGCGATCTGGAAGATCGAAGTCGAAAACTTCCCGGCGTTCATCATCGTCGACGACAAGGGCAACGACTTCTACGCCAAGGTGCGCTCCGAAGCGTCGATGCCCGTTTCGCTTTCAAAGCGCTAGCCGGGGCATCCGGCCCCGGCAGTACCTGTTTGATCAGCCAGAGATCTCGCCCGCCAGGTCGCCGAGTCGTCGCTCGCCCTCACGTGTCTGCCCACCACGGGCAAGAAACGACGTCATGGCGTCACGCGAGTCGGCATTGCCGAGCAGGCTGCTAAATGCCGTCGCTTCGGCGAGCAGATCGTTGCCGAGTTCCTGTTCGGCCCGAACGACACTCGCCTTCGCTGCAGCTACCGCTTTGCGGGGAAAGCCAGCAATTCGCCCGGCGAGCCGGTCGACGTAGGGGTCGATCTCAGTCGCCCTCAGCACCCGGTTGATCATGCCCCATTGTTCGGCAGTCGCCGCGTCGATATCGTCGCAACCGAGAATAATCTCGAGAGCCCGTCCGCGACCGACCAGGCGCGGCAACCGCACCGTCCCGGTGCCACCGGGGATGATGCCCAGCGCAACTTCGGGCTGATTGAACACTGCCTGCTGTGTTGCGAACCGCATATCGCAGCTCATCGCAACTTCGTTGCCACCTCCGCCCACGCGGCCCTCGATCACAGCGATCGTCGGCTTGGGCATCGTCCGCAATGTTTCGCACATCCGATGGAACCCGGGCAGCTCGCTCGGTGGGGCTGCGTCGGTCGGGAAACCAAGGATCGCCTCGACGTCAAAGTGAGCAATGAACCATTCGGGGTTGGCCGATCGCAGGACAACGACGCGGACGTCGGTGTCGATGGCGAGCTCGCTCGTCAACTTCGCCAACTCGACAAACACATCCGTCGTCATCAGGTTGATCGGCGGGTGATCGACCACGATCGTTGCAACGCCGCGGTTGTCGACAGTGAGCGTGATGGCTGGCATGACGCAACGGTAGACAACCGCTCGCGCGCCCAACGAACGCTCAGGCCAAGCCAGACGGTGCAAGCATCAACCCGATGCCTCCACCGACGTTGCCGTCCCGATCAGGCCATGGAGACGAGATCCAGCCATTCCTCGGAGTAATAGTCGACATCTCCATCAGGCATGAGCAACACCTTCGTGGGCTGCAGTTCTCTGACGAAATCTTCGTCGTGGCTGACCAGGATGATCGCTCCGGGCCAGTCAACCAACGCTGACGCCACGGCCTCGCGCGACGGCGGGTCGAGGTTGTTGGTTGGTTCGTCGAGCAGGAGCACGTTGTTCCGACCGACCATCAGCATCGACAGCGCCAGCTTCGTCTTCTCACCGCCGGAGAGCGTCCCCGATTCCTGGAACACCTTTTCACCGGACAACCCGAACATGCCAAGCAGACCGCGGAGTTCGGTTTCGCCAAGCTGGACTTCCGGCGGGACCGCATCACGGATGTTGTCGAGGAGCGACTCGTGGACCTTGAGATTGTCGTGTTCCTGGGCGTAATACCCGGCGTGCACCTGATAGCCCCACTTGAACTGGCCGAGATTGGCCTCAGTTTCGCCAGCGAGGATTCGGAGCAGGCTGGTCTTACCAGCGCCGTTCAAGCCGAGGACGAGGAGGCGTTCGCCTTTGCCGAGGTCAAAGTTGATGTCTTCGAAGATCGGTGGGCCTCCGTATCCCTTACACAGACCCTCGGCCGTGATCACCGTGTTGCCGCACTTCGGCGGCGGCGGGAACCTCACTGCCATGGTCTTGCCCGCTCGCGGGCCATGCACCCGTTCGCCTTCGAGGCGAGCAATCCGCTTCTCGACGCTGTGCGCCATAGCTGCCTTTGTCGCCTTCGCACCGAAGCGATCGACGACCGTTTGCAGTCGGTCGATTTCCTTGCCTTGCAAGATCGCCTTCTTGGCGAGGCGCGTCTCGTCTTCGGCACGCGCTCGCTTGTACTGGGTGTACGTGCCCTTGTACTCAAAGATCTCGCCGACAGCGTGCTCGGATGCCCGGTCGAGGTGGATCACTCGGGTGATCGCCTCGTCAAGCAGCTCGAGGTCGTGGCTGATGACAAGCAACGCGCCCTTGTAATCGCGGAGGAAGCCGAGTAGCCAGATCTTTGCGTCGATATCGAGATGGTTGGTTGGTTCGTCCAGGCACAGCACTTCGGAACCGGCGAAGAGAATGCGAGCGAGCTCGATGCGACGGCGCTGGCCGCCGGACAGCGTGCTGATTGGCTGATCGAGCCGTTCGTCTTCGATTCCGAGCCCCGCCGCCATCTGTCGCGCTTCACTCTCGGCCGCGTAGCCACCGTTGGTCCGGAACGACTCTTCAGCATTGACGTAGCGGCTGACGTTGCGCTCGTCAGGGTTCTCTTCCATGGCAATGCGCAACTTCTCGATGCGCACCACTTGATCGTCGATCCCACGACCCGACAGGATGTGCGTCACACAAGAACGTCCATCGAGGGCCGAGTCGATCTTCGGGTCCTGCGGGAGATATCCAAAGCCGCCTTTGGTGACAACACGACCTGACTTCGGTTCGTTGGCACCGCCCAGCACCTTAAACATTGAGGTTTTCCCGGCACCGTTGCGGCCCACGATGCCAACCTTGTCACGCGGCATGACGGTGAAGCTGGCGTTCTCAACAAGGAGTCGACCACCTACTTCCACCGAGATTGCTTGCGCTTGGAGCATCGGACCAGGCTACGGTCGATGTTCGTGGTGTCCCTGCTCTCGACGCGAACGGTCTGAGCAACTATGTCACTTACGCTTTCGACCGAACGCCCCCGTTCGGGTTTCCACACCGCTCTTCCTGCAAACGAGCAGCAGCCGCTTGTCGGTTTGGCAGCTGCGTTGCCGTGGGTGGTTGCAGGATGCCTCGCCTCGACAGCTGCGTACGTGGTGATTGACGATCCCGGCGGCGGCAACGGCGGCCGTACGTCCTGCCCGATCCGTTTGCTGACCGGCTACTGGTGCCCGGGGTGCGGGCTGACGCGTGCAACGCATCACCTGTTTCGTGGCAACGTCGCCCAGGCACTCTCGTTCAACGCCTTCGTGCCGGTCGTGCTCGCCGCACTGGTCCTACTGTGGATCACCTGGCTGATGGTCGCCACTGGCCGGGGCGTGCCGACGTTTGTCCACCGCATCAGACCAGCGGTGTACGTGAGTGCCGCGCTCCTCCTGACGGGGTTCACCGTCCTGAGAAACCTCAGCGGTACTGCCGTGCTGCGCGGCGGCTGATTCAGTTCTCGATCGTCGTCGTCGTCGTCGCAGTCGTCGGAGCAGTCGTCGGAGCAGTCGTCGTCGCCAGAGTGGTCGTGCCACCGTCCGTCGTGCCACCGGGTTGCGTCGTCGTGGTCGGGTTCGTTCCTCCACCAGTCGACGACGTCCCACCCGAAGTTGTTCCACCGCTGGTCGTTCCACCGCTCGTCGACGACCCGCCACCAGAGCTGGATCCGCCACTCGACGAGCTGCCGGTATTCGGTGTGCCGTTGCCTTGGCGGATCGCCGAGTCATCGCGGAACTGCGAGCTGATGCAGGTGATCTCACCATCAGGCGCTCGGCCCAGTGCCGCACCGGTGAGTCCGACGAGTACTTCTTCACCTGCGTTACTCGGGTGCAGGCCGTCGGGGCTGAGTACACCTGGTGTCCTTGCGGCCTGGGCCCAGTCGATCAGCGTGACATTCTCGTAATCTTGGACGAGTTGACGGATGACCTCCGAGACTTCGCTGTAGTCCGTCCGATACTCGGTGACGGTGTACAGCAGAATCGGACGAGCTGCGGCACGATCAAGGATTTGGCGCATTTTCGCGTCGTAATTACCTTGATCTCCGTTGTAGTTGCTCCCCAGGAACACTGCAACTGCATCCCAGTCGTCGTCGGGCTGAACAGCCAGATCCGCATCAGGTTCTGGCGATTCGGGGATCAGCCGTTCGGCGACCGTGACACCGAACTCGACGAACCGACCTGCCTCGGCAGCGACTTCGACAGTCCACCCGAGCGGATTCAGCGCAGCGCACATCTCGCCGCCGTAGCGGTTCTCGGTCCCTGCCAAAATCGAATCGCCGATCATCAACAGACGGTTGCCGCCAACCAGTTCGCCAAGGCGTTGGGCGATGACGCCGTCGGCAGTAACGGGTCGAGTAATGACGACGAGGGATTGTTGCACCCGGCTTGCGCTCCCACTCTGCAGACCATCAGCCGGGATGGTGTCCGGCAGCAGCCCGACGCCCGGCACGGTCGATGGAGCCAACGAAAGCCATGCCGGAGCCGAATCGGTCGTGGTACCACTCGTGCCACAGGCAGCAGTCAAAGCGACGAGAGCAATCCACAGGCGACGCATCGACTCCATTGAAGCGCGCGACACGCGAGCATTCACGTCAAGGACGACAAATCTAGGCCAAGGACACGCATAACTCGGCGCCCTCTCCCCCACACTGGTCCCGCCACGCTGGTCCCGCCGCGCTGGTCCCGCCGCACTGGTCCCGCCGCACTGGCACTCAGGAACCGAGTCGTTCCGAAGGGTGATTAGCCGTTGATCGCCTTGATCGCCTTGGCGGAGCTCTGACAGCAGGGCGGTTTCGCTTGGGCCCGATACAACTGCTTCCTCGTCGACCTTCATTCTGTTGACCTGCTTCACGATAAAGAAGCAGACGAACATCACGGTGGTAGTCATGACCGAGCCGATGAGCAAACGAGATTCGCCTACGTCGATCCCGATCGGAGCGAAAAATGCCGCCTAGATGACCAAAATTGTGAGATCAACGAGGTTCCCGCGGTAAATAAAATCCTTGAATTCTGAGATCATGCGATTGCTCTCCTGAGTGAGTTGTTGTTTACGCCCGTGCCACAAGTGCAACAGGCCACCCACCGCTCCACGTACAGGGTCCGCTGCCGATTCTCCGACTGGTGGATC
Source organism: Candidatus Ilumatobacter herschelensis (assembly GCA_963926495.1). Taxonomy (GTDB): domain Bacteria; phylum Actinomycetota; class Acidimicrobiia; order Acidimicrobiales; family Ilumatobacteraceae; genus Ilumatobacter_A; species Ilumatobacter_A herschelensis. Next base: position 5,448 of record CAWUXP010000256.1, read on the forward strand.
ACGCCCAGCACTGGCGAGCGGTTCCACCGACCGTCTGAGCTGGTTTCCACAGCTACTCCGACTCAGCGGGCAGTCCACCCACCGTCGACAATGAGGCTCTGTCCGGTCAGAAACGTGCCTGCGGGTCCGGCGAGGAGCAGCAGGGCACCGTCGAGTTCATGGGCCTCGCCCATACGCGGAATCGGCGTATTCGCCTTCACGAACCGCTGGCTGCCTTCGTCGGTTTCCATGCCCTCGGTCATCTCGGACGGGAACCAGCCGGGGCAGAGGGCGTTGACACGGATGCCCTTGCGAGCCCATTGCACTGCGAGTTCGCGAGTCAGGTTGACCACAGCGCCCTTACTTGCGCTGTAGTGCGACTGCTTCACAGGCGACGACGCCACATGGCCGAGCATCGACGCGACGTTGACGATTGCACCACCGCCTGACTCGATCATCGACGGAGCGCTCAACTTCGCCAGGTGCCACAGCGCCGTGACGTTGATCTCCATCGCCCGCCGGAACACTTCGATGTCTTCGTCTTCGATCGCTACCTTGCCACCGACGCCAGCATTGTTGACAAGCACATCGACACGACCGAATTGCTCCACCGCTGAGCTCACGATTCGCTCGCGGTCAGCTTCGATTCCTACGTCAGCTGCAACGACCAGGGCGCTCGCCAAACCGGGGCGTTGTTCGTTCAGCTCCCCCGCGAGTCGCCCGAGCCGGTCTGCTCTGCGGGCCGTGACGACCACGTTGGCACCGACTGCATGGAGGACCCGGGCAAACCGTTCGCCCAGCCCGGATGAGGCCCCGGTCACGATTGCGGTTAACCCGTCAAGGCGGAAAAGATCGAGTGGAGACGTCGGATCGTGTTGGTCGGCCATCTCCGCAAGATAGCGAGACCAAACGACACCGTTGTGATTGGGTCACACAACAGCGACATGGCCGTCATCGCTTCGTCACAACTCATCACAACTTCTCGCGCGATTGCGTGACGATCCGAACGGACCGATGACAAGTTTGCAACTAAGTGCACGATCGGGGTGCCCGAGCCATCTCGGCAACTATGTATATGTGCATGGAAATCAGCCGTCGCACATGGATCGCAGCCGTGAAACTGGCCGTCGTGCTGTCGAGCGTGGCCGCACTTGCCGCTGTCATCATTGCATCGGTCGGCAACGTGTCAGACACGACGATTGTTGCAACTGTTGCCGTCGTGGCCTTCGCCGTGAGCTGGGTACAGACCGGCCGTGTACGCCGCAGCGCTGTCACACCGTTCAACGTGCTCTCGCACGGCTGACCGCTCGGCACTGGCTAACACTCGCAACTCTCCTGCCGTTGGCTGGCTGTGCCAGCATCGGCTCATGGAATCTTCTCGTCCGGTCGTTCTCGTCCACGGAGCTTGGCACGGTGCGTGGTGCTGGGCGACTTTCCAAGCTGAACTCGATCGTCGGGGCATCACCTCGTATGCAATCGATCTTCCCGGTCATGGCACATCGCTCGAACCGCTTGGCGGCTTGTACCACGACGCTGCGCACCTCGCAGCAACCCTCGACCACCTTGATCTGACCGACGCAGTACTCGTTGGCCACAGCTACGGCGGTGCGGTTATCACACAGGCGGCCACCGGCCGTTCCGACCTCGCTCACCTCGTTTACGTGGCGGCATTTGCACTCGATGCAGGCGAGTCAGTAATGGGCACGCTGCGCTCGCTCGACCGGCACGATGTCGACCTCAGCGCAGCGATGCAGTTCCACGACGACGGCACCTCAACGCTCGACCCCGAGCTCGCCGCCGCGGCGCTGTACGGATCTTGCTCACCCGAGGCTGTTGCAGCAGCGCTCCCCCGCCTGACACCACAACCCAGCGCCACCATGACCGAAGACGTTGCCGGCGCACCTCGCGACACCATCACTTCGACCTACGTGCGCTGCCTGCAGGACCGCGCAATCCACCCCGAACATCAAGCAGTGTTTGCGGCCAGATGCACGGCAAACGTCGAACTCGACACCGACCACTCGCCCTTCGTCAGCATGCCGACTGCGCTCGCTGACATCGTCGAGGCCGTCGCCCGCCCAGCATGAGCGAGCAACTGAAAGTTCGCATCGGATACGGCCTCGGAACTCGTACAAACCTGCACGACGAGTCGTACGGCGTCGTCGTCGACGCACTCGAAAAGCACGCCTTCGATTCGCTCTGGCTGTCAGAGAAAATCAGCGGCGAAGCACCCGACCCGATGGTCGCAATGGCCTACGGCGCCGGTCGAACCACCAACTTGAAGTTCGGCATGTCGGTCATGGTGCTCCCTGGCCGCAATCCAGTCGTGTTGGCCAAAGCGCTGGCGACTCTCGGCCGGATGTCAGGCGGCCGCCTGCTGCCCGCGTTCGGTCTTGGTGCTGTCGATCCAATCGAGCAGCAGGCCTTCGGCGTCGAACGAACCGAGCGGGCGAAGATCTTCAACGAGTCGCTCGACGTGATGAAAAAGTGCTGGACCGGCGAGTTCTTCAGCCACGAGGGCACGTACTTCAACTACGACAACATCCGGGTCCTCCCTGCTCCGAAGCGGATGGATGTCTGGCTCGGCGGCTTCGCTCCGTCTGAACTCAAACGCATCGGCCGCGTTGCTGATGGCTGGCTGCCATCTTTCGTCACGCCAGCCGACGCTGCTGCTGGGCGAACCGTAATTGAAGGGGTCGCTGCTGAGCACGACCGAGAGATCGAAGACGATCACTACGGGGTCTTGATTCCGTACTCCTTCGGAGACGTGCCAGACGTGCTGCTGCAGCTCCTGGCAAAGCGTCGGCCAGACCTCAATGACGTCACCCAGTTGGTCCCCGGCTCATGGGAATCACTCGCGGCCCTGATTCAACGCTTCATCGATGTCGGCACGAGCAAATTCGTCGTGCTTCCCATCGACGAGCCCCGCAGCGCCGACCAGTGGACCGGCCACATCGCCGAAGCCGCCGACGCGCTGTTGCACCTCGAACAGGGATAGCTACGTGTCGCACCGCTGACACCAGCATCTCGGTTTCACTTCTTGCGTTTTTGGATGTTCGCCCATTCGTCGCGAAGGCCGACGGTGCGATGGAACAGCAGCGGAGTGTGGGGGTCAGCTGCGAAATAGCCGAGTCGTTCGAATTGGACGACATCGCCGGGTGCCGTATTTGCCAGCTCGGGTTCGAGCTTGCAGCCTCGCAGGACCGTGATCGAGTTCGGATCGAGATCGTCAAAGACATCTCCGGTTTCGGCGCCCGGAATCTCGGCACGGAACAGCCGCTCGTACGTGGCGACATCAGCATCAACAGCGTGCGCTGCACTCACCCAGTGCATGGTTGACTTGACCTTGCGGCCGTCGGGAGCATTACCGCCCTTGGTCGCAGGGTCATAGGTGACATACACTTCGGTGATATTGCCGTCAGCATCGCTCTCAAAGCCGGTGGCGGTAACGAAGTAGCCGCCACGCAGACGGACTTCCCGGCCCGGTGTGAGGCGGTAGTACTTCGGCGGCGGGTCGGCCATGAAGTCGTCGTGCTCGATGTACAGGGTCCCTGAGAACGGAGCCCTCCGAACACCGTCGTCGGCGTTCTCCGGATTGTTAATCAGCTCGACCTCTTCGACGACGGGAGCGCCGTCAGCGCCGGTCGGCCAGTTGGTGATGACGACCTTGAGCGGATCGAGCACTGCCATACGACGCAGCGCCGTCTTGTTCAGCCGGGTGCGAATGAACGACTCCAGTAGCTCGATTTCGTGGCGACTGTTGGTCTTGCCAACACCAATGAACGCGCAGAAGTCGCGGATCGACTCGGCCGGGTACCCCCGACGTCGAAGACCCCGCAGCGTCGGCAGCCGCGGGTCGTCCCAGCCATCGACCACGCCGTCGTCGACAAGCTTGGCGAGCTTGCGCTTCGATGTGACGGTGTGGGTGAGTTCGAGCCGGGCGAACTCAAACTGCTGTGGCGCTTCAAACGGCAACTCATCGAGCAGCCGCAGCTGTTCCAGGTACCAGTCGTAGAGCGCCCGGTGTGCATCGAACTCGAGGGAACACAGCGAGTGCGTAATGCCTTCGATTGCATCGCTCTGGCCGTGCGCCCAGTCGTATGTGGGGTAGATCTTCCAGGTGGTGCCGGTGCGGTGGTGTGCCTCATTGCGGATGCGATACATGATCGGATCGCGCATCTGCATGTTGTCGTGCTGCATGTCGATCTTGGCGCGCACTACCCGCTCACCTTCGCCGAACTCGCCAGCCTGCATGCGAGCAAAGAGATCAAGGTTCTCGGCAACCGCACGGTCACGGTGGGGGCTCTCGACGCCGGGGTTTCCGTAGCCGCCGCGCTGCTCAGAGATAGTCTCGCTGTCTTGATCGTCGACGTAGGCGAGGCCCTGCTCGATCAGCAGTTTGGCCCAGCGAACAAGCTGTCCGAAGTAGTTGCTGGCGAACAGCGGTTCGCGCTCAAGCGGGTAACCGAGCCACGCCAGGTCTTCGATGATGCCGTCGACGAAGCTCGTGTCTTCGGTGTCGGGGTTCGTGTCGTCGAAGCGCAGATTGCAGACACCGTCGAACTCGCGTGCCAACTCGAAGTCAGTCGTGATCGCTTTGGCATGACCGATGTGCAAGTAGCCGTTCGGCTCAGGCGGAAAACGGGTCAGGACCCGGCCACCGAAGGTGCCTTGCGCGGCGTGCTCGACCGCGAGGTCGTGGACGAAGTTGGCAGCGGCCGGGCGGGCGTCGCTCGTTGTTCCGGCTGCGGTGTCGTTCGAAGTCTTCGGGTCGGCCATTGGGTCAAGTATGGCGAACGATCGCCGGACTCTCGCGGAGTAATGCCACACGCACTAGAACAAGAGCATGAGCGTGACGATTATCAATGGTGGAACTCAAGGCCTCGGCGAGCAGGTAGCCCGCACACTGGCGGAACGCGGCGGATCCTCGGGCCTTGTGCTGGCCGGAAGGTCAGCCGAGCGCGGCGCCTCGCTCGCCGACGAGCTCACCGCGGGCGGCACGCCCAGCATCTTCGTCGAGGCCGACATGGGCGATGCCGCGGCACCCGAGCGAATCGTCGATGCCTGCGCCGAACGATTTGGCACCGTCAACGGCCTCGTCAATGTCGCTGCGCTCACCACCCGCTCAACCATCTGGTCCGACACGCATGACCACTTCGATCGAATGATGGCGATCAACGTGAAGGCGCCGTATTTCATGATCCAGTCGGCGACGCGCCTGATGCAGCGCACCGGTGCGACCGGCTCGATCGTCAATGTCGGCTCCACGTCTGGTCACGGGGGCCAACCCCGCCTCGCCGCCTACAGCATCTCGAAGGGAGCGCTGTCGGTCATGACCCGCAACCTCGCCTACTCGCTGATGCAAGAGGGAATTCGGGTCAACCAGGTCAACCCAGGGTGGATGGACACCGAGTCAGAACACCGTGTGCAACTCACAGAAGAGAACGCTCCTGACGACTGGCTCCAGGCCGCCGAGGCTGGCCGGCCAATGGGTCGACTTGTCAAGCCATGGGAGGTCGCGAACATGATCGTCTTCCTCCTGTCGGAGCAGTCAGGCATGACCACGGGCAACAGCATCGACATCGATCAGTCGATCAGCGGAGCCGGCAACCCACCCATCCCCAGTGCTGACGAACGGCTCCATATCGTCGACTGAAATGGCAGGCCGCTGAGTCAGCTTGATTCGAGGTCGGCCGCGCCGTCAGCAGCGTCATGCGCTGAAACATCGACCTCGACGATGACGTCGAACGCTTCAGCGAACAGGCGCGATCGCTCACGCGCCGCATAGATCTCGAGGTCTATACCGCCGTCGACGTCCGCTGCGCCGGGGGCCAGCGGCTCGATACGCACCACTCCATCTTTGATGATGACGCGCATCGACTCGACGACGCCCGCGTGACGACGATCGAGCCCGATGGCCAGCCGTAACATTCCAGCGAGCTGCCTGACCAGCCGCTGGTCGCCCTTGCGGAGCGCAGCGAACTCTTCGTGCTTCTCGGTCGGGTGACTCTTGCGGTGGTACCGGGCGAGCACAGCGATGAGCTCCACCTCGTGCTCGGTGAACCCCGTCAGCTGTTCACTGTTCCTAATGACGTAATACGAGTGCTTGTGATGGCTTGAGTGGCTGATGAACAGGCCGACATTGTGGACGATCGCTGCAGCGTCGAGTAACTCTCGTTCTGGATCACCAAGGCCATGCAGCGACTTCGTCCGGTCGAACAACTGCGTTGCGAGGAGCGCCGTATGTTCGGCGTGCTCGGGGTCTGGGTCGAGTTGCCGGGCGAGCCGAACGAGGTTGTTGCGTCTGAGGTCGTGCAGGTCCTGACCCGAACCTGACGCGAACCGGTCGAACAGCACGCCTTCCCGAAGTGCGTACTCCGAGATCGTCATCGCCTGGAGATCGAAGGCTGCAAACACCTCTTCCAGCAAAATCACCCCACCCAAGATGATGTCTGAACGCTTATCATCGAGCCCATCAACCTTGCGACGATCGGATGCCGTCAACACCCGTTTGGCGACATCGGCGAGCTCGGCGGCCGAGAACACCACACCGTTCATCTGACGCACATCGTCGCCCCGTGCAGCTACTGCCATGGCGGCAATCGTGATTGCTGTTCCGGAACTCCCGACTGCAACTTGCGGCTGATGGCCGCCAAGTTCACGACCCACCGGAGCCAGCGCTGCTCGGACGTAATGACGGCACTCATCGATCTCGCCATCGAACGGCGCTCGGTCACCGGCAAGGGCATCTGCGAAGAACCGCTCGGTCAGGCGGATCGCACCGAGCTTCATGCTGCGTGCCTCGATCGGATCAGCGCCCTCACCCACGAGAAACTCCGTGCTTCCGCCGCCGATGTCGACCAAAAGGATGCGCTGATCGAACACCGAGAGCGCCTGGAGCACACCGAGATGGATCAATCGTGCTTCCTCGAAGCCACTGATCACTTCAACGTCGATACCGACCTCGTCGCGCGCCCGGTCGAGGAATTCGTTTCGATTCGAGGCCTCACGGACTGCGCTGGTCGCCACAGCCGCGAGGTCGACATTGCCAAAGCTCGCAGCCACCTGTTTCATCCGGCCAAGGGCTGCGATGCCGCGTTCGATGGCGTCTGATGCGAGCAGCTTCATCTCACCCCCACCCTGGCCGAGCCGGACCGTCTCCTTCTCACTCGTCAGCATCTCGAACCCACCGTGATCAGCAAGCCGGGCTACGACAAGGTGCATCGAGTTGGTTCCGATATCGATAGCCGCTTTGATCGGCGTCGCCGTCGGATTGTGCACGGGGTTCAGACGTTGACTGCGTGCGCTGCGGCCAGCTCGATCGACGCGCTGATGCGATTGAACAGGGTGTCAAGATCGACGCCCTCGCTGCTCTTCTGCCCCATTCGATATCGGGCGTATACGCCGTGCAGGATGCAGGCGGTCTTGAAGGCGTTGAATGCCCGGTAGTACGCGAGGTTCGACATGTCGGCGCCGGTTCGATCGGCGTAGTACCGCACCAGGTCATCGCGGCTACAGAAGCCAGACACCGCAGTGGCGGCATCGGCTTCGACCGCCACAGGATCGGTCGATTCGGCCCAAGCATTGAGGGCGTAGGCGAAGTCCGCCATCGGGTCTCCGAGTGTTGCGATTTCCCAGTCGAGAACGGCAACCATCGAGCCGTCCTCGCCGACCATCGAGTTGTGCATCCCGTAGTCGCCGTGCACGACTCGTGCTGGGCCTTGCTCAGGCAAACGCTCGTTCAGCCAGGTGTGCAGTTCGTGGATCCGCGGATCGTCGTAGTCAGCAGCCTCCGCCGATGCCGTCCATGAGCCGTACCAGGTACGGATCTGTCGGGCAACGTATCCGTCGTGACGGCCGAGGTCGCCAAGACCGACGTCGGCTGGATCGATCGAATGAATCGCAGCAAGCGTCTCCATAAACGATTCCCCAACACGCCCACGCGCTGCCATGTCGAGCCATTCGACTGACTCGGTGCCGGTATACAGCGCTTGACCGCCGACCTTGCCCATCACGTAGAAGTGCCGATCACACACCGCTCGGTCGTCGCAGTAACCGACCGGCTCGGCAACCGGGATGCCAACGGGGTAGAGCGCTTCGATGATCCGGAACTCGCGGAACATGTCGTGCGCCTTGGGTAAGAGCTCCCCCTGCGGCGGCCGACGGATGACGAATTCCTCGTTGTTGCTATCGGCCAGCAGGTACGTCAAATTTGAGTGGCCACCGGTGAGGCGCGTCCACCGACATGGCGGAACCACCCGCGTATTTGCAGCCATCCACGCTTCGACAAGTGCGACGTCAAAACCGACAGGAATCTGAGAGTGCTCCACGTGAGCAGTGTTGCCGATCTGGCCGCCTGAGAACGACTTTGCTCAGAGTTTCGGAGCCATCGCGTCGCCCGGCAGTGGGCCGCCGGCCGCCAGAGCCGACTGGAAACGGCGCATCCCGGTGAGCCAGCGATCGACATCGGTCGCCTTGCGCTCAACGTAGGTGGCTACCTCCGGGTGCGGGAGCACATGAAATCGTTCGTCGCGCATTGCATCGAGACAGGCTTGTGCGACCTGAGCCGAGCTGAGCACGCCATCACCCGAGGCGACCCCGCCCTCGAAGTCGTCGGGGGTACCGCCAGCGCCACCGAGGTCGGGGCTGTTGGCCACGATGTTGGTGGCAACGGCCTGAGGGCAGAGCACTGAGACACGGATGCCCTGGTGGTGGTGCGTGATGCTGAGGAACTCGGCGAGCGAGACCGCTGCGCCCTTCGTGACCGAGTACGCCAACGAGCCAATCTGTGTGAGGAGGCCGGCTGCCGATGCCGTGCTCAAGAGGTAGCCCTCCCCGCGAGCGATCATTGAGGGCACCACGGCGCGAGCTGCGTAGATGTGGCTCATCACATGGACTTCCCACATGTGGTTGATTCGCTCGTTGGAGTCTTCGAGCCCGGCGGCCGTGACGTATCCGGCGTTCGAGACAAAGACGTCGATCGGGCCGTGCGCTGCTTCGGTCTGTTCGACCATGGCAATAATTGCCTGCTCGTCACGGACGTCGATGCCGACCCCGGTGCCGCCAACTTCGGCCGCAACACGCTCGGCTGCTGCCTCGTCGAGATCGGCAACGACAACATGGCGCGCCCCTGCAGCATGTGCTGCGTGCGCCAGGGCCTCCCCGATGCCGGAGCCCCCTCCGGTAATGATGATAACTCGATCGTTCAGTTCCATCCAGCTGACCCTACGACTCGGCCTCATCTGGCCTCCTGCCGTGGCGTCATCTACGACTGGGCAGCGACTTGGCAGCGACTTGGGCGGCGACGTCGGCAGCGAGATGTCAGAGCGTGCGCAGCTTGAAACGTTGGATCTTGCCGGTGGCAGTCTTCGGAAGCTCGTCGACCATGCGGTACACCTTGGGCCGCTTGTAGCCCGCCAGCCGCGACCGGCAGTGCTCGGTCAGGTCGTCAACCGACGGCGTTGCCCCATCGACGGCGACGACGAACGCCACCGGACGAGTCACGTTCTGATCGTCGGGCAGGCCGACGATCGCGGCCTCAAGCACGTCAGGATATTCGATGAGGACACCCTCAACTTCAGCCGGCGAGACCCTTCACCACCGACGCGCAACATGTCGTCGACTCGGCCGAGGTATGTGTGGAATCCGTCGGCATCGACCGCATAGAGATCACCGGTCCGCATCCACTCACCCTCGAACGTTGCTCGGGTCGTATCGCTGCGGCACCAGTATCCGGTGGCAACCGACGGGCCACGCACCAGGAGTTGGCCTGGAACGTCGACGCTCTGGTCGTTGTCCGACTCGTCAACAACGCGGACCTCGTAGCCGGGTACGGCCCGACCACTTGTTCCTGGGCGGAACCCTGCCGGGGCGTTGGAAAGATAGATATGCAGCTGCTCGGTCGACCCAATGCCGTCGAGGATTGTGACGCCAAATCGCTTTCGGAACCGCTCGAACGTCTCGGCCGGAAGTGCTTCTGCTGCCGACACGCCGAAGCGCACCGACGCGAATGAGTCGTTGGGCAGGTCCGCTGCGAGGAGCGCTGCGTAGAACGTCGGGATGCAGAAGAACAGTGTGGGGCGCTCGCTCGTCACGATGTCGGCAACGAGTTGCGGTGTTGGTGGCCGAGTTGGTTCGAGCACCGCAGTGGCGCCGACCGAGAACGGGAAGGTGAGCGAGTTGCCCAGGCCGTAGGCGTGAAACATCGGCCCGACCGAGAAGCAGATGTCGTCGGCGGTGATCCCGAGGACCTGGTCGGCGTACGTCTCGCACGTTGCCGGGATATCGGCGTGGCGGTGCATTGCCAACTTCGGCTGCCCGGTCGACCCGGACGTGCAGAGCCAAAAACCAGGCGACTCGGCCCAGGTATCAGCAACTGATCCGTCCGAACCTGCGCCAACGAAGTCAGCCCACCCCAATTGGCCATCGCCACTTGCACCGGATGTGATGACCGTCTCGACTTCGGAGGCACCGTCGCGAAGCTCGGTGAGCGACTGTTCGCGTGCGGCCGATATTGCAACGACGCGTGCACGCGAGTCAGCAACGATCACACCGAGGTCCCGGCCGGGAAGCAGCGGATTCATCGGCACTGGCACCGCTCCGATCCGCAGTGCACCAAGGAACATTGCGACGAACTCAACCGAGTCGAGCATCACCATCGCGACTCGCTCCTCCGAACGCACGCCGAGTGCGCGCAGCCCTGCTGCAGCCGCCTCGACGCGACGCAGCACGTCGGCGTAGGAGAACGACGAGCCACCGCTGCGAATCGCGATGCGGTCGCCGTTTCCTGCTTCGATGTGGCGGTCGACGAGCCACTCGCTGACGTTGAAATGATCGTGCATGTCAGTCTCCCTGCGTCGGCGTCGAGGTGGCGCCCATGCGATTGTAGAACTCGGCAACCAGCGCGGCGACAACCGCCGGCTGCTCATGGTGGATGATGTGGCCAGCACCAGCCAGGCGCATCATGGTGGCGTTCGCCCCGATGGCGGCCGCGGTTTCGGTCAGCTGCGCATCGGTGGCGTACTGATCCTGATCACCCTGCACGACCAACGTCGGCGCGGTAATTGAAGCAAGCAGCGGCCGGACGTTCCAGGTCGCGAAAGCATCGCTCACCCATGTGTTACTCCACGCTTCAAACAGCTCGGCAGGGGCGTCGTGGTGCGTTGCGAGGCTGGCAACGATCCGATGAGAGGACCGCCGCATCGCGATAATCGCTTCGCTGCAGCACGGCTCGACCCACGAATGGGCTGCGAGCGCAACGACTCCTCGGCACGCTCCACCGCCAGCAGCGTGGAGTAGCGCAGTCGTTCCTCCATCGGAATGGCCGACGAGGAGCGGCTCGTCAATTTCCATTTCCCGCAGCAGGTCACCGAAGACATTCGCCTCGCGATGCAACCAATCGGTCGGCCAAGGCCCGTCGGGCACCGGTGTCGAGGCGCCATGCCCAGCGCGCTCGTAAGCCATCACGGCAACACCGGTTGCCGCTGCAATGTCGGCAGGAGTCTCTTGCCACTGCGAAATCGAGCCAAGTCCGTCGTGTAAGAGCACGATCTCGACGGGACCGCTCCCCCACGTCGCTGTGCGAAGTCGACAGCTGCCGACCGCAACAACAGAAACCACTGCGACGAGCGGATCAGGAATCATCAGCGTCCCGGCCGAGTACAGCTAAATCCGCACGTAGTCGTAGTCAACTGCCTGCGTGTTGATGCCTGTCGACGGTGGAGCGATCCAACCTGCCATCTCACCAGGCCCGAACGCCGCCTTCATCAACGAGCCAACATGCACCTTCTCGGCATCGGTCGGTAGCCAGTCGTCGCGTCGCTCTGCCCATTCAGCAGTGCTCAGGACGCGGCCGTCAGGGCT
>CAWUXP010000257.1:0-7233 GCA_963926495.1 Candidatus Ilumatobacter herschelensis
TACCAGGCACTTCTGCAGCCGGGCGACACGGTGCTCGGCCTCAGCCTCGATCACGGTGGCCACCTCACCCACGGCTCGCCCGTGAACGCATCCGGCATGATGTACAACTTTGTCCCCTACGGAACTGGGGCCGAAGACCGCATCGATATGAACAACGTCCGTGAACTCGCTCTCGAGCATCGTCCGAAGATGATCGTTGCAGGCACCACCTCGTATCCCCGCCGTCTCGACCCCGAGCCGTTCAAGGCGATTGCCGACGAGGTCGGCGCCCTGCTGATGTTCGACATTGCACACCTCGCCGGCCTGGTCGCTGGCGGTTCGCACCCGAACCCGGTGCCGTTCGCCGACGTTGTCACCTTCACGACACACAAATCTCTCCGCGGCCCGCGTGGCGGTTGCATCCTCTCGAAGGAAGTACACGCCAAGGCGATCGACAAGGCCGTCTTCCCGGGCTGGCAGGGCGGTCCGCTTGAGCACGCGATTGCTGGCAAGGCGATTGCGTTCCGTGAAGCGATGGACCCGTCGTTCAAGCAGTACGCAGCACAGATTGTGACGAACGCATCAGCGCTCGCTGCGGCTTTGGCGGCAGAAGGCTTCCGGCTGGTCTCTGGCGGCACTGACACCCACATGATGGTCGTCGACCTCACGCCGTTCGATGCTGAGCTGACCGGCAAGGTCGCGCAGGCCACGCTCGACGAGGCCGGAATCACGCTCAACAAGAACACGATCCCCGATGACCCGCGCAGCCCGTTCGTCACCAGCGGCGTGCGGATTGGCACCCCGTCGGTCACCACGCAGGGCATGCAGGAGCCGGAAATGGCCGAGATTGCCAAACTCATCGCTCGTGCGCTGCGCAATGTTGACAACACCGAGGTACTGGCCGCCATCAAGGCTGAAGTGGCCACCCTCTGCGCCAAATTCCCCGCTTACTGACCCCCATCTCACCACACCCCCCGCACGTTTGCGTCGAAGAACCGGTTGGACGGTCCTCCGGAGTCTCGACGCAAACGGATCATCGCAGGCGTTCGCGCAACGTTCGGGCGACCATCGCACCTCGTTGGGTGACATCGGCGTAGGTGTACTCGAACACCAGCACGCCCAGATCCTGGAGCTCGTTGCGACGTTGGGCGTCTTTGGCCCGATCCGTTGGCGATGAGTGTCCGTGCTGCCCGCTGACTTCGATCACGATCTGCTGTTCCTTGAACAAGAAATCGACGCGTGCAACGTGGCGTGCGCCTTTGCGTTGCACGGCCTGCGTCACTGGACGAGGCAAGCCGTGTCGGCGAACCAACTCGAGGAATCGGCGTTCCAGCATTGAGTGCCCACCTGAGTCGACCACGAGGTCTTCGATGAGCTGGCAGCCCCAGCGACCCGAACCGCGCAGTGTCTCGAGTCGTCGCTCGATCGTGTGAGGTGCGGAGAGGCCAAGTCGCACCGCACTGTCAATTGCTGCCTCGACCCGTGCCCGTCGCGCCCGAGCATGCGCGAGGTCCAAAATCGTCCGTGTCGCCGACGTTGCGCGGAAACCCTCAATGGTGACGATGTCGATCGCCGGAAGGCGGTTCGTGGTGTGGACGACCAGATTCGTGTGGCCGGGGCGAGCTCGACGCGCAACGGTGAACTCAACCGCGCTGGGAACGGACCGATCGAGATGGTGGAGCGCAGCGGCGGCTTCGTAGCTCACCACCGAATGTTCGCCAAGCATCAGCAAGCCTCGTCGGAGCTCAAACCGGTGTGTACGTGGCGCACCGGCGACGGCATACGTTCGGGGCCCGACGCGTTCGAGCCATCCACTGCGAAAGAGCTCGCGGCGCTGCCAGTCGGTCGACGCGTGGGCACGCACCTGGGCGTCAGTGATCAAACCGTCCTGGTGCCGCGCAAGTGCTGCGATCTCTTGATTCACATCCCACAGTGGGGCCGATTTCCTCCCAGACGGAAAAGCCCAGCGTTTGCGTCGACGTTTCCGGGAACAGCCCAACGGAAACATCGACGCAAACGTTAAGGAGGGGCGAAGTGGGATGCTGGGCGGGGTCTGTGGTGGGCGGGCGCCTAAGATCGGGCCTCGTGCCAACCATTGGGTCATACGCGGTGATCGGGTTAGTGGCGGCAGCCGTGACCTTCGCTGTGACGCCGCTCGTTGGGATGTTTGCCCGTCGGATGGGCTGGGTGTATCTCCCCAACGATCGAACGGTGCACGAAAAGCCGCTCCCGGATATCGGTGGGTTGGCCATGTACATCGGCTTTGTCGCGGCCTACATCGCTGCGTCGCTGACCGGGGCTCTCGACGTCGTGTTCCGAAGCAATTCCGAGCCCCGGGGCGTTTTTGTGGCGGTGACCATCATTTACGCTGTGGGTCTACTTGACGATGTTCGGGAGATTTCGGCTCCTGCGAAAGTCTTTGGCATCGTGCTTGCCGGCATCGCCCTCGTGCAGTTCGGCGTGGTCATGTTTGCCTTCCGGCTTCCGTTCTACGACGGTTCGATCTTCCTTGACGAGAGCCTTCGCCCGCTGATTACGATCTTGTGGCTCCTCGGTATGAGCACCGTCGTCAACTTGGTCGATGGCCTCGATGGCCTCGCTGCAGGGATCGTCGGCATTGGGGCCATTTCGTTTTTTCTCTATAGCGAGCGGTTGACCGACCTCGATCTGCTCGACAGCGCCAATGTGGGGCCGCTCTTCGCGGTGATTGCCGCCGGACTCTGTGTCGGCTTTTTGCCGCACAACTTCAACCCTGCACGCATTTTCATGGGGGATGGGGGAGCGTTACTGCTCGGATTATTACTCGCAGTATCGACGAGCGTTGTCGGTGGCCGTGTCGACTCAGTCGAACAGGAGACGATTGGAACGACCTATTTCTTCCTCGCTCCGCTGGTTATCCCGCTTCTCATCTTGGGCGTGCCGATCTTCGACACGCTGTTCGCCATCGTCCGGCGTGCGACCAGCGGCAAGGGCCTGGCCTCTGCTGACAAGGGCCATCTCCACCACCGCTTGATGGAGATGGGCCATGGTCACCGTCGCAGCGTGGTGATTCTGTGGCTCTGGTCGGCGGTGCTCAGTGGTTTTGTGCTGTACCCGTCGCTGACCAACCAGAACCCCACGTATGTCCCGTTCGGCATGGCCGTGATCGGGATTGTTCTGTACACCGTGCTCCATCCGAGCGTGCGTGCGCGTCGCAAAGAGAACAGCACTCCGAGTCAGGAAATCGACCGGAAGGACATCGTTGTTCCGAGCGATGCGCAACCAGAATCTGAGCGCCGGGAACTTCCAGGGCAGCTTGAATTGGACGTCACGGGCGAGAACTTACGCACACAGTTGCCGTCGGCGGGGCGCAGCGACTAGGTTGTGCATCCGTTCACAAGCTCCGGTCACGGTTGACTGAACCACACTGATTTCAAACCGGACCAAGCACCCTGTCTCGAACGTCTCGAACTCATGAAGCTCCCCCCTCTCAAGAAGACCAAACGGGTCGACACCCAAGATGCCATGGGCCATGGCATGGATGCCGTCTTTATGCTGGTGCTGTTCCTCGGGGCCGGCTACGGCCTCGATCGGGTTGCCGGAACAATGCCGCTCTTCATGATCTTGATGACGCTGCTCGGCTCCGTGGGTCTCTTTCTCAAGTTTAAGTACCGCTACGAAGACCGGATGAACGAGCTGGAGGCACAGCGCCTCGGCAAGCATGCCCTCGCTCAACGTGATAGCGCGGAGCGTGTGGCATGACAACCGCCAACGCAATGACGCTGCGGTTCGACGGCCCGGCCCCCGAGGTTGCGCTCTCGAAAGACATCATTCGGCGCGGCCTCTTGGTCGCTCCCGTGCTCATTGGCATCGCCGCTGTTATCTGGGGCGCCGACGGCGCATGGTCGAGCGCGTATGCGATTGCCATCGTTCTGCTGAACTTCGCTCTTGCCGCTGCGCTCATCGCTGGGGCTGCGAAAATCTCGGTCGGGTTAATGATGGGCGCAACGCTCTTCGGCTATCTGATTCGCCTCGGCCTGATCTTCTTGGCCGTCTGGTTCGTGAAAGACGCCGGTTGGATTTCACTTCCGGCGCTCGGATCGGCCATCATCGTGACTCACCTTGGTCTCCTCTTTTGGGAGATGAAGTATGTCGCTCTTTCGCTGTCTCAACCGGGTCTGAAAACAGATGTCCCGCAAATCGACCGCAATGCAACAAACCGACCTAGCATCCCCCGCTGAATCCCACGACTGAAACGGAAATTCAACGTGCTCGCCGAACGTGGCCTCATCTTCCCTCCCATCAACGAAATCCTTCGTTGGCAGGACATCTTCCCGACTTTCAACAAGATCGCGCTCATTGCGGTGCTTGCTGCACTGATCGGCATCGTCTTGTTCCTCCTGGCTGCTCGTGCAGACGCCAAGAAGGCTCCGACGGGCGCCCGCAACCTCGCAGAAACCACGGTCGAGTTCATTGAAGAGGGCATCGTGATGCAGACCCTCGGCAAGTCGGGCCTCGGCTGGACACCGTTCCTGCTCAGCCTCTTCATCTTCATCTTCCTCTGCAACATCCCCGGCATCATCCCGATATTCCAGATGCCCGCAACGGCTCGTATCGCTATTCCGTTGTCGCTGTCGCTGCTCGTCTGGGTCGTCTTCATCGGCACCGGGATTAAGCACCAAGGCATGGGCTACTTCGGCGGCCTGCTCTGGCCGGCCGGTGTTCCGACGGCCCTCAAGCCGCTCGTGGGTGCCATCGAGTTCATCTCGACCATCTTTGTAACGCCGTTCTCCCTGACCGTTCGACTCATGGCAAACATGCTCGCCGGTCACATCCTGCTGGTGACCTTCGGTCTGTTGACTGAAGCACTGGTCACGGCGGAAACCAAACAGGCATTCCTGATCCCGACCGGGATCCTGCCATTCTTCATGTTGATTTTCCTGACCGGCTTCGAGATACTCGTCGCTTTCTTGCAGGCCTATATCTTCACGATTCTCGCCGCTGTCTACATCAACAACTCGACCGTCGGGCACGGTGACGAGCACTGAGCCCTGGCTCAACTCGTTATTGATCATTAGATCTCCCACTCATCTCAGAAAGCACACAGGAGAAACACATCATGGAAGCATTCAGCGCACTCGTCGCAGCCGAGGAAGCAGCCGGTTCATTCGATCCGGACGCAAAGAACATCGCCGCGGCGACAAACGCCGGTTTGGCGTATGGTCTCGCAGCAATCGGTCCAGGCATTGGCATCGGCTATCTCGTCGGCAAGTCCGTCGAGGCCATGGCCCGTCAGCCTGAGGCAGCCGGCATGGTCCGTACGACCATGTTCCTCGGCATCGCCTTCACCGAAGCCCTCGCCCTCATCGGCTTCGTGGTCTTCATTCTCGTCAAGTTCGCCTGAGCGAACTCACCGAGAAGTAAGTCCGAGTCCATCATTCAACGCAAGGAGTCGACGTGCTGAAAGCACTCGTCACAACTTCGCACTCGAGTGGTCAGCCCCAGGTCAGCCTGGTGACGGCCGAAACTTGTGAGCGCACCGACCTCGAGGGGAACCCCACTTTCCCAACGAGCGACACTTCGTCGACCGGTTGCCCCGAACTCATCCCGATTCTCCCGGAGGCCAAAGAGGTCATCTGGGGTTTCGGGTCGTTCGTGGTGCTTGCCGTCGTGCTGCGCTACGTCCTGTTCCCGAAGGTTCGGGCTGGCATGACTGCTCGATACGAGAGCATTCGTGGCGACTTCGAGAAGGCAGAGACACTCACTGCTTCGGCTCGCGCCGAAGTCGCTGAGTACGAAGCTCAGGTCGCATCGGTTCGCGCCGATGCTCAGAGCCGAGTCGAAGCCGCTCGCGCCACTCTCGAGGGTGAGCGCACCGAGAAACTCACTGTTGTCAATGCGCGCATCGCTGAGAAGCGTGCAGTTGCGACCGCAGAAGTCGACGCCGCTCGTGCGGCTGCCAGTTCACAGGTCGCTGCAGCAGTTGCTGCGGTTGCCGCACGTGCTGGCGAACTCGCCACCGGCAAGGCACCGAGTGCCGCGGTTGTCTCCGACGCCGTCAACAACTCGATGGGAGTCAACGCATGAGCATCTTCGCCAATATCTCTTTGATTGCAGCCGAGAGCGTTCCGAACGATGGTGTCGGTTCGACATCGTTGAATCCGATCCTGCCGCCCATCGGTGAGCTGATCATTGGTTCGCTTGCGTCGATCATCGTCTTCAGCATGATCTTCAAGTTTGCTGGTCCGACAATCAAAAAAGCCATGTCGGACCGTACGGCCCGCATTCAGAAGGATCTCGACGATTCCGCCGCAGCAGCGTCGGCAGCCGAGGTAGAGGCCAGCAACATCCGTGACGCCAAGGGCGACATTGATGCAGAGCGCAGCCGCCTTTACGCCGACGCCGACAGGCAGGCCGAAGCGCTCCTGGCTGATGGCCGAGTTCGCATCGACACCGAAATGGTCGACCTCGAAACCCGCGCCGCAGCCGAGCTTGTCTCAGCTGCCGGTAGGAGTGGCGACGAACTCCGCGCGGAAATCGCTCGGTACTCGTCCGGCGCTATCGACAGTGTCGTGAACGGCACGCTCGACGATGCCGCCCACCAAGATCTCATCGAAAGCTTCATCGCACGCGTTGGCAGCACCACAGGAGCCGCATCATGAGCGACGCACGGATTCAGGGCTATGCCCGAGCACTTTTCGAGATCGCTCGCGCCGAGGGAACCCTCGACGAGGTCGAAGACGAGTTGTTCCGTTTCGCTCGCTCCTACGAGTCGAGCGAAGAGTTGCGCAGTGCGCTCACCGACGATCTGGTCCCCGCTGAAAAGCGTCAGGCCATTGTGGAGGACCTGCTTGGCGGTAAAGCCACCAGCACCACCACGCAGTTGGTGTCGATGGTTGTCGGTTCCGGCCGCGGCCGCGACCTTCCTGCGATCGTCGATCAACTCGTCCAGCGTGCCGCAGGTTCCAAGGACCTCGACGTCGCCGAAGTGCGCACCGCAATTGCGCTCTCGGCCGATCAACAGGCTCGCCTGAAGGCCGCCCTCGAAAATGCCACCGGGAAAAGCATCTCGCTCAAGACCGTCGTTGACGCCTCCGTCCTCGGTGGTGTCGTGGCAACGATCGGTGACACCGTCATCGACGACACCGTTCGTACTCGCATCGACCAGCTGAAGAGCCGGCTCTAAGGGCCGCTAGGCCTGGACCACCGGAACCAAAGTGACCCACCGTAAGGGACAATGAAAATGGCTGAACTCACCATCTCTGCTGCCGACAT
>CAWUXP010000258.1:0-3621 GCA_963926495.1 Candidatus Ilumatobacter herschelensis
TCTGGCGGACCCAAGTCCGCCGCTCCCGAATCTGCGGCGCTCGTCTCTGACACGCAGCCGTTGGTGAAAGAAGCCGATTCGGAACTCGAGAAGTTGCTCGACGAAGAAGAAGCAATCGCCAGGCGCACCGCGCTGGGCGAAGCGAACGAAACGCCGCGGCTCCGCGGCACGGACTGAAAGGGAGCTTGACCAATGTTGATGCCCCGTAAAGTCGCGCACCGCAAGCATCACCGCGGCCGCACCAAGGGACAAACGAAGGGCGGCTCCGGCCTCCACTTCGGTGAATACGGCATTCAAGCTCTTGAGCCGGGTTGGATTTCCGCCCGTCAGATCGAAGCTGCCCGTATCGCTATGACCCGCGCCATCAAGCGCGGTGGCAAGGTCTGGATCAACATCTTCCCGGACAAGCCCGTGACGAAGAAGCCGGCCGAGACCCGCATGGGTTCCGGCAAGGGCAACCCGGAATTCTGGGTTGCGGTCGTCAAGCCTGGCCGGACCATGTTCGAACTCTCGTATCCAGACGAAGAGACCGCGAAGCTCGCCCTCAATAAGGCGATCCAGAAGCTTCCGATCAAGTGCCGCATCATCACCCGTGAGGAGCCGATCTAGTGGCGAAGAAGAACGAACTTGCTGAACTCTCGATGGGTGAACTCATCGAGGAGTTGCAGGCCACCAAGCAGGAAGCGCTGAACCTGCGCTTCCGCAACGCGACCGGCCAGCTTGAGAACACCGCCGAAATTGGCAAGGTTCGCAAGCAGGCCGCCCGCATTAACACGCTGATCCGCTCGAAGGAAATCGAAGCGGCCGAGGCAGGGAACTGAGCCCCATGAGTGAAGCAGTGGAAGAAACCACAAAACAGACAATCGAGCGCACCGCTCGCAAGGTGCGTGAAGGCACCGTCGTGTCGAACAAGATGGACAAGACCGCCGTTGTGGCAATTGTCACCCGTGTTCCCCACGCCAAGTACAACAAGATGATCCTTCAGACCACCAAGTTGTACGCCCACGACGAGACCAACGACGTCAACATTGGCGACAAGGTCCGCGTTATGGAAACCCGTGCGCTCAGCAAGAAGAAGCGCTGGCGTGTCATCGATGTGTTGGAGCGTGCCAAGTGATTCAGCAAGAAAGCCGTCTGCGTGTTGCAGACAACAGCGGAGCCAAAGAAGTGCTCTGTATCAAGGTGCTCGGTGGTACCCGCCGTCGCTATGCCTCGATCGGAGACATTTTTGTCGCGACGGTCAAGGACGCGACACCCGGTGCCGGTGTGAAGAAGGGCGAGGTCGTCAAGTGCGTCGTCGTCCGCACCAAAAAAGAGAAGCGCCGCCCCGATGGTAGCTACATCCGTTTCGACGAGAACGCCGCCGTTCTCATCAAGGATGACATGACGCCTCGCGGCACTCGCATCTTCGGTCCTGTCGGCCGTGAGCTGCGCGATCGCAAGTTTATGCGTATCGTCTCGCTGGCACCGGAGGTGTTGTGATGAAGCTCCGCAAGGGTGACACCGTTCAAGTCATCACCGGCAAAGACAAGGGCAAGCAGGGAGAGATCGACAAGGTCTTCCCGAAGTCCAACAAGATCATTGTGCACGGCGTCAATACGGCATCGAAGCACAGCAAGCCGTCCAAGGCCAACGAGCAGGGCGGCATCATCGAGAAGGACATGCCCTTCGACGTATCCAATGTGATGCTCGTTCACGGTGGCAAGACCGTCCGTCTCGGTTACAAGGTGAAGGACGATGGCACCAAGGTGCGCATCGCTCGTCCGAGTGGAGACGAAGTCTGATGACTGACGTAATGACTGACGCGAAACCGTTGCCCCGCCTCAAGGCGCGTTACAACGACGAGATTGCTGCTGCGCTCAAAACTGAGCTGGGCATCGACAACGTCATGGAAGTGCCTAAGCTCGAAAAGATTGTGATCAACATGGGTGTCGGGCGTGCAGCCGGCCAGCCGTCGCTGATCGAAGCTGCTGTCGCTGACCTCACGGTCATTGCAGGTCAAAAGCCGATCATTACGAAGGCCAGCAAGTCAATCGCAAACTTCAAGTTGCGTGAAGGCCAGGCGATTGGCACGAAAGTCACCCTGCGTGGTGACCGCATGTGGGAATTCCTGGATCGTCTGATCTCGGTTGCCATCCCTCGTATTCGTGACTTTCGCGGCTTGCCGGCACATAGCTGGGACGGCAATGGCAACTACACGTTCGGTCTGTCCGAGCAGACGATGTTCGCCGAGATTGATCCCGATAAGGCTGACCATCCCCGCGGTATGGACATCACCATCGTCACGACGGCCAAGAGCAACGAAGCAGGCAAGGCCCTCCTCGATGCTTACGGTTTCCCCTTTAAGAAGGGCGCTGACGCAGACAACGAGCCACGCAAGAAGCGTCGCAAGGGCCCCGCTTTCGGCGGCCAGAAGAGCAAGTGAGCTGAACCATGGCTAAAAAAGCACTGATCAATAAGGCAAACGCGAAGCCGAAGTTCAAGGTTCGCGCATATACACGCTGCAAACGCTGCGGTCGTTCCCGTTCCGTCTATCGCAAGTTCGGCCTCTGCCGCGTGTGTCTGCGAGAACTCGCGCACGCCGGTGAGATCCCGGGCATGACGAAGTCGAGCTGGTGAGGAGTTAGAAAATGCTGACAGATCCCATCGCAGACATGCTGACCCGAGTTCGTAATGCGAACACGGCCAAGCACGACGAGGTTCCCATGCCATCGTCAAAACAGAAGGTCGCTCTCGCTGCGGTCCTCCAGAAGGAGGGCTACATCACGAGCTTCGTGACCGCTCCGTCGCCTCGCGGCGTCGGTGAAACGCTCACCATCATTATGAAGTACAGCGAAGACCGTGATCGAACGATTATGGGCCTCCGCCGCATTTCGACCCCAGGGTTGCGGGTCTACCGCAGCTCCACCGATGTGCCCCGTGTACTCGGTGGCCTGGGTGTCGCTGTCCTGTCCACCAGCAAGGGGCTCATGACCGACCGGGAAGCGCGCAAGCGCAAAGTCGGCGGCGAAGTCCTCTGTTACGTCTGGTAAGGAACCACTCATGTCACGAATTGGATTAGCACCGATCACGGTGCCCGCAGGAGTCGACGTCACCATCGTCGGAACTCACATCACGGTGAAGGGCCCGAAGGGCAGCCTTGACCGGGAGATCCCTGGCGGCATTACCATCGACGTCAACGGCGACACGCTCAATTGCGTCCGCCCGAACGATGA
Organism: Candidatus Ilumatobacter herschelensis; assembly: GCA_963926495.1. Lineage (GTDB taxonomy): Bacteria > Actinomycetota > Acidimicrobiia > Acidimicrobiales > Ilumatobacteraceae > Ilumatobacter_A > Ilumatobacter_A herschelensis. The sequence continues at coordinate 3,216 of CAWUXP010000258.1, forward strand.
GCACAAGAGCAAGGCGCTACACGGACTCGTCCGCAGCCTCGTCAACAACATGGTTCTCGGCGTCACCGAAGGGTTCAAAAAAGAACTCCAAATCGTTGGCGTTGGTTATCGAGCCGAAGCACAAGGCAACGACATCCGTCTGAGCCTCGGCTTCAGCCATACCATCGATGTCAAAGCGCCCGAGGGGATCTCGTTCGAGCTTCCGGCTCAGACACAGGTCATCGTGTCCGGCATCGACAAGGAAATGGTCGGCCAGGTGGCCGCCAACATTCGCAGCCTCCGCAAGCCTGAGCCGTACAAGGGCAAGGGTGTCCGGTACCTCGGCGAACGTGTTGTCCGCAAGGCCGGCAAGGCAGGAAAGAAGTAGTTATGACGAAAGTCGCACAAGCACGCCGCAACGGTCGCA
>CAWUXP010000259.1:0-6995 GCA_963926495.1 Candidatus Ilumatobacter herschelensis
GTCAAGCTGCTCGACCTCGAGGTGATCGAGGTCAACATGTTCCGGGGTGCGTCGACTGATGAAGATCGTCAACGGGTCTTCGGCGGCCAGGTCGCCGGCCAGGCCCTCGTCGCTGCTGCCCGCACAATCGACGAGCCCGGCCGAATGGTCCACTCGCTCCACGCCTATTTTCTTCGCCCCGGTGACCCGACGACACCGATCCTCTACGAAGTCGACCGCATTCGCGACGGCCGCAGCTTCACGACCCGCCGCGTTGTCGCCATCCAGCACGGCCGAGCCATCTTCAACCTGCAGGCCAGCTTCCACAACGAGGAGCCGGGTCTCGACCATCAACTCTCGATGCCGACCGGCCTCCCCGAGCCCGAGTCACTCCCTGATTTCAAGACGCGCAATGCGCCATACGCGGACCAACTCGGCGACTATTACGAGCAGGCTCGGCCCATCGACCTGCGTTACATAACCGGTGATCCGATGAGTCGCAAGGGCGAGAAGTCGACCTCGCAGCAGGTCTGGTTACGCACCAACGGCGAGCTCCCAGACGATCCGGTGCTGCACGCCTGCATTGTCACGTACGCGAGCGACATGACGCTGCTCGACACCACGATCCTTCCGTTCGGTATGTCGTGGGCGAGCGGCGACGTGCAGATGGCGAGCCTCGACCATGCCATGTGGTTTCACCGTCCGTTCCGCGCCGATGACTGGCTGCTCTACGACCAGACCGCGCTCAGTACATCCTCGGCACGCGGGCTTGCCGGAGGCGCGATCTTCACCTCCGACGGACACCTGGCAATCAGCGTGATGCAAGAGGGCCTCACCCGGGTGGGCCGGACATGAGCCGGCGTGGCCTGGTCGTGGCGTCCGTAGTCGGCGCTGCACTCGCTGTTGCGGCGTGCGGCGGTGGGTCCGAGTCGGCCGGAACAAATCCTCCAAACGACCCAGCCGTCACGTTCGCTACCGTCCCGGAGCCCGAAGGGTCATCAACCGCGTCCGAAGCCACCAATGACGCACCCGCCGCGTCGATCGTGACGACGCTCCCGGAACTTGCACCCTCCACTGACGTCGACCTGCCGACCGGCACGCCCGAAGAGCTATCGACGGCTCCGTCGACCGCTATCTCTACGGGTCCGCTTCCGATTCCGGCGGTGACGCTGGCCGATGCCGGCCAGTTCGACACTCCCGTCGAGTTGTTCAGCCGCAGCGGCGACCAGCGTCACTTCGTTGTCGAGCAGAACGGTCGGATCATGGCCGCCGACGATCTGTCGTCCGAAGTCGTGCTCGACATCACCGACCTCACTGCAGCCGACGGCGAGCGAGGCCTGCTCGGCGCAGCGTTCCACCCTGCTCAAAACTTCGCGTATGTGCACTACACCGACGCCAACGGCACGACCGTCGTCGACGAGTACGCAATCGATCCGGTCACGGCAATATTTGACCCCACGAGCCGTCGCGAGGTGCTGACGGTCAAGCAGCCATTCGGCAACCACAACGGTGGAGAACTCGCCTTCGGCCCTGACGGACTCCTCTACCTCGGACTCGGCGACGGCGGCTCGGCCGACGATCCTCAGCGCAACTCGCTGGCACTCGCGAGTCGACTCGGTAAAATCCTGCGGATCGACCCACGTCAGTCCGGTGACAAACCGTTCACGATCCCCGCCGACAATCCGTTTGTCGGTGTCGAGGGTGCCGATCCGACGATCTGGGCGCTCGGCCTCCGTAACCCCTGGAAGTTCTCGTTCGACGCACCGACCGGTGATCTCTGGATTGCCGACGTAGGTCAGGGCGACCTCGAAGAGATCAACTACGCGCCTGCGACCGACGGCCAAGGCGCCGGCCGCGGCCTCTCGTTTGGATGGAGCGCCTTCGAAGGGACCGCACCGTTCAACGACGACCAGGATCCCGATGGCCACACTCCGCCCATCGTCGAATACAGCCACGACGACGGCAACTGTTCGGTCAGTGGTGGCGTCATCTACCGCGGCGATGCCATCGCCGATCTGCAAGGCTGGTTCGTCTACGGCGACTTCTGCTCAGGCCAGATCTGGGGATATGACCCCACATCGCGACCCGACGCGCCGATCATCATCGAACTCGCTCAGCAACCAAACCTTGCAGCAATCGCCATTGGCGGAGAGGGCGACCTGTTCGCCGTCAGCAACATCGGTATCGTGAGACGCTTTGTCCCGGCCTGACCCGCTCGGTCACCTCACTACGTCGGTGTGATGGTTTTGGTCAACATGTGGGCCCAAACCATCACACCGACGGATGGGCCGAGCGCAGTAGGTCAGCCGACCCGCTCAAAGTCGACGCGGCGTTCTGCAGGGTCCGCGTTGACCAGCTTGACCTGGATGTCATCGCCCGGATCGACGTGGTGGACGGCTACTCGAGCGACCACAGCAGGATCGCGGACCTGGATGCGTGTGCCACGGTCGTCTTCGTCGGTGACCACCGCGTCGAACACTTCGCCCTCGCGGCCCTGCAACACGACTGCCTCGGCGAGATCAATCGCAGCGCGGTCGACGCGGTTTGCATGACTGTCGCCCTGGCGCATCGCCTGGGGCAGTTCGGTGAACGCAAGCTCAACTTCGTCGGGAACGGCGTCGCCGTTGGCTACGGCCAAGGCAGCTTCGATCACATAGCGGTCCGCCAGGCGACGAAGTGGTGCGGTGACGTGGCTGTAGGTCGCAGCGACAGCGGCATGCCACAGCTTCTGGTTCGGGTCGTACGGCTCGTAGGAAGCGCCGCCGCTGGCTCGGCGAACAGCGAGGAGGAAGGCCGACGTTTTCGGATCGTTCTTGGGCAATGATTCGTTGAACGCGGCCAGCGACTGGTCTTTCGACCACTGCAGCCCGAAGGCCCGCGCCGTGTGGCGCAGCCGGCCGAGGCGGCTCTCGTCGACAGCAGGCATCGTTCGGAAGAGCCCGGTTTTGGCGGCAAAAAGCGCATCGGCGACTGCCATGTTCGTGGCGAGCGACATTGCCGCGTTCTGATTTTCGGCGGCATTGCGCGGCCGGAACTGGAGTGCGAAGCCACCGTCGACGCGCACGACTTCTTGCTCGGGCATCTGAATGCGATCGGCACCGCGTGCCTGCTCGCCAATCTCGAACCGGCGGGCGAGTTCGGGGAACGCCTCGGGAAGATCGCCAGGCGTCACCGTCGAATAGGCAAGCTTGGCGCGGTTCCGAATCATTGACCATTCGACTCCGTCGAGGCGAACCCCGCCATCAGCAGCAATCTTGACCGTGAAAACAACGGCCGGCTTCGGGCCGCCTGGCAGGAGGCTTCCGGCGTCTTCTGCGATGCGCGGCGGATGAAGACCGGCGCGGGCATGCGGCATGTACACGGTGACGCCCCGCTTCCACGCTTCATGGTCGATGGCATCGCCAGGCCGCACGAACCAGCCGACGTCGGCAATGGCGTAATGCAGCACGACGTCATCGCCCGACATCTCGATGGCGAACGCCTGGTCAAGGTCTGTGCTGCTCGCCGGATCGAGAGTGAGGAAGTGCATGTTGGTCCAGTCGACGTGCGGCTACCGACCCTCGCCGAGCGGTCGTTCGGCTGCGACCTCTGCTGCTGCCAACACCTCCGGCGGATACTTGTCTGGGACGTCGAAGTCGACCTCCAACTCGGCGAACCCTTCCCTAGTTCTGAGGGCACTCAGGGCGCTCAGGGCGCTCAGGTGATTCGAGGACAAGGCGCGCCACGACGAAGTTGCCCTCCGGCAACGAGGAGTTGGCGGAACGCAGTGATCGGGTCTCCTGTGCGGCCTGAGCTAGCGGCGGGCGCCCATGAACATGCCTTTGAGCGCTTCGTAGTGCTCGATGACATGACCGGCGCCGAGAACGACTGCTTCGAGCGGCACGTTCGACATTCGTACGGGAACTTGCGTTTCCCGTTCGATCCGCTCGGCAAGCCCACGCAGCAGACCGCCACCGCCGACGAGATACATGCCACGCACGAGGAAGTCTTGAGACAGTTCGGGCGGAGCCTTCGACAGACACCTGATGACTGACGCAACAATCGACGAGATGACGTCTTCGATGGCGAACCGCACCTCTTCGGGTGTGAGTAGCACAGTCTTCGGGAGGCCGGTCATGAGGTCGCGCCCGCGTACCTCGGCCTGCTTCTCGTCGTGCGTCGGATCAGCTGACCCGATTGCGACCTTGATCTCTTCGGCTGTCCGCTCGCCGATAGCGATGCCATGTTCGCGGCGGACGTAGTTCTGGATGGCGGCATCGATGTCAAACGACCCGACACGAACGGCCTCGAGAGCAACGATGCCGCCGAGCGAGATGACCGCTGTTTCGGACGTGCCACCGCCGATGTCAATGACCATGTTGCCGACGGGTTCGTCGATTGGCAGATCGGCACCGATCGCTGCGGCCATCGGCTGTTCGATCAGGTTGGCGTCAGCGGCGCCTGCTCGGCGAGCAGCGTCGGTGACTGCGCGGCGCTCGACCTCGGTAATCGCGGACGGCACGCAGATGACGACCTTGGGGCGCGTGAATCGGCTGACCCCGACGCGCTGCAGCAACAGACGGATCATTCGCTCGGTGATCTCGAAGTCGGTGATGGCTCCGCCACGCAACGGACGAACCGCAACGATGTAGCCCGGCGTACGCCCAATCATCTGCCACGCCTCTCGGCCGGTGGCAAGCACTTCACCGGTCTGCCGGTTGAGGGCGATGACCGACGGCTCGTTGAGCACGATGCCGCGGCCCTTCATGTACACGAGCGTGTTTGCCGTGCCAAGGTCGATCGCAAGGTCGCGTGCCATCAGGCAGTCCTGGCGAGCAGGGTGAACTTCAAAGGGCTGCGACGTTGCATGACAGACTCATTCTGCCCCAGGAGAAGCCAGGAAATCGGGAGCCTCGACGCGGCAGCGGTCACGAAGTCGACGAACCATCGTCATGATTGTGCTGCTCGACCGACTTGACCCGATCGACGGTCGGCTTGCGAGCCTCCGGCGAAAGCGCATCAATTTGACGGCGGAACGAGTCGACGCCGTCGTCATCGGTGCGCCCGCGAAGCGCCAGACCAAGAATCACGGCGACCGCCACGATCGCCAGGACACTGATCAAGATCATTCGGTGCTCCCGACGGATTGCGCATTGCGGATGTCGTGCGCCCCGACACCCCAGTCCGCGCCATCGGCCCAGACTTCATGCTTCCAAATCGGAGCTGATTCTTTTAGTGCGTCGATCGCGAACCGGGCTGCCTCAAAGGCGTTCGGTCGATGCGGCGCCGAGACGATCGCAATGACGGACGACTCGCCGATCTGCAATTGGCCGGTCCGATGCAAGAGCACGACTCGGCCGACGTCAGGCCAACGCACTCGGACTTCGTCGCCGATGGCCTCAAACCGGACGTCGGCTTGTTCCTCGTATGCCTCGTAAGTGAGGTGATGGACACCAGCACGGCCTTCGGCATGGTTCCGAATCGTTCCGCTGAACAGGACAACAGCGCCGCAGTCAGGCCGAACGGCCCACTCGTAGGCGGCACCTATCGGGAGTTCCTGAGTGGTGAGACCGAACCAATTATTGCCTCTCGCCGGTGCCTCCACTTTTGGTATTGTAGCCGTCCTGGCAGCGTCGTCCGGTCGCCGCAACACGTTTGACTCCACTTCGTTGCGCGACGGCCATCCCTGGTTCAGGATCGGCCACTGCCGCGATCACCCGTAGTGATTTCAGTACTACAATTTCCTATTCGTGGAACACGCACCGCTCCCGCCGCATGAAAGAACGTGGAGGCATCCGTCCGAAATCGGCCCGAAATCGGCCGAGGTCGATCGCGGATCCGGCCGCAGATTTGCCGCGCTCGCTTCCGGGGCGCTCGCTGTGGCCCTCGTCGCCGCACTCGTCGTCACGGTTACGCCAAGCGGACCAGCCGACGCCCCCATCGCCGTGAGCGCCTCCACCTCGCCGCCGGCTCGTGAGTCGATTCGGGCCGCCTCAAACACGGCCACTGCCGCGGCAGAAACAATCCGCTCGATCCGCTTGGTGGGGGCAACCGCAATTCCACGCGCCATTGCCAACGTCCCTGGTGCTGCATACCTCTCGACTGATTTGTCAGACCCTCAAGCGGTGCTGCCCGATCTCTACGACCAGGTCTTCGTCGTCACCGACCAGTACGCCTACTCGGTTGCCTGGAGCGACGTTGCACGTCTCGATGTTGCAGGTAACGCTGTGGTCGTTCGTTCCAACGGCGCAATCGTGGCTCGATTCAGTGATGGCCGCTTGATAGTGAGCCACGACTCATTGGTCGGCTCGGCGCTCGCTGCCGACTGACGGCAACGCCCCGGCTAGCGAATTTCGTCAGCAAACTCCGACAGCCAATTTCAACCCTGTCGGGCGCGCCACCAGCGTTGCCCAGCCACGACAACAACTATCGTGACGAGGAGCCCGAGGCCAACACCAATGCCGAGCGACAATTCTTGGCGACGCTTTGGCGACACCATGGTCCACCATCGCGCTTCGGTGCCTTCGACGTAAGCCTGCTCGTTGGTGACCGTCGGCTTCCAGCCTTCGGCCAACAACCGTCCGCTCGAGATAACCCAAGGTTCGCGGGTGTAAGACCGCAAGCCGGGCGGAATTGGGCCCCGCTGGAAACGCCAACGGACAGCACCGAGCACTTCGGAGAACCGCTCCGGAAGTGGGACGCGCGGACCCTCGCCTGACAGCGCTCGAACTCGCTCGCCAGGAATCCATCCTTCGGGTGCGACGTTGTAGACCCCGTCGAGGCGGCGCTGCACCGCCAGTACGATCGCCGAGGCCAGATCGTCGAGGTGCAAGAATTGTGACGGCGGGTCGTCTTCGGCGAAACGCTGGCCGAGGCCTGAGACCAATGCGCCAGCAAGTTGCGACGTGCCGTCTTCAGCGAGAGAGATCGCCGGGCGCAGCACCGACGTCGCTCGACCGGGTCGGCTGCGACGCCATTGCTCGACGAGTTCCTCGGCTGATGCCAGTTGGCGGGCAAACACAAACTCATTGTCGGGA
>CAWUXP010000260.1:0-6792 GCA_963926495.1 Candidatus Ilumatobacter herschelensis
TGATGCGCCTCGCAGGATGGGCTCGACAGCAACTCGACACGACGGTGATCGGCGTCACCGGCAGCGTCGGCAAGACATCGACCAAAGATCTGATCGCCGCGGCGTGCTCAGCAGAGCGCAAGACAACGGCGAACGAGCGCAGCTTCAACAACGAACAGGGCTTGCCGATCACGATCCTCAACGCACCTGACAACACCGAGGTGCTCGTGCTCGAAATGGGGATGCGCGGGTTCGGCGAGATCACCTCCCTGTGTGAAGTCGCCCGGCCCGACATCGGCGTCGTGACGGCCGTTGGCTACTCACACACCGAACGTGTTGGCGGGATCGATGGCGTGGCGAAGGCGAAGCAAGAGTTGGTCGCAGCACTCCCGAAGTCGGGTACAGCAATCCTCAACGCCGACGACGGGCGTGTCGCGGCGATGGCGAAGCACGCAGGCGCATCGGTACTCACCTACGGCACAGCAGGGGGCGATATCTGTATCAGCAACCTGGTACTTGACGAACTGGCCCGGCCGAGCTTCCGGGTCGACACACCGTGGGGGAGCGGTGACGTGCAGTTGACGATCAGCGGTGAACACATGGCGATGAATGCTGCTGCAGCAATCGCGGTTGCCGGTTCGATCGGCGTGTCACTCGAGGCTGCAATCGGAGCATTGCGACATGCGCCGATGTCGGCGATGCGGATGGAAGTGTCGACCGCTCCGAATGGCGCGACGGTGATCAACGACGCATACAACGCCAACCCCACTTCGATGATTGCGGCGCTCAAAGCAGTGGCCGCAATGCGTGCCGATCGACGGATCGCGATCCTCGGTCTGATGGGCGAACTCCAGGACGAAGTCGAAGGACACCGCGAAGTTTCCCGGATCGCCGAGACGCTCGGCATCCAATTGGTTGCCACCGGCACCGACCTGTATGGCGTGCGCTCGACCGACAATCCGGTCGGCCTGATCGGCACACTTGGAGCTGGCGACGTTGTACTGGTTAAGGCGAGCCGATCAGCGGGCCTTGAGAGGATTGTTGCTCAACTCCTCGGGTAGCGTCCCGCGCCGTTGCTCGCAGAGTTGCGAAAGGGGCCTGACCCCATACGCAACTGTCTGTGTGACTGGTTAGAAGAAGCGGCTGGCGTTGACCGGGGTGTACTTTTCGCCGCCATCAGTTTCGGGGAGAAATGCGCCGCGTTTGAACTGGCGGAGGTCGACCCAGTACGCGAGGAAGAGCGCGAACGCTGCGCCGAAACCGAGTACCGCCCGAGCACCGACCCATTCGATCACGACACCGAAGACGAGGTTGCCGATCGGCACGGTGCCGCCGAACGCCATGAACCACAGCGGCATCACCGAAGCACGTTCGGTGTCTTTGAGGTTCAGCTGCAGTTCGGTCGTGATTGCTGTGGCGGTCATGAAATACGCAAAGCCGAGGACGAAGCCGACCGGATACGGCGAAAAGCCGTCACGGAGCTGGCTGAAGATGCCAAGGGCTATCGCGAACGCAGTGAAACCGCGGACGATCAACGTGTGGCGACGTATGTCAGACAGCCACGTGCCCACCGAGATTGCACCGAAGAACGCACCGAAGCCCCAGGTGGCATAGAGCGCTCGATACGAGTTGCCGAGTGGGTCGAATCCGAAGTTGAGTTGGGCAATCGACGGGAACAAGCCGACGAACGGGAGGCTGAACAGCGAGAACAGGAACATGCCGATCAGTAGCCGTGAGAGCACGGCGCGGTTGCGAACGATGTTCGTTCCGGTCAGCAAGCGACGCCAGCCGACTTCTGTGAACTTGCCACGCACGTCGGGCATGCGGACGATGAGCAACGCAATGATGAAGAAGACATAGGTCGCCGCGTTGACGACGAATATTTGCGAGGTGCTCATCCCGGCTGATGCGAGCACTGCCGCGAGGACGGGGCCCATGACGCGACTGCCGTTGATCATCGCTGAGTTCAGGCTGATTGCACCTGGCAGGTCTTGACGATGCACGAGCAACGGCATGCTCGCCTGGAACGCCGGGGCGTTGAGTGCGTTGGCAACACCGATCATGAACTGCGTTCCGAAGATCGCGACCAAAGCAGCATCGCGGGCCACGAAGAAGGCTAGGAACAGCGTGAGGATTGCCGAAGCGGCCTGCATTGTGAGTTGCAGTTTCTGCTTGGAGACCTTGTCGGCGAGTACGCCAGCAGGAATCGACAGCAGCAGGAGCGGACCAAGCTGCATAAAGATCGTGACGCCGACCAGCGCAGGGCGATCGGTCCGGTCCTGGATGTAGGCGGGCAGTGTGAAGTTCTGCATCCAGGTTCCGACCTGAGACAGCGCCAGCCCGATGAAGATGATGCGGAACGATCGGTATGACATCGCCGCCTTGGCGCTGCCGGGATCTTGCCCGTGCGCTGGCGGAACAGGCGATGTGTGGTCGAAGGAAATCAGAATCCCGGACGATATCGGCGGAACATAGACCTGATCTCGGCAACGAAGACGTCGGGGACCTCGAAGGCTGCGAAGTGTCCGCCCTTGTCGTAGCGATGCCAATGGACGATGTCGGTGTAGCTGTCGGCGACCCATTCTCTGATGGGCGGCGAAATCTCTTTCGGGAACACGGCGAAGCCTGCAGGGATCGTGACGACGTGTCGGGTGCTCTTGCCGAAGCTCTCCCAGTACAACCGCGCTGACGACGCTCCGTTGCCGTTGATCCAGTACAGCATGATGTTGTCGAGCATCTCGTCACGATCGAGCACGTCTTCGGGATGGCCGTCGTTGTCGGTCCACGCCCAGAACTTCTCGATGATCCAGGCTGCCTGTGCCGACGGTGAGTCGACGAGGCCGTAGCCCACTGTTTGCGGACGGGTTGCCTGCTGCTTTGAGTAGCCCGAGTCCCAGTCGCGGTAGAACTGCAGCCGCTCGAGCGCATGGTGCATTTCGGTCGTCAGTTCGCCGTCGAGTTTGGGCCGGGCACCCATGGCAAGCGTCACGTGGATCGCCTGGCAGTGCGTTGCATCGAGCGCCCCGATTGCCGTGGTGATGCCGGCCCCCCAGTCACCACCCTGTGCGACGTACTTGTCGTACCCGAGTCGATTCATCAACACGGCGAAGGCGCCAGCGATCCGGTCGATACCCCACCCGGGTTCGGTCGGCTTGGCCGAGAACCCGTACCCGGGAAGCGACGGCGCGACGACATGGAACGCATCGGCAGCGTCGCCTCCGAAACGGGTCGGATCGGTGAGCGGCTCGATCACCTTGTGGAACTCGACGATGGAACCCGGCCATCCGTGAGTCAAGAGCAGGGGGGTGGCGTCGGCATGCGGCGATCGCTGGTGAATGAAGTGCAGATTGAGGCCGTCGATCTCTGTGGTGAACTGATCGAACCGGTTCAGCGCCGCTTCGCGTGTGCGCCAGTCGTACTCTTGCGCCCAGTACTCGCATACCTCTTGGACGTAGGCCAGCGGTGTGCCCTGGCTCCAGTCATCGACCAGCTCGGCCTCAGGCCACCGGGTGTTGCGGAGCCGGGCGTGTAGGTCATCGATGAGATCGTCAGGAACAGTGATGGTAAACGGGCGGATTTCCGGGGGCATCTCATGACGGTAGAAGCCGACGTTGCACCGGGCCGCAGCGGACGGCTTGAGAGCTGAGTGTGGCCAGCGTTGCATGTTGTCGGCGAACAATCGGCTGATGGTCGACTTGGCGGATCCGGGCGGCCCGGTGACGATCAGTAGCGATGCCATGGCCTCAGCCTCACATGGTCTCGTCTGCGTGGTGGCTAGGGAAACTATGGTGCGGCAGATGAACGAGGTCACTGCCGCGTCGGCCGCAATGCACGATCGAGACGATGTGGCGCAGGGCCTGGGCATTGTGATCGATGGTGCCGAACTCGGTGCTGCCTCAGCATCGATGACGGTGACCGAGGCGATGACCAACGGGTTGGGCACGTGCCATGGCGGCATCATCTTCTCGCTCGCGGACACAGTGATGGGTCACGCTTCGAACGCTGGCGACGAGAAGTCGCTCGCCACCACAGCGTCGATCGAATGGATCAAGGCGGCATACGCAGGCGACCACCTGACTGCGACCAGTCGCACTGTTGCAACTCGCGGGCGCAACACCGTGCACGACGTCGATGTGCGCAATGCGGCGGGGGAGACCATTGCGATCTTCCGAGGCCAGACGTTGACGCTCGGCGGCTCGGTCGTCGAGGCGCTGGGAACGAAACCGAATGACTGAGCCCGACGACTTCGAGCGGCGCGCCGCTGAACGAGTGGTCGAACTCGGCAACGCCGACCACCGCATCGATCTGGGCACGTTTGCCGCGATGTTCGACTTGTTTCGTGTGTCGGCACGAGTGGTCGGTGACCTCGAATCCGAAGTGCATCGGCCACTCGGATTGTCGATTGCTGGCTTCCGAGTGCTGTTTACGGTCTGGGTTTTCGACTCGCTGGAAGTCCGCGAGATCGCACGGCTCTCTGGCGTCTCCCGAGCAGCGGTGTCCGGTGTCGTCACCACGCTCGAAAAGGAGGGGCTGGCCTGTCGCAAGCGTGATCACGACGACGGTCGCCTCGTTTCAGTAACCGCGACGGCCGCGGGTGTCGAGATGTTGGCGGCGGCCTATCGGGAACAAAACACGCGAGAAGGCGAGTTGTTTTCTGCCCTGTCGCCAGTCGAGCTCGATCAATTCACCGGTCTGCTTCGGAAGATTTTGAACACCGATTGAGCCGGAGTGTTTTCGTGTCACAGAGATCATTAAGGCCTTGACGACCTCTGGTTGAGCTGTCAGAATGTTTTTAAACCAGGGGGAAGACATGCCAACGACCGGATTTCACCAGCGCGAGATCGAGACAATGCCGCGGCCGCAACTCGAAGCGCTGCAGCTCGAACGCTTGCAGTCAACGATCGCGAGCCTGCGGGCCAACGTGCCCGTGATGGCTGAGCGCATGGCCGACGTGGCCGACCCAACAACGCTCGACGATCTGGCAAAGTTCCCGTTCCTGCGTAAGACCGACCTGCGTGAGAACTATCCCTTCGGCCTCTTCGCTGTGCCGCGTGAGCAGCTCGCTCGAGTGCATGCCAGCTCGGGAACAACCGGCAAGCCGACTGTCGTCGGCTATACCTCCGACGATCTCCAGGTATGGGCTGACTGCGTCGCCCGCTGTCTGCGCGGCGCCGGGATCGAACCCGGCGAGATGCTGCACAACGCGTATGGCTACGGCCTCTTCACCGGCGGGCTCGGGCTGCACGATGGTGCGACCGAAGCAGGAGTCAACGTCATCCCGGTCTCTGGAGGTAACACCGAACGGCAGCTGATGCTGCTCGAAGACTTTGCTCCCGAGGCGATCTGCTGCACGCCGTCGTATGCACTGACCCTGGCTGAGCTGCTTGGCGACGCGGGGCCTAGCTGCTCGCTGCAAGTTGGGATTCTCGGTGCTGAGCCGTGGTCGAATGCGACACGCGAAGCAATCGAAGCCGGTCTCGGCATCATTGCGGTCAACATCTACGGCTTGTCCGAAGTCATCGGGCCGGGCGTGTCGTGCGAGACAGCAGACCGCGACGGCCTCGTGATCATGGAAGACCACTTCCTGCCCGAGATCGTCGACCCAGACACCGGCGAGCGACTGCCCGACGGCGAAGTCGGCGTCTTGGTGTTGACGAGCCTCACCAAGCAGGCGTTCCCCGTGCTGCGGTACTGGACCGGCGACCTCTGCTCGATTACCAGGGAGCCTGCGGTGTGTGGCCGGACGCATGCCCGCATGTCGTTCGTGCTGGGGCGTGCCGACGACATGCTCGTGATTCGTGGCGTCAACGTCTACCCGAGCCAGGTCGAACACAGTTTGCTCGCCATCGACGGCGTCAGCCCGCACTTCCAACTTGTTGTCAACCGTGACGGCACGCTCGACACATTGCATCTCCGCGTCGAGCGCGACGATTCTGGCAGCGCCCGATCTGACGACGACCTCGCGAGCCAAATCAAGTCCGAGATGCGCACGTCGCTCCTGCTGGGTGTGACCGTCTCGGTCGAACCGCCCGGATCCGTGCCGCGATCCGAAGGCGGCAAGTTGAGCCGAACCATCGACAATAGGAGCCTCTGATGCACACCCTTGCTGACGCACCGACAACCGGGCGGACATGGTCCGACCTCGACGACTTCCAGGCATTCCTCGATGGCGGCGGAATGGTCGAGCCGGGTGACGACATGCCTGACGAATTCCGCAGCGAGGTCTTCAGATTTATCGAGTTTCACGCCAACTCCGAACTGATGGGCGGGCTGACCGAGCGCGACTGGATCCCGCATGCACCTGGCCTCCGGCTCAAGCAGATCTTTCTCGCGAAGACGCAGGACGAGATCGGCCACGCCCACCTTCTATACATGGTCGCTGCCGACATGGGCGTCAAGACGCGCACCGAAATGCTCGAGCAACTCTTCGACGGCCGTTCACGATTCCACAACGTGTTCCACTACAAGGCGGTCACGTGGGCCGATCAGGTCGCTATTGCGTTTCTCGTCGACGCGGCAGCGTTCGCCAGCCAGCGTGCGGTGTTTGCCGAGTGCACCTATGGGCCGTACAAGAGGGTCCTCAAGCGAATCGTGGCCGAAGAAGGCTTCCATATGCGCCACGGTGAAGAGATGCTGCTGCGTCTTGCCACGGGTACTGACACGCAGCGCGAGATGTTCCAGGACGCACTCACCCGATGGTGGTGGCCTGCGGTACAACTCTTCGGGCCTGACTCGCCCGCCGGTGACGCCGATCCGCTGATCCGTTGGAAGATCAAGTCGGAGCGCAACGAAGTGCTGCGGCAGGCCTACGTC
>CAWUXP010000261.1:0-4549 GCA_963926495.1 Candidatus Ilumatobacter herschelensis
TCCATTCTGCTCGGCGTGCTTCTTGCGTTCCTGGTCTTCCTCATTGCCATCGGCACGCTTGTCGGTGGCCAGATCGCCGACCTGCTGTCCGAGTCGAACGTCTACATCGTCGACACCGTCACGTTCCTCAACGACACGTTCGGAACACAGATTGATGCGCAGGCGGTGATCGATGAGGTCAACAACCCGGACGGCCGCGTGCAGCAGTTCATCCAGAGCCAAGGCGACGAGGCAGTCCGCCTGTCACTCACCGCAGTCGGGGTCATCTTCCAAGGTCTCTCGGCGCTCCTGTTCACCTACTACCTCGTCGCCGACGGTCCTCGACTCCGCCGGGTCATCTGCGCCCGCCTCACCCCAGCTCGTCAGGCACGAGTACTGAATGCGTGGGAACTGGCGATCAACAAGACCGGCGGGTATCTCTACTCCCGAGCGCTTCTCGCATTGCTGTCGGCGTTCTTCCACTGGATTGTGTTCCAATCGATCGGCACGCAGGCACCGATCGCTCTCGCCCTCTGGGTCGGCCTCGTCAGCCAGTTCCTGCCGGTGGTCGGTACGTACCTCGCTGGGATTTTGCCCGTGCTGGTGACGTTCCTCGACTCGCCGCCCAAGGCAGCGATCGTCATCGGATTCATCATCGTCTACCAGCAGGTTGAGAACTACTTCTTCGCACCGCGCATCACCGCGCGAACGATGGAGCTGCACCCTGCTGTGGCCTTTGGTGCAGCACTTGGTGGCGCAGCGCTACTCGGTGCGGTCGGGGCGATCCTCGCCTTGCCCGCCGCCGCGATGGCGCAGGCGTTGGCCAGTGAGTGGGGCCAGCGCTACGACGTGGTCGACAGTCATTTGACGTTGATCCAACAGCCGCGTCGCGCCACCGCAAGCGAGAAACATCCGAGTTCACAAGACGAATCGCCCCGAACACCGTGACCGAGTCAGTCGACGGCACACGGTTCCACATCGGCTCGTTCGCTCCGATCGCGGTCGCCACCCGCAGCGGCCTCGACGAGTCATTGCACTTCGGAGCAGGTCTGGTTCGTGACCGCCTGGGCGTTGTTGAGGCGAGCGTCGGTGACAGTGCCACGATCGTGTATCCGCGCTCGTCTCTCAAACCGTTGCAGGCTGATGCAATGGTCGCCGTCGGGCTCGACCTCCCTGCCGATCTGCTCGCAGTGGCGTGTGCCACCCACAGCGGCGAGGCCATGCACCTCGATGCTGTTCGGCGCACACTCAAGATGGTCGGGCTGACCGAAGCCGACCTCCAGAACACGCCGGCTCGTCCCTCCGGGGCGACAGCTTGCGACGCGGCGCGTCGAGCGGGCATTGAGCCGTCGGCGCTGCAACAGAATTGTTCGGGCAAGCACTCGGCGATGTTGGCCACGTGCAAGATCAATGGCTGGCCGATCGAGCACTACCTCGCGGTTGATCATCCGTTGCAGCTATCGATCACTGCACACATTGCTCAACTGATCGGCGTTCCGATCACCGAGATCGGCATCGACGGGTGTGGCGCGCCGACGCACGCGTTAACGCTGCGTGGGCTCGCCGATGCCTTCGCAGCCGTTGCGTTGGCTGACGGACCAGTTGCCCGAGCGATGCGGGCGCACCCCGAACTTGTCGGCGGCACCGGACGCGACATCACCGCATGGATGCAGGCGGTGCCCGGCCTGATTGCCAAGGAAGGCGCAGCTGGCGTGTTGGCTGCGGCGCTTCCCGATGGGCGCGCTGTCGCCTACAAGATCGCCGACGGCTCTGAATTGGCCCGGCAAGCGGTCATGCCGAAGGCGATGAAATTGCTCGGGGTCGACCGGGAGACTATCCAGCGGGTCGTTGCCGAAACTCATGTTCCGGTGTTGGGCCACGGCCACGAAGTCGGCCAGCTACGCCCCCTGCGATGGCTCGCGTCAGACTGATCGAGTGAGCAACTCACCTGACTTCGTCACCCTGAAATCGGACGACTTCGAGTACGGCGCGGTCGAACAGATCGCGCCGAACGTCCGACGGATCATTGCCAAGAATCCGTCGAAGTTCAGCTACCACGGCACCGGCACCTACATCATCGGTACTGGCGACGTCGCAGTGATCGACCCCGGCCCAAGCATTGATTCGCACCGTGATGCACTCGCGGCCGCTCTGGCCGGTGAGACGGTTCGTTCGATCCTCGTCACGCATTGCCACGCCGATCACTCGCCCCTCGCTGCCTGGCTCCGCGACGAGACCGGTGCTCCGACTGTTGCATTTGGCCCACACGATCGGCCGGGAGCCGAGCCCTGGGACATCGGGACCGATCCCGATGGATTCGGCATCGCCCCACCCGGAGCAGGCAACAGCGCCGCGCAGCCAGACGACATCGCCGAGCCTGACGTGAAGATCGAAGAAGCAACCGACCACGATTTCACGCCTGACATCGCGGTGGCCACGGGTGATGTGGCCGTCCGGGGTGACGGCTGGTCGATGACAGCGCTGCACACACCTGGGCACACGTCGAATCACACCTGTTTCGCCCTCGACGACGGCACGACGCGCACACTGTTCACGGGCGACCACGTCATGGGCTGGAGCACGACTGTTGTGTCGCCGCCCGATGGCGACATGAACGACTACTTCGAATCGCTCCGCATGGTTGCGGGGCGCGATGACGACATTGCCATTCCGACTCACGGGGTACCAATCCCGAACCCGCAGCGGTTTGTCCGCCAACTCATTGCGCACCGCGAGGCACGCGAGCAGCAGATCATCGATGCCGTACGCGGTGGCTTGACGACGATCCCTGACATCGTCACGACGCTCTACGCGGCCATCCGAGTCGAGCTGCACAAGCCGGCGGCGCGCAGCGTCCTCTCGCACATCGTGAAGCTCGTCGACGACGGTGTGCTCGCGCACGACGGAGTGGGTCGTCCGCGTCTCGACAGCGTCTACGCGGCAGGCTAAGTCACCTCGCTCTCAGCGAGCGCTACGGCGAAGGCGCCGTGCTGCTCGGCCCACCAGGCGTGGCGTCGCCGCCGTGCATTTCTTGCTCATCCATGGCGGAATTCCCGCCGATCGGCGCAAGCTTGGACACCAGCGGCCGATGGAGGCCATGCTATTTGGATGCAGCGACATGTCATCACACTCGGAGTAGCGGCTTGTTTGGTGCTCGCCGCGTGCGGCGCAACGAGCAACGGTGCGTCCGAGCAACCTGACTCGGCGACCGTTGAGACCGACGCCCCGGCCGAGACGGCCGCACCTGTCACTCAGCTAGCGGAGTCAGAGCCGGCAGTGACTGGGCCAGCAGCGAACGAAGCAACAGCTGGTGAACCAGCCGCGACCGAACCGCCCGTCACCGATGCAATGGTCGACGAACCGACAGGCCGGGCAGGGGAGTGGGATGCGTTCGACCCCGGCGGTGACTGCGCGTGCGCTGACGGCAGCGAGTTCGTGCTGTGGGAACGGCCCGCCGATCCAGCCAAGGTCGTTCTGTATTTCGAAGGTGGTGGTGCCTGCTTCACCGAAGAGACGTGTGACTTCGAGAACGGGACCTACACCTCGAGCATCGACATCACGGAGCCGCCGACCGACTCGGGGTTGTTCGATGCCACCAACCCAGAGAACCCTCTGGCCGATCACTCAATCGTCTATGTCCCCTATTGCACCGGCGATGTCTTTCTCGGCGATGAGACAACGACCTACGGCGACCTCGAGGTTCGCCACAACGGCTTCGCCAACGCATCGGCCGGGCTCGACCTCCTGCTGGCGAACTATCCCGACGCCAAGCAGGTCGTCGTCACCGGGTCAAGCGCCGGCTCGGTTCCGACCCCGCTGTTCGCAGGGCTCGCGGCCGATCGCTACTCGGACACCACCGACATCGTTACGTTCGGCGACAGCTCGGGCGGCTACCCGGATGCCGGCGTCATCAACGCCACTATTGGTTCGCTCTGGGGTACGACGAACAACCTGCCAGCCTGGCCAGTCGCTGAAGGGTTGACCGCTGAGGAGTTCAGCATCCCCGGGCTCTACGTCCTCGCCGGTACGCAGGCCCCGGAGGTTCGGTATGCCCGCTTCGACTACGCATTCGACCAAACACAGGCATTCTTCGGCAGCCTCGCCGGAATCGGAGCCGACGAGTTGGTCACGCTGATCGATGCCACCGAAGCGCAGGGCGAGACCTCAGGCATCGAAATTTCCGCCTACGTGGCACCTGGCTCAGCGCACACGATCATGCGGAGCCCGGAGGTCTATGAACTCGAAGTTGAGGGCGTCCGTCTGATCGACTGGCTGACCGAACTGTTTGGCGGAACACCGCCCGCCGACGTGCACTGCGTCGACTGCGCCGGTTAAGTCACGCGCCGAGGAATTGCTTGGCCAGAGTCTTCGGCGCGATGTGGAGATGCGCCTCGCGGAGCACATCGTCGCTCATGAGAGCGAGTGGGCCCGACGTCAGATGACTGGTGCGTCGGCGGTGTCTTGCGGCTCGTCGACCTCAGCCCGGTTGCGAGCAAAGATCCCTGGGGGTTCGCGCCACGGGTCGGGCAGGGTGCCGGCAGCAGCCTGCTGCATGGTTTGCCACACTCGC
>CAWUXP010000262.1:0-11283 GCA_963926495.1 Candidatus Ilumatobacter herschelensis
TAGGCGAGGTAGTTGCTGTGGTGCACGATCCCCATGGCGTCGGTTTCGACGAACCGCACCCGGATCTGGTGCGTGAACTCGTAGTCGGCAGGTGAGGTGGTCGGTTCGACAGACAGGCGCACGCGGCGATTCTTGCACGCGTGACAGGTCGGTCACGCTCTTGTCACGCTCCGGTCAGACCAAAGTGTGACAGGTCGGTTGCGCGAAGATGGTCGGGTGACGCCAGCCGTGAAGATGTTGGAGAGTGCGGGCGTCGAGCACGTGATCAGCGAGTACGACCGGCATCTGTCCGGCGACAGTGAGCGACGCGACTTCGGCAAGGAGGCCGCCGAAGCGCTCGGCCTGTCGGACGACGAGGTCTTTAAGACTCTGATCGTGGTCGTCGAAGGCGCGCCGCGCTCGCCCGAAATGGTTGTGGCGGTGCTCCCGGTCAGCTGTCAGCTATCGATGAAGCTGATTGCAGTAGCCGCCGGTGCAAAGAAGGCGACGATGTGCGATCCGTCTGCAGCAGAACGGTCATCGGGCTATGTGGTCGGCGGGATCAGCCCACTTGGTCAACGCCGTCAGCTACGAACTGTCGTTGACGAATCCGCTCAACTGTTCGACACGATCTACGTGAGCGGCGGCAAGCGAGGCCTCGATATAGGGCTCGCACCGGATGATCTGATCAGCGTGCTCCACGCCATCGTTGCCCCGATCACGGCCTGAGGTCGCGTCATCCAGCGGTGTCCGACCTGCCTTCGCTGCCGCTTGTTCGAGCGGCGGCGCGTTCAGCGAGCGGGGTGGCGTTGTTGGGCTTCGATTCGAGCGACGCGCGTCCGCGCTGCCGGATGAGAGGCTGCGAGCCGTGCCCGCCAGCCAATCGGGCGGCCACCCGTGCCATGGGCGAGCACCTGACGCAGCGCACTGGCCAACTCGGGGCCGAATCCCATCGCGACAGCTCGTTTGTCGGCTTCAAACTCTGAGCCGTGACCAACGAAATTCCCGAGTGCATCGCCTGCACGCAGGGCTGCGGTAAAGACCCACGACACGGCCTCGAAGAAGGCGGCAGCGAACTGCATCGCAACCTCGATCACCGGTGAATGGCGCCCGAAGCTCTGCGCAGCAGCCTGCGACACGTTCTCGAAGAAGAAGCCGATTCGAGCAAGAAACACGACGGGCCCGGACAGCCAGTGAGCAATGGTGATCGCCACCGTGTGGAGGCCGAGGTGGTGGCTGAGTTCGTGCGCGAGCACGCCGCGCAACTGGGCCGGAGTCAGCTCGTGGACGGCGAATGAGGTGACCACGACGAGGTGCCCACCGCAGGCGAACGCATTGAGCTCGTCAGACGGCAGCACTCGAAGCACGTACCGATTTGGCGGCAGGTTGTTGGCCTGGGCGATCTCGGCCCACGCCGGAGCGATGAGGGCCGCTTCGTCGGGTTGCGCCGGACGCGCGCCGAGAATCGGGGTCAGCACGGCGGTTTGGAACGGCCGAACGAACAACAGCAGGCCGGTGGCAGCGAACACCACGACTGTCCAGCGGAAAGAGAGCCCGAAGATTATGTTGACCGGTAGCCACAGCAGGCTCAGCGCGAGCAGGCTGAACGGGGCCATTGCGACGACCGGGAGCAAGGCCCAGATCGCTGAACGTTCGATAGTTCTCGCTCCCCCTGACCGTGCCATCAAGTTGCACATGATAGAGAGTTGAAGGGCACTGGGTCTCGACGTGGCCGGTAAACACGCTGAACGTGTTCGCTGCCACGCAGAACGTGGCGAAGCTCCATCGTTGAGTGCGTAATCTCCTAAGAATTTGAGTTATCAGCAGATATTTCGACAAGGTGCACAAAGATTGTGGCGAGGAGAAAATCGATAAGACCGAGCGAACAGAAATGGGAACTGGTGCAAGGTTCGAGGGCGAAGGAGCGGTCAAGAGTAAGAACGCTCCTCGATGACGCTGCGGCGTGGCGCGGTGATGACCCTGTGCGGGCGCGCAAGTTGGTGCTCGACGCTCGCACGATCGCACGCGCCTCGGCCCTGACGGACGAAGAGGCTGAAGCGCTTTACACGCTTGCATCCATTGCCCACCAGCGTGGCCACACCGACGATGCGTTCGGTCTTGCGGCCGAAGCAGTAGTAGTGGTATCCGGAAATGAACCGTCGCTGACGCTCGCATGGTCGCATCACCTACTCGGCGTCGTTCACTACCAGGCCAGCAACTTTGCTCCAGCGCTGGAGCAGGCGATGTCGGCCCTTGAGATGTACCGCGCTACTGGCCACGAGATTGACGAGGGCAAGATCCTGCACACCGTCGCTGCGGTGTACCAGTCGATGGGCGACCACGACCGTGCCATTGCCACGTACGAGAACGCTCTGGCGATCAACGAGCGGCTCGGTCGTCGTGACCTCGATGCCATGGTGCTCGGCAACCTGGCGCGTATCCGTGGCCGTCGCAGCGAGTTCCTCCCGGCAGTCAGTCTCGGCCGACGGGCTGTCGAGTTGGCCCGCGAACATATGCCGCAGTTGGTTGGTGGTCTGCTAGCGGATCTCGCCGAGGCATACGTTGGCCTCGCCGACCATGCAAGTGCAGCCCTCTGCTTCGCCGAAGCTCGTGCCGACTGGGAATACCGGCTGGCCGACGGACAAGAGTTGGCGGCCACCGAACAACTCGGAATCATGGTGTCCGAAGGTCGCGTCGCACTGCGGAGCGGTCAGAACGACGAGGCGATTGCATCGCTCGCGGCCG
The DNA here is from genome assembly GCA_963926495.1 of Candidatus Ilumatobacter herschelensis. GTDB lineage: Bacteria > Actinomycetota > Acidimicrobiia > Acidimicrobiales > Ilumatobacteraceae > Ilumatobacter_A > Ilumatobacter_A herschelensis. Next base: position 2,725 of record CAWUXP010000262.1, read on the forward strand.
CACTTGACTTGGCCGACCGCACCGATCACCGCGAAATCAAACTTGAGGTCCTCGACCTCATTGCCACAGCCTTCAAACAGGCCGAACGATTCAGTGAGGCACTCGATCACCGCGAACGTCACTTCGCCTTGCACCGCGAGATCTTCACCGACTCCGCTGACCTCCGCTTGCGAACATTGCAGATCGCGCACAGCAACCAGACGGCGCGGCATAGCTCCGAGATTACCCGTTTGCAGACCAACGGATTGGTCACCAGTTTCGCCTCTCAGCACGCTGACCCCGACGCTTATCACCTCGAAGCATTCGAACGTCTGGCGTCGCTTGCGGAGTTCCGTGGTGGGAACACCACGAAGCACACCGATGCCGTCGGCGACCTGTCCGCTGAGATTGCTCATGCGATCGGCCAGCCGCCGGAATGGTGCGAGCGTTTGCGCTTGGCCGCGCGTCTGCACGACATCGGCAAGGTCGCCGTCTCCGACGCAGTGCTCCTGAAGCCCGGACCGCTCACGATGTTGGAATTCGACGAAATTAAGCAGCACACCGTGCTTGGCCGCCGCCTGCTGTCCGGTGTGTCGACCGATCTGTTCTCGCTTGCTGCCGAAGCCGCCTGGGCCCATCACGAGTGGTGGGACGGCTCGGGCTACCCGAACGGCCTGAGTGGCAAGGCAATCCCGTTGTCTGGCCGCATCGTTGCCGTGGCTGATGTGTACGACTCACTCGCCACCCGTCGCGTCTACAAACGCGAATGGAGCCTGGCTGAAGCGATCCGCTTCATCCGCTCCGGCACCGGTGCCCAGTTCCAGCCTGAACTCGTCGAAGCATTCGTGCACGTGATGGTCGCCCGTAATCCATTACTGGAAGTCGAACTCGCTTAACTTGTGGTAGCGGCGTTGTCCTCGCTGGGATCTACGCTCGCAGCCATGGCCGCCGACAGAACTGCGATCACGCGTGAGCAGCGCATCGAGACGCGCGAACGAAATCCGAAGTGGCAGAACGTTCCGGTGCGGATCGAGATGCTCGAATGCATTAACTGCGATGCCTGCCTGCGGGCCTGCCCGCCGAACTTCGGTGCGATTTTCAACCACGATGCCGACGTCGTGATTATCCCGGAGTTGTGCAGCGGTTGCGACAAGTGCATCCCGGCGTGCCCGGTCGACTGCATCTACCCGCACCCCGACTGGACCCCAGAGACCGCAACATCGAGCGGGTCGGGTGACTGGTGGGAGCTGCCTCACTCCGACGACGACCCCTACGTGTGACCCTCCCAAGTGCTTTCCCGTTTCCTCCCCATTCCCCTCGAATCTCGAGTGGACATTGAACAGTCGGTCTGGTTGAAGACGGCGAGCGCGTCGAGCCCGGCGCTGACTTCAACTGGCCAGTTGGCGCTGATCTGCATTTGCGTGAACCGGGGGAGGACGACCTCAAGCAGTTCGCCCGCCGATGAGCTGCGACCCGCCCTCATCGGATCTGGAGGACATCGATCCGCCGGGGGCCCACGGATCGGGCCCTTCGGTTCCTGTCATCTCCTTCACTTTTACAGACCCAGAGGTGTCGAACAACGCAGTGAACTCGGTGGTGGTGTGTCGGCTCAGGTGCGCCGAGCAAGTAGAAAGGGCAGTTGATGAGTGAGCCAACTGTTCTTTCCGGTTGTGAGCCAATGAGTCATGACGGCAGCCGCAACGCTGGCGTGCTCGTGATTCACGGTTTCACCGGCAACCCGTCGTCGCTTCGTGCCCAGGCCGAGGCATTTGCTGACCTCGACTATCACGTCGAATTACCACGGCTGCCCGGTCACGGCACAACCATCGACGACATGTTGGCAACCAACTGGGCTGACTGGTCGGGTGAGGTCGAAGCCGCCTATCAGCGCCTCGCATCGCGTACCGGCAACATCGTCGTGATGGGCCTCAGCATGGGTGGCACGCTCACGCTGTGGGCAGGCTTGCAGCACCCTGACGTGGCCGGCCTCGTCTTGGTCAATCCGGCGGCTGCGAATCAGGCCGACGACGCGCGGGCGATGATCCAGGAGATGGTCGACGACGGCATGACCATTGCGCCTGGCATTGGTTCCGACATCGCTGACCCCGACGCGATCGAGATCGCTTACGACGGAACGCCTCTTGTCCCACTGCTCTCGCTGTACAACGATGGCATTGAGCCAATCACCGATCGTTTCGGCGAGCTCGCGATGCCGATTCTGCTGTACACCTCGAAAAATGATCATGTCGTGCCACCGGCAGCGAGTGACCACCTGGCAGCAACCGCGGGTGGCGCAGTCGAACACGTCCTGCTCGAGCGGAGCTACCACGTGGCCACGCAGGACTACGACGCCGCCGCCATCACCGCCGGTGCCGCAGCCTTCGTCGCACGAGTCACCGGAGCCTGACGATGAGCCTGTTGACCAGCATCCCGTCGCCTTCGTTCAATTCGTTCGACATCGGCCCATTCAGCCTGAACGTCTACGGGCTGGCCATCGCCTGCGGTGTGATTGCCGCAGTGTGGCTGTTTGGCAAGCGCCTCGAAGAGCGCCACGCTGGCACAGCGGATGATGCGAGTTCGATCGCGATCTGGGCTGTCATTGCCGGTGTGATCGGAGCGCGGCTGTATCAGGTGATCACCGACTGGGATCGCTTCACCGACAACTTTGCAGCCATCCCGAAGTTGTGGGAAGGCGGACTCGGGATTCCGGGAGGCCTCGCTGCGGGTATCCCTGTCGGGTTGCTTCTCGCCAAGCGCAAGGGCATCAGCATGTCGATGGCCGCTACGTGCGCTGCGCCGGCAATTCCGCTCGCACAGGCGATTGGACGCCTTGGCAACTACTTCAACCAAGAGTTGTACGGCAAGGCAACCGACCTGCCGTGGGCACTTGAAATCGATGACGCCCATCTCCTCGACGGCTTTGCATCGGGTACGACGTTCCACCCGACGTTCCTGTACGAATTGCTGTGGAGCCTGGCGCTGTGCGGCGTGTTGCTGTGGATCGATCGCAAGTGGCGGCCTGGCCTCGGCCAACTCATGGCGATGTACATCCTGGGTTATGGGCTTGGACGTTTCTGGGTCGAAAGCCTCCGCATCGATCGGGCCGACGAACTCGGTGGCCTGCGCTGGAACCAATGGGTAGCGATCGCCATGGTCGTCGGTGGTGGCATTGTGCTCGCCGTGATGCGCCGCAATCCGATCCGCGAAGAGACCGACCTGTTCGAGGACCGTGACGAGTCGGTCACCGACGTCGTCGATGACGGCGCAGCAGATGAAGCGGATGATGCCGTTGCTGACACAGACCGGCTCGACAGCGATCTCGATCCCGTCACTGCTGAACCTGACGACTGAATTACTGCGGAGCGCAACTCCGAACCAGTAATCGCGACCGATTCGCTCACTGGCAGGTCTTCTTGTTGCGTGACGCGGTGAGATGGTGACGCGGTCCGGATCCTGTCCGGCCAGCGTCGGCGACTCAGGTGCCGGAGACTTGGCGCACGTCGGGGATCTGGCTGGAGAGGACCGCTGCGGCTTCGGCTGAAAGCTTGTCGTCGGTGATCAGGACGTCGGCATCGCTCAGATCGGCGAACGAACTGAGGCCGGTGATGCCCCACTTGCTGTGATCGGCGAGGACGATCTTGCGACCGGATGCCTGGATGAACGCACGGTTCGTGTCTGATTCCAAGATGTTTGGTGTGGTGAAACCGGCCCGTTCGCTCATGCCGTGCACGCCAATGAACAGGGTGTCGACATGCAGTGCGGCAAGCGCGGTGGCCGCGATCGGGCCGACCAGCGCGTCGCTGGGCGTGCGCACGCCGCCGGTGAGGATGATGTTTCGATCGGCCCTCCGGAATTCGTTGAACACTTCGGCGACGCGCATGCTGTTGGTCACGACGGTCAGGTTGGGGATCGCAGCGAGTTCACCGGCGAGCCGCCAGGTGGTGGTTCCGGCCATCAGGCCGATCGTTGCGCCGCCCCGAACGAACTCGGCAGCGGCACGGGCGATCGCTTGCTTCTCGGCGGTCTGGGTATTCGACTTGGCGTCGAAACTGGGCTGATCGGCAGCGTGGTCGGTCGAGATCTTGGCGCCGCCGTGCACCTTGACGAGAGCTCCGGCCTCGTCGAGCACATCGAGATCTCGCCGGATGGTCATGTCGCTCACATCGAGCAGCGTGGCGAGTTCGGTGACTCGAACAGAACCGCGTGTTCGAACTTCGGACACGATGAGCTCGTGTCGCTCCTGTGCCAGCGAGCGGGCGACGGGGAAGATGCTGGTCGCCGAGTGCTTGCCGGTGGTCATGTGCGCCATGGTGCAACGTAAATGCTTCGAAATCAACAGCACTACACAGATTGTGTCTGAAATACGCGCAGATCAAGCGATCGTTCGAACACCGGAATACATCCATTCGGCTATCTCTTCGGACATCTCTCTGGTCGAGTCCGCCGGTGCTGGTTCTTTATGATGCGTCATTGTGATGATTCGGCTCTCCGCTGGTGCCAACGCGAACGCAGCGACCAATGTCGTCGTTGACACCTCGACTGGCGCCCCAACCATTGTGCACTGGGGTGCATCGCTCGGTGCTGACGCCGACCTCGGCACTGTGCTTACGGCTCTCAGTCGGCCGATCGTGTACGGGACCTTCGACGAGATCGCACCGATTTCGGTCGTCCCCGAACACGGCTCGGGGTTCACCGGCCGGCCCGGCCTGCTTGGTCGCCGCGGTGGCGGCAAAGCCTGGGCGCCTCGCTTCTCGAATCCGACGCACATCCTCGACGGCAACTCACTGTCGGTTAACTCCACCGATGACGTTGCCGGCCTCGCTCTCAACGTCACGATCGTGCTCGACGATGTGCTGCACGTTTGGGCGACCATCACCAACACCGCTGATCGCCGTTACAGCCTCGATGGGCTGACCACCACGTTGCCGATTGCCCAACAGGCCGGCGAACTCCTCAGCTTCGAAGGCCGCTGGTCCCGTGAATTTCATCCCGTCCGTAGCGACTGGACCAACGGATCGCTGCTCGTCGAGAACCGTCGCGGTCGAACCTCACACGAGTACCCGCCGGTCATGTTCTGCGGGCGGCGCGGCTTCGGCGAATGGGACGGTGAGGTGTGGGGTGCACACCTTGCATGGAGCGGTAACCACACGATGCTTGCTGAACGGCTGCCTGACGGGCGTCGCTACATGCAGGCTGGCGAGTTGCTGCACCCGGGCGAGATTGTCCTCGAACCCGGCCAGTCGTACACGACACCGGAGACCATTGCGGTCTACTCCGCGCACGGGCTCACGCCGGCAACGCACGGCTTCCATCGCTCGTTGCGCGCCCGGGCGAATCATCCCGTCACGCCGCGGCCGGTTTTGCTGAATACGTGGGAGGCGGTGTACTTCGATCATGAAACCGAGAAGCTCAAGGCACTTGCCGACGCTGCTGCCGACCTCGGCATTGAACGGTTCGTGCTCGACGATGGCTGGTTTGGCTCCCGTCGCGACGACAAGCAGGGGCTCGGCGATTGGTGGGTCTCAGAGAACGTCTACCCCGATGGGCTCGAACCGCTCATCAGCCATGTCGCCGGGCTTGGGATGGAGTTCGGCATTTGGGTCGAGCCGGAAATGGTCAATCCCGACAGTGACATTTTCCGGGCGCATCCCGACTGGGCGTTGACCACCGACGGATACGAACCAGTCCTCGGCCGCCAACAACTCGTGCTCGACCTCGCCAACCGCGAAGCGTTCAAGTTCATCTACGGATACCTCGACAAGCTGCTTGCCGACCATGACATCTCCTACGTGAAGTGGGACATGAACCGTGACCACATCCAGGGTTCGAATCAACACGGCGCGGCTGGTACCAATGCGCAGACCATGGCGCTGTATCACCTGATCGACAAGCTGCGCGAGGCGCACCCGAACGTTGAGATCGAATCGTGTGCATCGGGCGGCGGCCGTATCGATCACGAAATATTGATGCGCACCGAGCGTGTCTGGACCAGCGATTGCAACGACGCGCTCGAACGTCAGATCATCCAGCGCGGCGCGTCAATGCTGATCCCGCCGGAGCTGATGGGAGCTCACATCGGGCCGACCAGATCGCACACCACAGGGCGCACACAGACGCTGTCGTTCCGAGCAGCTACGGCGATGTTCGGCCATCTCGGTGTCGAGTGGAACGTCACCAAGCTGTCCGACGAGGAACGTGTGGCGCTCCGCGCAGTTATCGCGATGCACAAGGAGCATCGCGAGCTGTTTCACAACGGCGACTACGTGCGCTTCGATTCGGACGAGCAGTTCAATGCGGTCGGGGTCTATGCCGCCGACCGGAGCGAAGGCATTGTGTCGTTCGCCCAGCTCGCTACTGCGCCCAGCCAGACGCCTCCGCCGCTGCGACTCCCCGGCCTCGACGTCGACGCCATCTATCGCATCGAACACCTGAGTATCCCGCACGAGCGGTGGGGTGCTGCGCGGATCCAGCCGAGCTGGCTGGCCGATGGCGTATTGCTGACCGGCTGGCAGCTCTCGGCCCATGGCGTGCAACCGCCGGCGCTGCACCCTGAGTCGGCGGTGCTCTTCAAGCTCACACGGCAGTAGCGGGCGTGCCTCGGAAGGGCGCTGCTGGCGACGGCGGCAATCGCCAGGTCGTCGCTGGTGGGCGCGAGGCTCTACGTTGACGAGGTGAACACGGCGCTCGTCGACTCACGGCGGGCATGGCTCACCGTCGTTGCAGCATTCTTGGCATCAGGCGTCACGCTCGGCGTCGCTTACAGCTTCGGAGCTTTCTTCGAGGCGATGAGCGAGGAGTTCGGAGCGGCGAAGAGCGCAACCGCCGTGATCTTCGGAATCACCACATTCCTCTTTTTCTCGCTCAGCATCATTACCGGTCGACTTTCGGACCGGTTCGGCCCGCGAATCGTCCTGGTCATCGGTGCGGTCGCGATGCTCGTCGGCCTACTCGCCACGAGCCGTGTGCAGTCGCTCGGTCTGGGCTACGTCACATACGGAGCGGGCGTCGGCATTGCTGCAGCATGTGGATACGTGCCGATGGTGGCTGTGGTCGGCGGTTGGTTCGTTGAGAAACGAGCTGTCGCTGTCGGGCTGGCGGTTGCTGGAATCGGAGTCGGCACGTTGGTGCTGTCGCCGGTGTCCGCGGCGTTGATCAACCGATGGGGGTGGCGAGACACGTACGTCTTCTTCGCGATCGGTGGCGCCAGCGTCCTCCTGCTCTGTATCCCGCTGATCGACCGACCGCCGGGCGATGGAACGCCGCAGCCGTCACGATTCGCCGATGCGCTCGCAAGCCCGGTGTTCCGCCGCATCGCAATGTCCGCGACAGCGCTCGGGCTGGCGCTGTTCGTCCCGTTCGTTTTCGTCGGTCAGTACGCAAAAGAGCGTGGCATCGGCTCGGTGCAGGCTGCTGTGCTCGTCGGCGTACTGGGCGGTTCGAGCGTCGTGTCCCGCGTGGGCTTCGGCTCGCTCGTCAAGCGGTTCGGATCATTCCGGCTGTATCGGGCGTGCTTGGCGGTCCTCGGTGGCAGCTTTCTGATTTGGTTCGTTGCCGGCAGTTCGTACGCAATGCTCATCGCGTTCGTGCTCGTGCTAGGCATCGGATACGGCGGATTCGTCGCGCTCAGCCCGATCGTCATCTCCGACCGGTTGGGCGTCGCCGGGCTCGGCTCGATCCTCGGCATGCTGTACACGTCTCCGGGTGTCGGTGCGCTCATCGGAACGCCGTTCGCTGGCTGGGTCATTGATCAGACGGGTGGCTACCGGTGGACGATCGCCATCTGCTTTGCGTGTACATGCGTGTCGGTGGCGTTGCTCACCGGTCTGCCGGTTGACGTGTCGGGACGCCTTGAGCGTGCACCCGACGCACGCGGCTGACTCAGCTAATCGTCGACTGAAACTTCCGCATCAGCCACGGCCCGGCCTTGACCGGTTCGTGCTTCGGCGCAGTTCCTGGCTCGACGCATGTCGGGAGGCACTCGATCGTGGCATCCCAGTTCGCCATGTGGAAGAACGCCATTGACTGGCGCGCTGCGGAGTCGGCTGCGGTGACGCGGTGGACCGTGGATCTCCAGCGATCGTTCGTCCACTGCGCGATCGAGTCGCCGAGGTTGACGACAAAGTTGTTCGGATCGGGTGCGATGTCGATCCACGACCCGTCTGGCGATTCAATCTGCAAACCCGGCACGTGATCGGTCCGCAGAATCGTGAGCGTGCCGTAGTCGGAGTGTGCGCCAGCACGGAGTGCATCGGGTCCAGTTGCAACCGTGTCGAGGGCCGGGTAATTGAGTGCTCGCATCGAGGTGATCGGCCGATCGATCAGCGGGTCAAAGTAGTGAGCGGGCAAGTCGAGTGCGATGGCCATCACCGACATCAAGTGTTCGCTGACCGCAGCGAGGGCTTGGTAGTACGCAGTCCACGACTCACGAAGGCGTGGCGGATGTGCAGGCCACAAGCTGGCAGAGCGGATCCATGCGTCATCGCGAGATGCCGAGATCGCGTTGGCTGCGCAGTCGGGGCCGACCGACAGCGATTCCTTCAGGTCGGGTGGCGGGGACTCGGCTCCGGTCGACTTGGCGAG
>CAWUXP010000263.1:0-2507 GCA_963926495.1 Candidatus Ilumatobacter herschelensis
CCCATTTCTCCAACCGGTTCATCCGCGTGGTGAAGACATGTCGAGCGAGTCGTTCGACATCGCAGTCGATGACGAACAGGCCATCGGCTGCCGCCTTGGCGAAGTCGGCTTCAATGAAAGCCACCACACGGTCGCCAACCTCACCCATGCCGTGCGAACCCGGGCCCTGTTTCAGGGTCGAAAAAATCGGACGCCACACATCGGTCGCCGACTCGAACTCGGCGTCAAGCGCTGCAAACAGTGCACGGGTAGTGTCGATCGGACCGTGTGCTGGCTCGGCATCGAACTCGACTTCGAGCTGATCAAGCCCGTTGCTGACAAAGGCGACGAGCACACCATCGCGATCTCCGAACTGGTTGTAGAGCGTGGCGACAGCGACCCCGGCCTGCGCTGCGAGCTTGCGCATCGTGAGGCCCTCGAGCCCGTACTCGGCAATGAGCGCGCCAGCAGCCACGAGGACCTCGCTACGCGTCTGCTCCTGTCGGCGCTCCCAGCCATCTGCCATACGACCATCATCTTAGGATCTCCGAGTCTGAGGTCGGGTACGCCGGGTTACATCACCGGTTTCAACTCCATTTCACCTTGACATTTGTTGAGAACAGTATTCCAATCAGCGTCATGACCCGCCTCGGCTATCAGATCCCCAGCTTCACGTATCCCGGCGTCGGCGCCGCCGATCTCTTCGACGTGGTTGCTCGCCAGGCCCGAGAAGCCGATACGTCCGGCTTTGACACCGTCCTCGTCATGGACCATTTTTACCAACTCCCCCAAATCGGCAGGCCCGAAGAGTTCATGCTCGAGTGCTACTCACTGCTGTCGGCCCTTGCCCGCGAAACGAAGAACGTGCTGCTGTCATCGCTGGTCACCGGCAACACGTACCGAAATCCCGCCGTCCTTACAAAGACTGTCACGACGCTCGACGTCGTGTCAGGAGGCCGAGCCATGCTCGGCATCGGCGCCGGCTGGTACGAGCTGGAGCACGCCGCCTTCGGCATCGAGTTCGGCACTTTCACCGACCGCTTCGAAAAGCTTGAGGAGGCGCTCCAAATCGTCGGCCCGATGCTGCGTGGCGAGAAGGCCACCCTTGCCGGCAAGTGGTACAACGCCGTCGATGCGATGAACGAACCGGCTCCGGTATCGAAGATCCCCATCATGATCGGCGGGGCCGGCGAGAAAAAGACGCTGCGGATGGTCGCTCAGTACGCCGACGAGTCCAACCTCATCTGTAACGACGCCGAGGTTGCGCACAAACTCGACGTGCTCGCACAGCATTGCGTAGCAGTCGGTCGCGATCGGTCGGAGATCATCGTGTCGAAGCAGAAGAACTGCTGCATCGCGCCGACCCATGATGAAGCTCGTGCCGACATGCTCGCCTTCCTGGGTCGCCGCGGCCTCGACGTCGCTTCGATGAGCGAAGAAGACCTCGCGCCGTGGCTCAGCCAGATCACCTGGGGTGACCCCGACGAGGTCGGCGAGCACTTCGCATCGCTCCTCGCCGCCAACCCTGGCCTCGACGGATTCACCATCAACATGATCCCGAACGGATTCATCGAGGGACGCGTCCAACTCCTCGGCGAGACCCTGTCCCCCATCATCAACGCCTAACTTGTCACACCGAGGTCTGACCTCGGTGTGACTAGTCGTCGGCGCGGCGCGGTGCTGGACAGCCGGTTTCACCTACAGTCGTGGTGATGTCCGACCAGGGAATGATCACCGAACCGGCCCGCGAAACAGCGGTACTGGCAACGGCCGATGTCGTCGTCGTCGGCAGTGGACCGGCCGGGCTTGCTGCAGCACTCGGCGCTGCTCGTGCCGGAACGAGCGTCGTACTGCTCGAACGGCACGGCTGCTTCGGTGGCAACATCACCGCCGTCGGCGTCGAAGGGTTCGCGTGGTACCGCCACGAGGACACCGTCGACACCGAAGGCATCGGCATCGAGTTCGAGGAGCGAGCAAAGGCAATGGGCGCCGCCCAGCCCGAGCCCCAATCCACGAGCCACGCGCTCGACGGCGAACTGTTCAAGTACGTCGCCGACGTTCTCGTGCAAGAGGCCGGCGTTCACCCGATCTTGCACGCCACCGTGGTCGCTCCGGTGATGGATGGCGAAGCACTGCGGGGCGTGATCATCGAGAGCAAATCCGGTCGCCACGCCATCCTCGGTAAGCGCATCATCGACGCGACCGGCGACGCTGACATCGCCGCCCGAGCGGGCGCTCCGGTGCACCAGGCGCCATCCGAAGAGTTGATGGCCGCTTCGGTGATGTTCCACCTGTCAGGCGTCGACAAGCAGGCCTTTCTCGCCGGCGTTGCTGCTGACCCGCAGACGTATGCCGACTGGGCCGGCGGCGAGTGGACGATCGAAACAAGCGGCAAAGAAGACGAGATGTTCTCGCCTTTCCTACGCAAGCCATTCGAGCAAGCCATGGAAGCCGGCGTTATCCCTGCTGATCTGACGACGATCGGCGGCACATGGGGCGCGATCTCTGATCAGGGCGACCTGACCTAT
>CAWUXP010000264.1:0-13793 GCA_963926495.1 Candidatus Ilumatobacter herschelensis
TTCCGGCAGGCCACACCGACCCAGACGCCAACGCCGAGTCAGCGTCTGCTAGCCGTTCAGTCGGCCACGTTCTGGCGGTGGCCATCGAGCCGAGCCGTCTGGCCGCAGGGCTCGTTGACGCCAACGGTGAACTGTTGCTGCGTGACCGTGTCACGACGCCGACTCGCGACGTGTGGCGCACGCTCGAACAATTGATCCGCCGGATCATCGCCGCGGCACCTCCCGGCCTGCCCCGGCCACGGGCAGTCGGTGTGAGCTGCGTCGGGCCGGTCGACACTCGCGCCGGAACGGTCTCGCCGCCGTTGGTTCCGGCGTGGACCAACTTTCCGCTGCGTGAACACCTCGAACGCCTTACCGGCCTCGAGGTCGAACTCGATTCGGCAGGCGGGGCAGCCACCGAGGCCGAGCGCTGGATCGGCGAAGCCCGGGGAGTGTCCAGCTATCTCAGCGTTCGTATCGACACCACCGCCGAGTCTGGTTGCGTGATCGACGGGGTCCGCCTCTCCGGGGCGCACGGAAACGCGGCATCGATCGCGCATATCAACGTCGAACCCGGCGGTAAGCGCTGTCGCTGCGGCGCCCTCGGATGCCTCGAGGCTTACGTGTCGTCGGCGGCACTCGAAGCGGAATTTAACCGGCCGCTCGGCCGAGCCACCCAACCGATGGTGGAACGTACGGGGATTATGCTCGCCCGCGGTGTGGCCTCGATGTGCGCAACGCTCGATGTCTCCACGGTTTTCCTCTCTGGCAATGTGATCGACGTCCTCGGCGATCCAATGCTCGAAGCGCTGCACCGCGAACTCGCTGTCCGATCCCGATTGAAATCGCTGCACGGCATCAAGATCATCGAGCCGCACGAGCGAATCTGGCCACTGGTGGCGGCCGCCTCACTCGCGATTAACTGATGGTTGGGCAGATTCCAGTCGGCTCACTTGCAGAACGGATTGGTGAGGGGAGTTGTCGCTCGGCTACCGCGCGGTAACCGCCACCGATTAACATGTCTTCCATGGACCCGACTTATACCGCAGACGCCGAGGCCTACCGTGAGAAGGTCCAGGCCTTCCTCGCCGAGAAGCTCCCCTCCAATTGGGAGGGCATCGGCCGCCTTGAAGGTGCAACACTCGAAACATTCGTCGGCGAGTGGCGCAACACGCTGTACGAAGCCAACTATCTGGCACCGGGCTGGCCGAAAGAGTTCGGCGGAGCCGGCCTCTCCTCGACCGAGCAGGTCATCCTGGCCGAAGAGTTCGCCAAGGCGGGCGTGCCGACCGGTGGTCCGAACGACGCATTCAGCATTCAGATGCTCGGTAACACCATTCTTGTGTGGGGTACCGACGAACAGAAGGCGCACTACCTGCCCCGCCTCCTGAAGGGCGAAGACACATGGTGCCAGGGCTACTCTGAACCTGACGCTGGTTCCGACCTCGGCAACGTTGGCCTTCGGGCCGAACTCGATGGTGACGAGTGGATCCTGAACGGCCAGAAAATCTGGACCTCCGCTGGTCACCTCGCTGACCACATCTTCACGCTCGCCCGGACCGACCCTGATTCGCCGAAGCACAAGGGCATCTCGTTCTTGCTTGTCCCGATGGACCAGCCGGGCATCGAAGTTCGCCCGATCAAAATGATCTCGGGCGACAGCGAGTTCAACGAGGTCTTCTACACCGACGCACGTGTCCCGAAGGACAACGTCATCGGCGGCGTCAACAACGGTTGGGCAGTGGCCATGTCGCTGCTTGGCTACGAACGTGGCGAAGCAGCAGCAACCGGCCCGATCCGCTTCAAGGGTGAGTTCGCCCGCCTACTCAAGATGGCCCAGGACCGCGGTGTTTCCAACGACCCAGTCATCCGTCAGAAGCTTGCATGGTGTTACTCGAAGGTCCAGATCATGGGCTTCCTCGGCCAGCGTGTGCTGACGCAGTTCCTCGCCGGTCACCATCCTGGCCCCGATGCAGCAATCGGCAAGCTCCAGTGGAGCGAGTATCACAAGGTCGTCACCGAACTCGCCATGGACATCCTGGGTGCCGACGCCCTGCATTGGGAAGGCCGCAAGCCGCCGTCCTCGTTCGGCTCTGACGACTCCGGCGCGCTGAACGACCCATCGTCGTGGATTGGCACGTTTCTCAATGCCCGCGCCGGCACTATCTACGCCGGCTCGTCGCAGATCCAGCGCAACATCATCGGAGAGATGATCTTGGGCCTCCCCAAAGAGCCCAGGCCGCCAGCCCCGGCGAAGTGATTCGCGCTGCGCTGTCGGTCGTCCGACATCCGAAACTCTGGCCGACAGCGCTTCGCCAGGCGCGGCGGACTGCGCCCCCCGGCTGGTGGAAACGCAAGCCGTTTCTCCCGCTGCCGTCCGGGGAGTACCTCGAATTTCGCCTCATCACCCAGTACGGCGCTGCCACGCATCGACCTGAGCCGGGCGATGTGGTGAAATACCTGCAATGGTGTCGTCAATGGGATCGGCCGCAATGAACGCCTGGGAGCGTATTCAGCGAACAGTTTCGGCGTTCAACGACGGGGCGCTTCGTTAGGTTCCGCCGATGCACAACGCGCTCGTTCTCAATGCCAGCTACGAGCCGCTGTCTGTCGTGTCGTCACGGCGCGCCACATGCCTTGTGCTAGCGCACAAGGCCGAAATGCTCGAAGACGATGGCGTTGTCCTGCGTTCCGAGTCGCTTGAGGTCACTCAGCCGTCGGTCATCCGTCTGCGCTACATGGTCAAGGTGCCATACGTCAGGCGCTCGTCGATGTCCCGACGTGGAATTTTCGTCCGTGACGAGCACCGCTGCCAATACTGCGGTGGCCACGCTGACTCGATCGACCACGTCTTTCCCCGATCGAGAGGCGGCCCGCACACCTGGGAAAACGTCGCTGCGGCATGCACGCCGTGCAATCGCACCAAGCGCGACCGAACGCCGGAAGAGGCGGGGATGGCGCTCGTTCGACCGTGTCGAGTACCCCGCTCGACGTCGTGGATCGTGGTGTCGATGAGCTCGATGCCCGACACCTGGCGGCCGTACCTCTCGATGGCTTCCTGAGCGGCATACTCAACCCATGTTCGAGCGGGTCGACTTCGACGAGTCGGCAGCTGACTTTCACGCTCGGGTCATTCCCGATCACCCGACCGCCCAGATCTGGGTCAACCATGTCGCCGGCCCGGCACTGGTACTCGGCTCGACTCAACGTGACCCCTCGATCGTCGACGCAGTCGAATGTACGAAACGCGGCATCGACATTGTGCGGCGCCGGAGCGGTGGCGGTGCAGTTTTGCTGATTCCTGCGGACGTGACGTGGTTCGACGTAATTATCCCCACCGGTGCTGCCGGGTGGGCCCAAGATGTTCACGCACCGATGGTTTGGCTGGGGGAGCGATTTGCTGAAGCCTGTCGTGTGGCCGGCGTGGCGCACACCTTGACCGTCAATGACAACTCGATGGTTCGCACGGAATGGTCGACCTTGATCTGCTTTGATGGCATCGGTCCGGGCGAAGTGCTCCTTGAGGGTCGAAAGCTCCTCGGTATAAGCCAACGCCGGACTCGGGCTGCCCTGCGCCTGCAATGCTGCTGGTATCACGAGGCCGATTCGGCTGCTCTGGCGGGTTTGTTCCCAGCGCTCAACGGCATCGACCCGGCCGTGCTTTCGCCGATTGCGACGTTGCCGGATCATCTTTCGGCGGCCATCTTGCAACATCTCTGTTTTTCCTGAGCGCTCCGAGCAGGACGTCGTCCTACGTCGCTGTCAGCAGCTGTGCCGCCCGCGCTGTCTGGGGCCTGTGACCACACCAGAAAAGGAGGTAAATGGTGAGGAATGGTTGACGATGGGGGCAAATGGGGTAAGAATGGGGATTGCTGGGGAGATCTCCCTCGTTTCCCAGCGTGAACAGGCCCATCCCGGGGGAGTGTGACAGGAACGAGACGCAGCCGGTGTTTGTCGGGATGCACGAGCGACAGCTCGACGAGCGGGGACGTGTGGCACTGCCGCCGACCTTTCGGCATCCCCTCGGTGATCTCTGCTACTTGTTCTCCGGCGAAGACGGCTGTGTCAGCATTCGCAGCGTTGAGGCCTTCAATGACGAAGCCACCGATCTGATCGCCCGAGTGAAGCGTGGCGAGGCCAGCCGTGATCGCCAGCGCGCGTTCGCTGCATCAGCGAGCGAGGCATCGATTGACAAGCAGGGGCGCGTGACGATCTCGCCCGAATTGCGTAGCTATGCGGGCATCGAGCTGCATTCGGCGGTTGTCGTTCTTGGCGACCTCGACCACATCGAAATCTGGGAACCAGCTGCCTACGACGTGCATTGCGTCAACGGCACCGACGAACTGACCGGCGACACGATCGCCACCGGAGCACAGCAATGAGCGCAGCCGAAGCCTTTAACCATCAGCCGGTGATGCTTGCCGAGATCACGAAGCTGTTTGCCGACGTCCCGGCAGGCACCCTGGTCGACGCGACGCTGGGTGGCGGCGGACACGCCGAAGCCATTCTGAACGCCTATCCGCACCTCGACATCCTCGGCATTGACCAGGATGCCGACGCTCTTACTGCAGCGATGGCCCGACTTGGCATCCAGCGCCATCGCCTCCGCACGAGCCATCGCCGGTTCAACGAGTTCTCTGAAGCACTCGCCGACCATGATGTCACTGAGATCAGCGGCGCACTTTTCGACCTCGGCGTGTCGTCGCCGCAACTTGACCGCGGTGATCGCGGTTTCTCGTATCGCCACGACGGTCCGCTCGACATGCGGATGAATGGTGACCAGCAGTGGTCTGCATCAGACGTCGTCAACGGGTACGACGAGTACGAACTTGGCACCATCATTAAGAAGTACGGCGACGAGCGCTTCTTTAAGCGCATCTCGCGAGCCATCGTTGCTGCACGTCCAATCGCGACTACGGCCGAGCTGGCCGAAATTGTCACGAGTTCGATCCCGGCTCCGGCTCGACGTACCGGCGGCCACCCTGCCAAGCGCACGTTTCAGGCGATCCGAATCGAAGTAAACGGCGAGCTCGATGTGCTCCCCGATGCACTCGATCAGGCCGTCGAACACACCGTTCCGGGCGGTCGTATCGCCGTGCTGTCGTACCACTCCGGCGAGGACCGCATCGTGAAAGAACGCTTCGCCTTTGCAGCTGGGGCCTGCGACTGCCCGCATGATCTGCCGTGTGTTTGCGGCGCAATTCAGACGGTTCGGATCGTGCGCGGCGTACCGAAGCGAGCAACGGACGACGAGCGCGCGACGAACCGTCGAGCGGCCTCGGCTCGGCTCCGCGTCGTTGAGCGCATCGAGGCCGTCCGCAAGTCGGACGGACTTCCCGTCGGTTCAGACACACCGAGCGGGCGTGAGTACTGATGGCTGCTCCGCTCCGCAAGCAATCGACAGCGACCCGCATTGCCGCCGGAACCGCACAGTCGAAAAAGCCAGCTCTGACGCTTGCTGCAAGCCGTGGTCGGCGTTGGCCTGCCGTACTCGGTGGCTTCGCTCTTCTCGTCGTGCTCGCCGGCATGCTCGGCGCGGCGGTGTTTCATACCCAGCTTGCCGAGCGCCAGTTGAAGATCGGCGAGCTCGAGCGGTCGGTCAATGACGAGCGCGAACGCTTCGACGAACTTCGCTACCGCCGCGCCGAATTGCGCTCGCCCGTGCGGCTTGCTGGCGCTGCCGGTGATCTCGGCATGGTCCGTGGCGACGCCGGCACGTTCGTCGAGCTCGACAGCTGGGCCACCGCACGTCAGCTCGCAGCGGCCGGGGTGATTGACAACGCCTCACGCCAGGTCATTATCGACACCGATCCGCTCGAACAGTTCAGCGACGTGAAGCGCGTCTCAGCGGGCCAGCCCTAGGAGATGATGATGGCAACGCGCTCGCATTCACCTCGCACGTCCGACAGAAAGTCCGGCCGGAATAACGTCGCTGTTTCGCAACGGCGAGCCGAATTTGGACGCTCGGTATCCGGCAGCCCGACCACGAGTCGCCCGGCACGCACCACCAACCAGCGTTCGACACCCAGCAAGAGTTCGGCTGGGAACCGAACAGCGAGCTCGACAACAGCGCGCCGCGCTGAGCCGCAGCGCCGGTCGTCATCGCAGACGGCGGTGCGCGGCACTGCGACATCGAACCGCGCCACTACTGGCACAGCTCGCCGGTCGCCCATCGCCCCGACGATGCGCAAGGTGAACGAATCCAAGAAGCGTTCCGCAGCGCGAGACGCCGAGCGGAACCGCCGCAAAGTCCTGGCCCCGTCGCCCGAGAAACGAGCCAGGCAGCGCGGTGTGGCCTCACCCCTGCGTCGGCTCCGCATTACCCTCGTCGCGATTGCTGTGGTGCTGCTCGCCATCGTTGGGCGTGTGGCTTACCTTCAGACTAAGGAAGCTGATTCCCTTCAGTCCGCTGGCGCCGACCAGTGGACTCGCACATATTCGCTTCCGGCACAGCGCGGCACGATGTTCGACCGGCACGGCAACGAACTGGCGATGTCGGTGCCAGCAGCATCGATCTCGATCAATCCGAAACTACTGGTCGACGGTGCCGTCGTTGTCCAGGAGCTCGACACATTGCTTGATTTGAGTGACGAGAAGGTCGCATCACTGCTCAGGGAAGTCGAGAGCAAGGACAGCGGTTTCGTCTACGTTGCACGCCAAGTCGACGCCAACGCCGGTGACTTCATCCGTGCACTCGGCCACGCCGGTGTCAACGTTGACGATGAATCACGCCGAGAGATGCCGGGTGGCGACACCGGGCGCAGCGTGCTCGGCCGAACCAACATCGATGGTCACGGGATTGCCGGTCTCGAGAAGCAGTATGACGACACCATGACCGGCACGCATGGAGCAATGACCCGCGAAGTCGATCCGAAGCAGCAGACAATCGCTGGTTCCGAATCGATCACGCAGGCGCCAGTCGCTGGAAATGACCTCGTGTTGACGATCGATCGTTCAATCCAGTTCGCTACCGAACAGGTGCTCCTTGAACAGCTCCAACGCATTGGGGCCAAGGGGGGCACCGTCATTGCCCTCGAAACGAAGACTGGCGAAATCTTGGGCCTCGCTTCGGTCCGCCGGGACGACCAAACCGGCGAGTACGGCGTGACCAACGGCAACTTTGCAGCTGTCGATGCCTACGAACCAGGCTCTGTGGCGAAGGTCATTACGATTGCAGGCGCACTCGATGCCGGCGTTGTTACGCCAGATACGGCCTTCACCGTGCCATGGCGGAAGCAGTACGCCGACGACCTTCTCAAGGACTCCCACGAGCACCCGGACGAGCTACTGACGGTCTCTGACATCCTTACCGAGTCGTCGAATATCGGCACGATCATGGTGCAGCAGGAGCTCGGTCGATATCAGCACTACGACTACATGACCGCCTTTGGGCTCGGTTCTAAAACGGCACTCGATTTTCCTGGCGAATCGCCCGGCCTCCTGAAGGATGTCGATGACCTGTGGGGTTCTGAACGAGTGACGGTTGCGTATGGCCAGGGCATGTCGAGTACCTCACTCCAGCTCGTCTCAGCGATCAACGTCATCGCCAACGGCGGCGTCTATGTGGCCCCGAAGCTGGTCAAGGCGACCGTCGGCCCGGATGGTCAGCAGACGCCGATGCCCCCAGCCGCCACGCGTCGCGTCGTTTCCGAACAGGCAGCTGCGGCGACGACAGCGATGATGCAGCGCGTTGTCTGCGAAGGCACGGCCAAGATGGCGCAAGTCGACAATCTGCCGGTTGCCGGCAAAACAGGCACCGCCTTCAAGGCGGCTGATAACGGCACGTACTACAACGAAGAGGGCGACCGGATCTACTACGCGAGCTTCGTTGGGTTCTTCCCTGCGGACAATCCGCAGATCACCGTTTTGGTCTCAGTAGACGAACCACCGGCAGGTACCCTCGATCGCTTCGGCGGAACCGCAGCTGCTCCCGTGTTTGCAGCCCTCGTTCCAACACTTCTACACGAGCGGAACATCCAGCCGGCACCCGGCAGCACGGGATGCCCAGAGTGACAAGCCCACATACGGTCGACTCACTCGCCGCCACGCTCGCCGACATGTTTGGTGGTGCAGTCGCCGAAGTCCACGGCAACGGAACGACGCAGATCTCGGCCATTACACACGACTCTCGTGCCGTCGGCAGTGGTTCGCTATTTGCATGTTTGCGCGGTGAACGCGTCGACGGACACGACTTTGCTGCTGCGGCAATGCTGGCAGGTGCAGCCGCGCTACTCGTCGACCACCGGCTTGAGGCCGCGGCGGTCGGCGGCATCGCACAACTGATCGTGGACGACACTCGCCTCCGACTCGGACCGATCGCCGCATCGCTGATGGGCGATCCGAGTGGCCAAATGACCACCGTTGGTATCACCGGGACCAACGGCAAGACGACGACGAGCCTGATGCTCGAAGCGATCTTCATGGCACACGGCCAACGAGTCGGCGTGGTCGGCACGCTCAACGGCCCCCGCACCACCCCCGAGGCACCCGAACTCCAGCAGCGTCTCGCCGAGTTCGTTGCAGACGGCTGTTCGGCAGCGGTGCTCGAAGTGTCATCTCACGCACTGACGCTGCATCGCGTCGACGGAACACACTTTGATGCCGTCGTGTTCACCAACTTCGGCCACGACCATCTCGACCTCCACGGAACTCCCGAGGACTATTTCCGAGCCAAGGCATCGTTGTTCGACGTTTGCTTTGCGCCGCTCGCAGTGATCAACATCGATGACGCGCATGGTCGCCTGCTCGCCGATGTGATTGCAGGCAACAAGGCGCCATCGATGCGAGTCGTCACCTACTCCGCCGCAGAACTGGTCGACGTCGCGGTGACCGCAACGTCGCTCAGCTATGAGTGGAGCGGGCGTCGGATTCATGTCGGAATCGGCGGAGCGTTCAACGTCGCCAACTCGCTGGCAGCGGTTGTCACGGCAACTGAACTCGGTGTTCCGCTTGACGACATCGTCAGTGGACTCGCCCGACTCGGCGTCATCCCTGGACGCTTCGAAACTGTCGCCTGGCCCACTGGCATCGACGGCGGGTGCTCTGTCATTGTCGACTACGCCCACACTCCGGATGGGCTGACCGAAGTAATTGCCGCTGCTCGCTCGGTAGTGGACGAATCGGCATCCGTGATTGTCGTGTTCGGGTGCGGGGGCGACCGCGATCATGGCAAGCGTGCGGAGATGGGCGCGGCTGCAGCGGCCGGCGCCGATCGAGTGATCATCACCTCTGACAACCCGCGGTCTGAGCAGCCAATGCAGATCATCGATGACGTCGTGGCAGGGGTGCCGAGCAACTACCGTGATCGAGTCACGTCGAACCCTGACCGACGCCACGCCATCGGCGAGGCCTTGGACGTGGCTCGAAGTGGCGACATCGTCGTCATTGCTGGCAAGGGCCACGAAAAGACACAAGATCTCGGCGACTCTGTTATCGAGTTCGACGACAGAGCAGTCGCTCTGTCGTTCATGGAAAGTAGTTCTCGATGATCGCTCTCATGATCGCCACGGCGGTCTCGACGTTGGTGTCGCTCTTTGGCACCCGCTACCTCATCGTCTTTTTTCGGACGCGCGGCCAGGGTCAGCCGATTCTCGGCAAGGAAGACCGCGGCCCAGAGCACCACATGATTAAGCAGGGCACCCCGACGATGGGTGGCATCGCCATCGTCGGGGCTGCATTCATCGGGTGGGTCGTGGCCCACGTCCGCGACCTCGCCTTCTCCAACCAGACCATGATCGTGTGGGTCGGCGTGCTACTCCTCGCCGCAATGGGCTTCCTTGACGACTACATCAAGGTCCGCAAGGGTCACAACCGGGGCATCTTCTGGAAGCAAAAGAACTACATCACGATGCTCATGAGCTTCGTGATGGCCTGGGTCCTTGTCGCGGGCACGGGTATTTCGCAGACGATCTCGATCACCCGTCCGGAGGTTGGTATCGAGGTTCCGACCGTTGTCTGGGTGCTGTGGGCCGGCATCATCATTTGGGCGACGACGAACGCTGTCAACGTCACCGACGGCCTTGACGGGCTCGCTGCAGGCTCGGCTCTCATGGGTTTTGGTGCCTTCGCCCTGATCGGTTACTGGCTCTTCCGTAATCCTGACGTCTACGACATGGCCATCAACCCACTCGACATGGGCGTGTTCGCAGCAGCGTTCGCCGGCGGCTGCCTCGGGTTCCTCTGGTGGAATGCGGCTCCCGCCAAAATCTTCATGGGTGACGTCGGTGCCCTCGCCATCGGTTCTGCACTCGCATTTCTTGCGTTGACGACGAACACGCACCTCTTGATTCTTTTGATCTGCGGCATCAACGTGATGGAGGCTGGGTCGGTCGCCATCCAGATGGGTGTCTTCAAGGCGTCTGGACGGACCAAGCGCCTGTTCCGCATGTCACCGATCCACCATCACTTTGAACTGCTCGGCTGGCCTGAGACCACCGTCATTATCCGATTCTGGTTGCTGGCCGGGATCTCGATCGCCACCGCCGTCGCTATCTTCATTGCCGACTTCACCAACGTGGCGGTTGGCTTGTGACCGCACTCGTCTACGGGCTCGCCGTCGCCGGCGCGTCGACCGTCCGAGCGTTGTTGCGACACGGTGTCACCGTCAAGGTCGCAGACGACACGATCACCGATGAGCGGAGTGCGCTAGCTGCCGAACTCGGCGTCGAACTGGTCGACGCCGCTCAGACCACTGCCGAGCAATTACTCGATGGGTGCACCCTGCTGTGCCCGGCGCCGGGTGTCGCCGAGCACCACCCGATCATCACTGCGGCGCAGCACCTCGGGCTCGACATCGTGTCGGAAATCGAGCTGGCCTACCGGTGGGAACAAGAACGCCCCAACGGAGCGCGCCCGATGCTTGCGGTTACGGGTACGGACGGCAAGACATCGACCACCAAGCTCACCGTCGCGATGCTCGAAGCTGCAGGCGTGCGCTCGGTCGATGCTGGCAATACCGACACACCGCTCGTCGACGCCATCGACGCACGCAACGATGACGGCACCGAGATGTACGACGCATTCGTCGTCGAGTGCTCGAGCTTCCGCCTCGCATTCACGCCGACGTTCCGCGCCGACGCCGCCGCGTGGCTGAACGTGCAACCGGACCATCTCAACTGGCACACGTCGATGGCGTCCTACGAGGCAGCCAAGGCCCAGGTGTTCGCAAACCAGCGGCCCGACGACGTCGTCATCGGCCTTGCAAACGACGTTGCCGTGATGCGTCACCTCGCTACAGCGCCAGGCCGCACCTTGAGTTTTGGGTTGACGGCAGGCGAGTACCGGTCGGAAGGTGGTCTCCTCATCGGGCCGTCGGGGACAATCGCTCCGGTCGCGTCATTGCGCCGGACGCTGCCGCACGACATCACCAACGCGCTGGCAGCCTCGGCGCTCGTACTCGAGACCGGCCTCGCAGATATCGACGCGATCGAACGAGCGCTCGGGACCTTCGTCGGTCCAGCGCATCGTCTGGAGCGGCTCGGGAGCCACAACGGTGCCGACTGGTTCAATGATTCGAAGGCGACCACGCCCCACGCAGCGTCGGCGGCAATCCGCTCGTTCGAAAACATCGTCCTCATTGCTGGCGGCGCCGACAAGGGTGTCGACCTGTCGTTGATGGCAGACGAAGCATGGCGTTGCACAGCCGTGCTCGCCATCGGCACAACGGCATCCACGATCGCCAACATTTTTGCCAGTGTCAGCAGAGTCGAGTCGGTCGGCACGTTGGAGCGAGCTGTCGAACGGGCCGCCGCATGGGCGCAGCCGGGCGACACTGTTCTCTTGTCGCCTGGGTGCGCCAGCCTTGATCAGTTCACCAATTTTGAAGTACGCGGTGAGGCATTCCGCACGCTCTTCACGCAACTTGCCGAACAGCAACTACAGGGAGTCTCCACATGACATCCACACTTACTGTCGCTGACCGTCGGCGTGCCACGCTCGACCGACGTGCGGCCGACGTATCGGCCGGCCGGACCGCACCATCGAGCGGTCGGACTCGACGCGCCACTCCGACGCGTAAGCCCGCAGCGCGCACCGCCTCGAGCCGCCGACCCGGCGTGCGGGCTCATGGCGTCGCAGGGGAACGGCCGAGATCGCTCCGCCCAGTCGGTGCCGCGGGTGATCCGGCCGAGCATCTCGGTCCGATCGCCAAGTTCGGTCTGTCGGTGCGTGCTGCTGCGGATTCAAAGCGGAAATCCGGCCCGCCACCGGGCACCTTCTACGTGATTGCCAGCGTGGTCCTCGTGTTCGTCGTACTTGGCCTCGTGATGGTGCTCTCCGCATCGGCAGTCACGCAGGCCAACATCGGCAACTCGCCGTACGCGGTGTTCTCGAAGCAGGCCATGTGGGCGTGCATTGGCCTCGTCGGCATGGTTTTCGCAACGCAGGTTCCGTACACGATCTGGAAGCCACTGACCATTCCGCTACTCGCCCTCGGTACCGCAGCGATGGCTGCGCCGTTCATCCCGGGCCTCGGTACACCGGTCAACGGAGCACGCTCATGGATCCAGTTCGCGGGCCTCTCGGTGCAGCCGTCTGAGTTCCTCAAGCTGGTCGTCGTCATCGCGGCAGCAAGTCTGCTCACGGCTCGGGCCCATGAGCTTGGCGACCGCCGCAAGACTCTGTATCCGATCGCTGCACTCGCTGGAACGGCCGCCGCCATGAGCCTCGTCCAGGGCGACCTTGGATCCGCCATCGTGCTCGGAGTGATCGTGTTGAGCGTGGCGTGGATCGCTGGCGTGCCGATGTTGCCCCTTGCGGGTCTCACGCTCACAGCCGTCGTTGCCGCGATCGGGTTCGTCGTGTCGAACTCCCGTCGACTCAGCCGTTTTACCGCCTTCATGGACATCGAAGGGCACAAGGAGTTCGAGTCGTACCAGGTGTACCAAGGGTTGGTGAGCATCGCCAACGGTGGCCTCACCGGCTCCGGCATCGGTGGTAGCCGAACCAAGCTCGGCTACCTCCCATACGCCCACAGCGACTTTATCTTCTCGATTATTGCTGACGAACTTGGAATGATCGGCACGGCTGCGGTCATCGGTGGCTTCATTGTTCTCGTGGCCTTCGGCGTCCAAGCGGCGCTTGCCGCGCCCGACCGATTCGGCATGCTGCTGGCTGGCGGTATCTCGGCGTGGTTCGGGGTGCAGGCGATCATCAACCTCGGCGGGGTCACTGGCGTGATGCCAGTGACAGGCCTCACCCTTCCGTTCTTTTCGGCAGGCGGCAGTTCGCTGTTCGTCAGCATGTTTGCTGCCGGGCTGCTGCTGAGCGTCGCTCGACGAGCGACCCGATCCTGACATGGGCCTGTTCGCTGTCGTCTCCGGTGGAGGGACTGCGGGTCATGTGCTGCCAGCGCTCGCCGTGGCAGAGGCACTTGTCGCACGGGGGCGCAGTGCCGATGAGATCCTGTATGCAGGATGTCAACGCGGGATGGAGACCCGGCTCCTACCGATTACACCGTTCCCCCATGTTTTCTACGATGTCGTCGGCTTCCAACGCAGCCTGAGTCGTCGCAACCTCGGGTTCGTTCCCAAGATGATCAGGGCGACCCGCCAGGCGGTCAAGAAGTTCCGTCAAGATCGGCCCGCTGTGGTCGTCTCGGTCGGTGGCTACGCCAGCATGCCGTCCGTGTTCGCTGCTCGACGATTGAAGATACCCGTCGTCGTGGTCTCCTATGACCGCACGCCTGGGCGTGCCAGCCAATTGTCCGCCAAGCGCGCCGTCGCGTGCGCCGTGGCGTTCGAGAACTCGCCGCTGCCGCGTGCCGAAGTGACCGGTGCACCAGTTCGGCAAGCGATCTTCGAGGTCGATCGCACGGC
>CAWUXP010000265.1:0-9128 GCA_963926495.1 Candidatus Ilumatobacter herschelensis
CCCGGTTCATTGCTGCGGGCCTCGTGGCGCTTCTCCCGCTGACGACACCTGCGACTGCGCTCGTCTCTGCGGGAAGTTCACCGCTGCCCTGGTCCGCTCCCTCGGCGGCCACCGAGCATGTTGAAGCAGGTTCACCCGCCAACGGAGTTACTGCAGACCAGCATGGCGCCCGACGTGACCAGGCATCGGAAACGGACCGGCCAGCAGCAGCGTCCCTCAAGCAGTCTCGACGACATCTCGTGCAACGCGGCGAGTCGATCTACGCGATCGCCCGGTCGCTGTCTGTCGACGTCACCATGTCCACTACCGACATCGCTGATTCCATCCTCGATGCAAACCTGGGCTCGGTGATGCCCGGTGGCAGTCGCTTCACCAACGCGGCGTACATCGAAGTCGGCTGGGAACTCGTTATCCCTGCTGAAGTGCTGCCGCTGGCTTCCGTCGTTCCGTCGACACCCATCACGATGCAACTCGACAGCACGACCGCATCACCTGCCGACATCGCTTCGGGTTCGCACGTCGTGATCGAGGGCGACACGCTCTCCGACATCGCTGCACAACGACTCGGTGATGCTGCGGCCTGGGCGGACATCTTCGAAGAGAACCGCGATCGGGACATGGGCGACGGCCGAACGTTCGACGACCCACATCTGATCGTGCCGGGATGGGAACTCGACTTGCCATCCGAACCCGATGTCGAGTCGGTCGACGACCTGCCAGCGCCAGCCGTCGTGGCAACGCCGCCGAGCTCCACCACGTCGCCCGAAAAAACCGGAGTCCCCGACACGCCGCCTCCGGCTGGTCCAGCGGTGGCTTCAACCGCGACCACCTCGGCGGCGACAATCAGCACCACGTCACCGGCTACAACGAGCACCACGACGACGTCGTTCGTCTCGGACAGAGGCGAGTCCGCAGGCGATATTGAGGCACCTTCGAGCCCGAGAGCCCCGGCGCCGATCCGCATCGAATACGCCGCGCTCCTCGCGGCAGGCGTCCTTACTTTGGTCGCCGTTCGACGTCGCCAGCGCCTCCGCGGAGCTACCCCTCGAACCCGCGTCCCCAAGCCACCGCCGGGCGTCGTAACCACCGAGCGACGGCTGCGTTCGATCGATGCGGGTGAACGCTCGACGCGGATCGACGTCGCGATTCGGGCTGCGGCCCAGTCGCTCATCGACACAGATGCACAGATCGGTGTTCTGCTGGTCGATCAAGACGGCGGCGTCGAACTCCGCCTGACAGGTGCGGCCGAGCTCGGTGCACCGTGGTCCCCGGTCGGCAACGACGGTCAGAGTTGGCTGCTGCCTGCATCGGTCCCGGTCGAATTGCTCAGCGCCGAAGCCCGCCGAGTTGCGACGCCATGCGTCGCTCTCGTCCAGGTCGGAATCGCCGATGACCGCGACGTGTTCGTCGACATCGAGGCGTGCGGCACCTTCCTCGTCGAGGCGCAGCTCGACCAAGCTGACGAGATCGTGACCGCGATCGCTGCCGGCCTCGCCGCATCGCCGTATGCCGAAGTCGCCCAGCTCATCTCCGTCTCCCTTCCCCCAGCCGCGTTTCTTACGCATCGCAACGCACACCACACAACTTCAGTCGGCGCAGCGTTTGATCTCGCCGCGTCACTCGTCGGCAGCACAATAAGTAACGAGCGTTCGTCGTTCTCGCTGCGGTCGCTGCGGACCGGAGGCGAAATGTGGGAGCCAGCCGTCTTGTTCTTCACCTCCACCGACCAGGCCGATTTGCCGACAGTTTCCACTGCGTTCCCTCCGGGAGGGCACGGCGTCGGCATCGTTGCAACCACCGGCCCCGAAGCCAACATCGATGCCAGTGGTCGGATTCGTGCCAGCGCAGACGAGTGGACGCTCGACGCATTCGGCTTGTCGTTTGCGCTCGACCCGGTCGGCATGTCGCTGAACGACCTCACCGCACTGACCGATCTCCTCGACGATGCAGTCGAGCCGATGATCGACGCTGACCCTTCTGACGAACCTGCCACCAGCGAACATGCCGTCGAGCTCTTCATTCCACGCGAACACTCGATTGTCGTGCGATTAATGGGCGGGGTCGACGTGATCGATCTCGATGGCATCCCGGGCAAGTTCGAGCGCTCGAAGACCGTCGAGCTCATTGCCTGGCTGGCCACCCATCGGGAAAAGTCGACCCGGACCGCCGCCCGCACTGCGCTGTGGGAGCTTGATGTCCGCGACGCCACCTTCGCCAATGTCGTCTCAGAAGCACGGCGCGCGCTCGGTCGGCTCGTCGTTCCGGAAGGTGACGACGAATGGCTGGCTCGAACGTTGACCGAGCAACTGCCGCTCCACGGCGCTGTCGTGACCGACTCCGATCTGGTTCGAGAACGACTCGACGCCGCACGGCTCCAAGCACCGGCGCACGCCATTGCCACGCTCCGGCCCGCTGCTGAAATGATCCGAGACATGCCGTTCGCTGGCACCAGCTATCTCTGGCCAGACGCCGAGGGGATCACGTCAAATCTCGTCCTTCTCTCTACCGGGGTGGCGGCAGAATTGGCTGGCCATGCACTGTCGTTGGGGGACATCGATCTGGTCTTCTGGGCGACCGGCCGTGGGCTCACCGTTCTGCCGGGTCATGAAGAGCTGATCGGGCTGCGCATGCGGGCTCATGCTCGAGCAGGTGACCTTGCCGGCGTTCGCCAGGAGTGGGAGTCGTACGAACGAGTCATCGTCGCTGACGCCTGGTCTGACGGCGAACCTGCCCCGAAACTGCTCGCTCTCCGCCGCGAATTACTCAGTACACCTGCCTAACCCGCTGGCCCAGCCCCCCACTCGACTCGCTCACTCACCGAGTGCCGTCGGCTTGCCGAGTCTTCTCGCGCAGTCACTACGGTCGCCGATGATGACTAACCGGACGCACCTGATCGCCCTCGATCTTGACGGAACGTTGCTCGGCAACAACGGCACGTTGTCCGAACGTAACGCCGCTGCCATCCACGCCGTCCGCGCTGCCGGCCACCACGTCGTCATCGCGACCGGCCGGCCGATAAACCTCGTGGCCGACCTTGCCGACCAACTCGGCGACTCGATTGCCTACGTCGTCGGCACCAACGGCTCGACCATCGGCACGTTCCCCAACGGCGACCTCGTACAGCTCATCGGATTCGGCTACGTCACCGCCGTCGAGGCTGTCACTCGGCTCCGTGACGGCCTGCCCGGGATCGGCTTCGCCATCGCAACCGACACCGGAATGGCACACCAGCCCGGTTTTGCCGAACGCATGCCCGCCGTCGTCGACCACGACCCGGTGCCTGACATCCTCGCCGTCGGTGGTTCCGAGGTCTACAAACTCTTCGCGTTCCACGACGACTTGTCGATAGCTCAACTCCTGCAGCGCGCTCCTGAGTACCTGCCAGCTGGGCTCGCCGCCAACCACATGGGCGCCGATGCAATCGACATCGGGCCCGACACGATCGACAAGTGCGCCGGGCTCCGCTGGGTGTGCGAACAGCTCGGCGTCGAGGCAGCCGACGTCATTGCGTTCGGCGACGAGTGGAACGACATCACCATGCTCGAATGGGCCGGCCGGGGCGTCGCCATGGCGAATGCCGACAGCCGAGTGCAGCGCGCAGGCAACGAAGTCACCGCAAGCAACGTGGACGACGGCGTCGCCGTCGTGCTCGAAGCACTCCTCGCCTAATTTTCAGGATGCGGCTTGTGCGTGAATCCACATGTCGAGCACGGGGCTCGATTCGAAGCTGCTGATCAGCGCGTAACGAGGTGCATCGCCGGGATGGACCACGACATGCCAGAGGCGCTGCGTGTCAACAATGAACCGCGAGCCCTTGTGGAGCGGCACGCGGACCTCGGTAGACGCATCAGGCAGACCGTTCTCGTCGTTGTCCATCAGGATCATGTAGCTGTCCGGATTGTCAGTGAACTCGACCCATGACCGCACGACCCAACCTTCGTTGTCCGGGTTGAAACGGTTGTTGTCGTCACGGTGCAGGCTGCGGATCGCCTCGTCACGGTCTTGCGGTGCGAGCTTGATCGCACGGACGCGACCGAAGTTGGCGCCAACACTTTCGACGTAGTTCTTGATGCTCGGCGCGACCGCTGCGTTGGAGGTCCACTCAGCGTCTTTGTCGGTCTTGCCCTTGTCCCAAAAGCCGCGGCAGTCAAGCTCGCCGTCAGCCGTGGCGATCGGTGCGAAATTCGTATCGCCGCCCGACTTCCAATCCATGTACTCGAGCGCGAGGTACTCAGATTCAGGGCATTCGAAATCAGCATCCTTCAAGACAACGACGCCGGTCTCAGCAAGAACATCGAGACGGGTGTGCGGGGTGTTGAGCGGAATTTTTACGCTCCAGTGCTCCGAGTTTGGCCAAAAGCTCATGACTGCATCTTAGGAACCTTGCCGACCCGGATACCGGGCATCGGTCACCCGACTTCAAATCTGAACTCAGCCAGTCGTCGTGGGCAGTTCGGAGATAAAGAGGATGCCGACAGGGATCTCGAGTGTTGCCCCAGCAGGCACGTTGTCGGGATTCTCGATGCCATTCAAGTCGATCAGTGACTGCATGGTGACGTCAAATGAACTCGCGATCTTGGCAAGCGTGTCGCCACTCTTGATCACGTAGAACTGCCGAACGTCCTCAGGAATTGTGGTTCCGGGGATCGTCGTCGTCGAGGTCGTGGTACGAATCGGCGGGAGCGGTTCGTTCGACGCCTGGTCGGTGGTTCCACAGGCACCCGCAACGAGCGCAATGACCACCGGCAGGCTGACCAGCGCCACAGACGAACGACGCGAACGCGTTTGGGTTCGCAAGTCGCTTCCCATCATTTCCACATGCTACGTGCCGCACGGCACTCTGGCCCCAAATCTCCGCCAGCATGGCTCGCGGCGTACCCTCGCCGCAGTGAGTGATACCGCCGCAGTACCCGACCAGACGGCTCCTTTCCCGGGGGCCGAAGCGCCATCGCGCCAGTACGACATCGATGCCAACGGCATTCGCATCGCCATCCACGAGTGGGGTGACGCCGACGCTCCCCCGATGCTCGCAGTTCACGGTGGTTTCGACTTCGCACGCACCTACGACCTCTTCGCACCACGCCTCGCCGAAGGTGGATGGCGCGTCGTGTCATGGGACCAGCGCGGCCACGGCGACTCCGAACACGCCGAGCTGTACTCGTGGGACGCCGATATGCGCGACGCCCTTGCCGTGTTTGACCACGTCGGTGGCGGCGAACCACTCCCCGTAGTCGGCCACTCCAAAGGTGGCGCGCTAATGACGCAGCTCGCCGATGCCCAGCCATTACGCTTCACCGGCCTCGTCAACATGGACGGCATCCCGTACAAGCGCAACATCCCCGACATTGCCGAACACGAACGCAGCAAAATGATGGCCAAGGACATCGCCAGCTGGCTCGACCACCGCCGCAGCACGTCTGACCTGCAACGCAAGCCCGGCACCATCGACGAACTCGCCCAGCGCCGCGGCCGCATGAATCCGCGCCTCAAGGTCGAATGGCTCCGCCGCCTCGTCACCACCGGCGGTTTCGAATCAGATGACGGCTGGCGTTGGAAGATCGACCCGTCGATGCGCTTCGGCGGCTTCGGCCCGTGGCGCCCCGAATGGACGCTCATGCGCCTCCCCGGCCTGCCCATGCCGTTCCTTGGCATCCTCGGCTCCGAAATGGAAGAGATGGGTTGGGGCACACCGCCCAAGAAGGTGCTGCCCTACATGCCGCTACAAGGCCGCTGCGAAGTACTTGAGGGCGTCGGGCACTTCGTCCACGTCGAACAGCCACAACTCGTTGCCGACCTGGTGCTCGACTTCTTCGGGAGCCTCAAGTGAGCATCACGATCGTTCGACACAACAAGGTCGACCTCGCCCTGCACCACCTGCGCGATGCCATCGACGAAGCCGCTCGGCCACTGCTGCTGCTGCACGGCCTCGGGGAACACACCCCGGCCAAGGCTCCCGCATGGGTCGACTCGTGGCAAGGCGCGATCGTCGGCCTCGACTTCACCGGGCACGGCAACTCGACCATCCCGAGCGGCGGCGGCTACACCGCCGAACTTCTCCTCGGTGATGCCGACGCGGCGCTCGCAGCACTCGTCGAGCACAGCCCAGATGGGATGATCACGGTGTTCGGTCGCGGACTCGGCGCATACATTGCGCTCCAGCTCGCTGGCGCACGCCCCTCACAGGTCCACGGCGCCATCATGCTCGACGGTCCTGGCCTTGCCGGCGGCCCGACCGGACCGACATCGCAGAGCTTCTTCTCGCTCCCGCCGTCGACCACGACCCCCGACCCGTACGCACTCGTCGAGTTGGGCCGCGACCTCCGCCCGCCGGACTACGTCCGCTCGTTCGTTCAACTCGCGATCGCAGGGTCAAAACTTGAAGAACCGGTCGCTGTATGCAGCGTCTTTCGGCCGAAGTGGGTGGCAGCGGTCGCTGACGAACGCGGCGTGATGGACGTCTCGCTCGCCGAGGCCCTCGAAGCCTTCGCCTAAACAGCCCACTCGCCACTCCGGACTCCGGTTTTTCACTTTTGACCCGAAGGTAATCGGACATGCAGTGGCCGGAGCTTGACTGCGCCACGTAACATTGTCATATGCCATCTGTGGGGTCGATCGTGCTCGTCGTCCTGGCGTTTATCGTGATGGAACCGGTCACTGCGGCCACTCACCGCTGGGTGATGCACGGCATCGGTGAGTTCTTGCACCGCAGCCACCATCGTCCTCGCACGGCACGTGTCGAAGCCAACGACTGGTACCCGGTGATGTTCGCTGCCGTCGTCAACCTCGGGTTCTTTGCTGGATTCAACTGGAACGGGTTCGCCAGCCTCGTCCCAATCGGCATCGGCATCACCGCCTACGGCGCCGCATACGCACTCGTGCACGACGTCTACATCCACCGTCGGGTCGGCTGGTTCGGCGACCGCAAGATCGCCGCCTTCGATCGGCTCGGCGATGCGCACCGCATCCACCACCTTTACAACGCAGCACCGTACGGCATGCTGTTCCCCGTAGTCCCGGCCGGCCTTCGCGATCGCGCCAGCCGCACCCATCGCAACCCGCTCGCCAAAGTCTGAATCGCCCTCCGGGGCCGCGCCGCCGACACAACGACCTCAACTGTTGTCGAGCCGGGCATGATCGTCGAACATCGCCAACTGTTCGACGATGCGACTTCGTTCGGCCGCACTGACTGTCGGATCCTCGAGCCGTTCAACCAGCGCGGCCCGTGCATCGAACTGACAACAATCGACCAGGTCCAGTTCGTCACCGGCCTGCAGTTGACCGTCGCCGCCTGCAATCTGCAGCCCTCCGTACGCCGGGTAGGTCTGATTGCCGGGGACGGGCGAGCCAGCGTTGACCAACTGGGTCGCAGTGATGAGTTGGAATCCACGCGACTGGGCGATGCTGATCATGCTGGGTAAAGCGTCTGGCGTGGGGCGACGGTTGCCGCCGTCGTGATAGATGGCGAACGCACCGTTCCGTTGGGTCGAGGAGAACTGCGAAACCAGACTGGAGGCCGACCAGCGAGGTGCCAGCCAATCTGACGTGGCCATGTGGGTGTGGCACTCATACATGTTTTCCTGCGCGCAGGTGTACAGGATCGACGATCCCCTGGCGAGGCCCGGCGCCCGGTTCGCAACCGGTCGAACACCGGTCTCGGACTGGATGATCTGATTGTTCCCTGCAATCTGGCTGGCGAGCGACGATGCGCGGTACGGCGTGTGAAAGATGCTGTGATTGCCGAGCTCGTGTCCCTCGCTGGCAATGTCGCGAGCGATCTGTGGGTACGCCCGAACGTTGACCCCGACGAGGAAGAACGTTGCCTTGACCTTGGCATTCGCAAGCGACCGCAGCACCGAATAGGTGTTGGCCGGAGATGGCCCGTCGTCGAAGGTGAACGCCATCTTCTGACCGACAACGTCCACGCTCATTATGAAGTCGCCGGGATCCCAACGTTCGGGTGGTGGCGGCGGCGGCGGCGGCGGGTAGAGCTGGATCTGCTTACCTCGCTCGGCCGGACTCGTTGGCCTCGCTGCCCGCACGTTGATGGGGGTACGGGTCGTTGCCTTGGCAATAGCACCGCCCGTTGCCAATCCAGCTCCCGTTACTGCAGACACTTTTAAGAAGTGTCGACGCGTTGACGCCATCTGTTTCCCCTGTCGCCCGGCCTAATAGGACGATCATAGTCAGATATGGCAGATCACTGTCATTTACGGTGGCGACTGACCAACCTTCAACTTGCGGCACCCCCACGCCCCCAGAATTTTCTGAGGATCAGATCGTTCGAGGCCAAGGAAGCATGAACCCGAGTTGCTCTCCGGCAACGAGCAGTGAGGGCTGACGCCGGAATCGGTCGATCTGGGCTCAGAAAACGAAGAGGCCAGAGGTGCCGGGGCCGGTGTGTGCGCCCACGCTCGGGCCAATCGTGTACTGCACCGGTTCCTCCGCCAGCGCCGGGTGCTCGCGTAACGCGTCGGTCAGGTCGGCACTCACCGACGCGCTCGTCATATCCGACGTCCCAATGGCGACTCGCAGCCCGGCTGGCGCTGACGGTGTCCAGCCGAGGGCGTACTTGGTCATCGCTGCCACAGCGGCCTCGACGGTCTGCACGGTGGCGAGCACGGCCAGATCACCACCTGCCATCGACAGCACCGGGATGCCGTCATTCGAGGCTGCTTCGACACGAGCGCCATCAGCGCGGCCCGAACGTTCGATCAACTGCGGGACGCCGACAATGAACGTCGTCCCGAGCGCACCGGCTCGCTCCTCGGCAATCAACGCGGCTGACTCAACGTCAGCGCCGTCGGCAATCGCGTCGGCAGCAGCCCACGCGCAGCACGCGATCCCAAAGCTTGCCGTGCCTGAGTCAACCAGCCGAACGGGCACGTCGACCATCTGAGCAGCGAGCCTCGCCGAGTTCAGCGTCCCGCTCATCGCATCAGCGATATGCACCGACAGAATCTCTGTACAGCCTCGCTCGATCAGCCGCTGATACGCCTCGACGAACTTGCCGGGCGATGGCTGGCTCGTCGTGACCGTGGGCGCCTTGCCGCCATCCCATGCAGCGTAGAACGCTTCGTTCGTGAGGTCGACACCCTCGAGGTGTTCGACGCCGTCGACCGTGACGGTAA